>CAWJKX010000168.1:0-9947 GCA_963843065.1 uncultured Bacteroidota bacterium
GCAAATCGAGAAACCTTGTCTTCTATCGACGGGCAGTAACGTGGGCCGGTCCCCTTGATTCTTCCTGTGAACAATGGAGAACGATCGAATCCCCTCCTTAAGACATCGTGAGTTTCTTTATTAGTATAAGTCAAATACATCGGAATCAGTTTATTCAATATCCTATCAGTAGAAAAGGAAAATGGTACGGGAGGGCTATCGCTTTCCTGAACTTCAACAGAAGAAAGGTCAATGCTTCTGAAATCAATCCTTGGCGGAGTTCCTGTCTTGAGCCTTCCGGACACGAAGCCGAGGCGGTTAAGGCATTCGGTAATGTGGGTAGCTGGCGGCTCACCGAACCTTCCACCTCTTCGGTTTCTTAATCCCGTGTGCATAAGACCATTAAGAAATGTCCCAGAGGCGATGACAAGGGACTTACAGCTAATGAATCCCAACACAGAAGTTCGGATCGCCTTCAACGAGCCGCCTTCAACAATAAGCTCACAAAGTGAGTCCTCCAAAACATCTAAGTCTGGTTGCCGCAGGATCCTCTTTTGGGCTTCAGCCGCATACTCTTCCCTATCGTTTTGAGAACGAGGGGACCATACAGCTGGGCCTTTGGATTTATTCAACATCTTGAAGTTGATTCCTGTGGCATCGGCGATTTTTCCCATTTCTCCCCCTAAAGCATCTATTTCCCTGACAATATGCCCCTTTGCCGTTCCACCTATTGCCGGATTGCAGGAAAGCCTTCCAATCGAGGATGCTTTTAGTGTAACAAGTAAAGTGCAACAGCCCACCCTTGCGGCAGCCAATGAAGCTTCGATTCCAGCGTGGCCGCCTCCAACGACAATTACGTCGTAGTGGCTTTTTGGTTCTTTAGTCAGCATAATCGTGTTTCACGTGAAACAATCTACTTTCCGACACAAAATCTCGAAAAAATATTGTTGAGTATGTCATCTGGCGTTGTAAGCCCAATAATTTCCCCCAGACAGTTTAGAGCACACCTCAAATCGATTGCGACTAACTCATTGCCCAACCCGCTATTAAAAGCGGAACTCGCCGAAATTAGGCTTTTCTTGGGTTAATTTAAGCAAATACTGATGTCGTTCACTTTGAATTGTAATACTCGAAGAATATGAATCAAATCCGCCAAGCACTAGATGGACTAGTTTTTTTGTGAGGTCGCCTATGCCTTGTTTTGTAATGCAAGAAATAGCAAGGCTGTCAAATTCTCTCAATCGTTGATATTCAAATTCAGGACTCCTAATATCTGTTTTGTTTAATACGAGCACTATTCTGTTGCCATAATCTTTTAAGAAGCCCAAAACACTATCGAGCGAGCTTCCAAGAGGAACCGAAGAATCAACAAGTAGCAAAATCAAGTCAGCGGAAATGATTTGGTCATTGCTTCTTCTAACCCCTTCTTGCTCAACGGTATCAGTGGTGATTCTTAGTCCGGCGGTATCCACGAGCCGAAAAACGATTCCATCTATCAAGACAGACTCTTCAATTACATCTCTGGTTGTACCGGGAATTTCACTCACAATAGCCCGGTTTTCCTGCAAGAGAACATTCAAGAGACTTGATTTTCCAACATTTGGACTCCCAGCTAACACAACCTTTACACCATCACGAAAAAGCTTCCCGTAATTGTAGGATTTTATCAAAGTTTTCTATTTCCGTTATTGCTCTCATTAAAAATTGAACTCGTCTTGTTCAGGATCTGCCAATCCGATTCCCTCCTCGGCAAAGTCCAGCTCAAGTTCCAGCAATGAACACAAATCGATCAGTTTCTTTCTGAGGTTATTAATTGCTGCCGATAATCTGCCGCTAAGCTGCTCAATGGATGCGCGATGAGCCAGCGCCGTCTTCGAATGGATCAAGTCAGCTACTGCCTCCGCTTGCATCAGGTCCATCTTGCCGTTGAGAAAGGCTCTTAGAGTGAATTCTCCTGGGTCGGCCATTCTTGCACCGGCAGCAATAACGGTCTCAAGAATTTTTCGTGAGACAAAGTAACTTCCATGACAGCTTATTTCAACCCCGTCTTCCCCTGTGTATGAGTGCGGCTTCTTAAAAACTGAGACAAGAACTTCATCCACAACGCCATCACAGGGATGCACAATCCTGCCGTGATGAATCGTATGAGAAATGGCCTCGGATAACAAGGATTTACCGCTAAAAACGCTGCTCGACCACTTCTATTGCCCTTACCCCGCTTACCCGAAGCAAAGAGATTCCCCCTTCCCCTAATGGGGTCGCAATAGCGGCAATCGTATCATTTCGGTCTCGGAACATGGCGATGAAGGACAAATATAGAGATTTTTTCCTGATAAACAATTTACTGAATCTTTTGCAAATACAAAAAAAACGAATATTTTACTTGACAAAAGAGAATAAATTCTTATCTTTTTAGAGTGCAACGAATCGGATGAATTGTCATCCCCATAAGACCGGACATGTCAAGACGAACTCATAAAAATACGAATTACATTTCTAGTAGTTTGAATGTCAGAAACGCTGATGCGTATTCTCGCCGTATCCCCCTTCTTCGTCGCCGGCATTATTATTATTTTGGGAACTCTACCGGGTATTCTAAGCCTAACAATTGTAGGCTAAGACAGACCAGAGGTTACCCCAAACACACCACCGAATATTTCCAAAGCAAAAGTTAAGATAAAGGCGTAACCTCTGGAGGAAAACAGAAATTCCTTGGTTTCGCCGTTTAGATTTTTTTTAACATAATCATTCACAAACCAGACTACGGTTATGGCACAACAGAAAGATATAACTCCCCCGCTCCCGGTAAAATTAATGACCGGGGCGGAAATCTTCGTCCGCTCCTTGATTGAAGAAGGGGTCGAAATCGTTTTTGGATATCCCGGCGGTGCAGTGATCGGTATTTATGATGCCCTTCATGACATTTCAGATATCAAGCATATCCTTACACGGCATGAGCAGGGAGCAGTGCATGCTGCCGAAGGGTACGCTAAGGCAAGCGGCAAACCCGGCGTGGCTCTTGTTACCTCGGGCCCCGGCGCGACGAATACCGTCACCGGCATAGCCGACGCATACATGGATTCTGTACCCATCATAGTCTTTACGGGACAGGTTGCTTTAAAGCTGATAGGAAATGACGCTTTTCAGGAAGCGGATATCGTCGGCATCACGCGCCCGATAACAAAACATAATTACCTTGTCCGCGATGTCAAAGAGCTCGCTTCTACAATCAAAGAAGCATTTTATGTTGCAACCACGGGAAGGCCGGGTCCTGTTTTAGTGGATTTGCCAAAGGATGTAATGGCGAGTAAAACCCATTTCGACTATCCGAAAAAAGTTTCTTTACGCTCATATAATCCACACGTTGAAGGCCACATGAAGCAGCTCGAGAAAGCAGCTGCACTTATTGCGAAATCAAAGCGACCTGTTCTGTACGTCGGCGGCGGTGCAATTCTCTCTAACGCGTCGGAAGAATTGAAAAATTTTGCAAGGAAAACGCGGATCCCGGTTACAACGACATTGCATGGGCTTGGTTCCTTCCCCGAAAACGACGAATTATCAATGGGAATGCTTGGCATGCACGGGACATGGTATTCCAACACCGCTGTGCACTATTGCGATTTGCTTATTGCCGTGGGCGCACGGTTTGATGACCGCGTTACAGGCAACACAGAAGCGTTTGCCGCTGAAGCAAAAAAGATTCATATCGATATCGATCCGACAGCCATCAGCAAGAATGTAAAAGTCGACGTTCCGATTGTGGGCGATGTAAAAAGAGTTTTGCAAAAATTAATCCAGATGGTTGAGCCGCTTGATACCATGGACTGGCTTCAAACAATCAAGCAATGGAAGTCGGAGCATCCGCTTCGGTACCGAAACGGGAAACTGATTCGAATGCAGCATGTTATCAAAAAAATCGGCGAACTTACAAACGGCAATGCCGTTATCGTCAGCGACGTTGGGCAGCATCAAATGTGGGCTGCGCAATTTTTCAAATATATCCATCCCCGGACATATATTACATCGGGCGGCTTGGGGACGATGGGATTCTCGTTGCCTGCGGCGATGGGCGCGTCATTCGCTAGAAAAGATTTGCCGATAATTTCCGTGAGCGGCGATGGCGGTATCCAAATGAATATCCAGGAAATGGCGACGTGCGTTGAGTATAAAGTGCCGGTGAAAATTTTCATCCTGAACAACGGCTATCTTGGCATGGTGCGGCAATGGCAGGAGTTGTTCTGGCGCAAGCGCTACTCGCATGTTGCAATGTACAGCCCGGATTTCGTGAAACTTGCCGACGCGTACGGCTGTCCGGGTTTTCGTGCCGTGAATACCAATGAAGTTGAAGATGTCATAAAAAAAGCGTTGGCAGTGAAAGATGGACCCGTTATTGTTGAATTCAAAGTTGTTCCGGAAGACAACGTCTATCCGATGATTCCGGCAGGACAGACCTGGAATGAGATCATAGACATTCCGGATGAAGAAGTGCGGGTATCAACGGAGAAGAGAAGGAATCGGAAGAATTAATCACGTTGACCAAAGGATAACGACGATGACTACGATCTCGGAAAAGGAAACAGAAACGATTGATGCGCAGACACGCAAACATACGATTTCTCTTCTTGTGGAAAATAAATTCGGTGCATTCAACAGAATTGCCGGATTGTTTTCCGCTAAGGGATACAATATCGACAGCCTCACGGTCGGTCCCACGGAAGACGATTCGGTGTCCCGCATGACGATCGTGACGCGCGGCGATGACGGCGTTATCGAGCAGATCATCAAACAGTTGAACAAACTTATCGACACGCTCAAGGTAACAGACCTCACGTACGAAAGTTTCGTCGAGCGCGACCTTGCCCTTATTAAAGTACAGACAACGGCTGAGACGCGCTCTGAGATTATGCAAATAGTCGAGATATTTCGTGCGAAGATTATAGACATCAGCCCGAAAACAGCCACAATAGAAGCCGTAGGCGGTCAACAGAAAATCGATGCAATTATCAAAATGCTGAAACCCTTCGTGATTAAAGAGATGGCCCGTACCGGGAGAGTCGCATTAAAAAGAGAATTTCAAGGAGAGGTAGATTGAAGATGACCTTGGACGAAGCAGACATCCGTAAGAACTTCCCGTTATATGACCCGCGTTTCGAGCACGACGCGTGCGGCACAGGGTTCGTTGCGAATATCTCTGGCCAGAAAAGTAATAAGATCCTCAAGCGGGCACTGAAAGCTGCCTGCAACGTCACGCATCGTGGTGCGGTCGATGCCGACGCCCAGACAGGGGACGGGGCTGGAATTTTGACGCAGGTTCCGACAAAGTTTTTCCTTTCTGCCGTTCCGGAGTTATCCTCTCAAATAAGCGGCGATACCGACCTTGCTGTCGGAATGTTGTTTATGCCGCACACCACAGAGCATTCATTTACAGCTTGCAAGTCGATAGTCGAGTCTGTCATTCAAAAGCGGGAGCTTCGTTTTCTCGGCTGGCGGATTGTGCCGACGGACTCGTCGTGTCTCGGAGACAAGGCGGCTGCAACGCAGCCCAATATCCGTCAGGTGCTGATCGGAAAACCGAAGCATCTCAGTGCGGCCGAGTTTGAACGAACGCTTTATATTACACGCAGAGAAATTGAGAGGGAGATGAAGAATGCATCCATTGAAAATTTTTATGCCGTCTCGTTCTCAAGCCGTACTATTGTCTACAAAGGTCTCGTGACACCGTTGACGCTCGACAGGTTCTACATTGATTTACAATCGCCCGAGTATGAAACTGCGCTGGCGATTTTCCATCAACGATTCAGCACGAACACGTTTCCGAGATGGGAGCTCGCTCATCCATTCCGCATGCTGGGGCATAACGGCGAGATCAATACAATTCAAGGGAACAGAAACTGGACGAAGGCGCGCGAAGCGGAATTGGAATCACCATTCTGGAGAGACGATGTCGAATTTCTGAAGCCCATTCTTCAACCGAATGCGAGCGACTCGGCAAATGTCGATAATGCTCTTGAAGCGTTGACCCTTTCCGGGCGTGGAATTCTCCATTCAATGTTGATGCTCGTTCCCGAGGCATGGAACTCGTCGTACCGCGTCGACCCGTCCGTCCGCGCCTTTTTTGAGTACCATGAATGCTTCAGCGAGCCGTGGGATGGACCGGCGGCGTTGATCTTCAGCGACGGAGTAACGGTTGCAGCTTCTCTTGACCGCAATGGACTTCGTCCATGCAGATATAAAATTACGAACGACGGATTGATCGTTGTTGGATCGGAAGTCGGGCCGGTCGATATGGACGATGCAACGGTTGTAAAGAAGGGAAGACTCGGTCCCGGCCAGATGATTGCCGTCGATACCGCTCGCGGCATTTTGTTGAAAGACCTCGATATCAAGCGGGAGCTTGCAGCTGAACGGCCGTACGCGAAATGGGTCAGCGAAAATTTAATCCGTGCCCAGGAACATGTCAAGCCCGGTTTTTCGCCAAAGACCCCATTCTCCGTCGAAGAGACATTGCGCCTTCAATTGTGTTTCGGTTACAGTTACGAAGAACTCGGCCTCATTTTTCCACCGATGATTGAAGAAGGGAAGGAACCGGTCGGGTCAATGGGCGATGACGCTCCGCTTGCCGTGCTTTCACGGCAGCCGAAATTGCTCTCGTCGTATTTCACACAACAATTTGCGCAGGTGACAAACCCGCCGATTGACCCGATCAGGGAAAAATTAGTAATGTCGTTGACGGGCAAACTCGGGCTCCGGCGGAATTGGTTCGGTGAAACACCGGAACATGCCAAGCAGGTGCAGATCAACAGCCCGTTTCTCTTCGATTACGAACTCGATGCACTTCGTTCGTTTGAGGATGAAGCATTTCAATCGGTTACTCTTTCAACATTGTTTCCTCTCGCAGAGGGATTGAGCGGTGCGGAAAAAAGGTTGGAGGAATTGTGTGCAGAAGCCGAGCGTGCCGCAGACGAAGGGAAGTACCTTGTCGTCCTGAGCGATCGCGGCGTTGATGAACACAGTGTTCCCTTGCCGATGCTCCTCGCTACAGGCGCCGTTCACAACCACCTCATCAGAAAAAATAAGCGGTTGAGACTCAGCGTGGTGACGGAAACAGCGGAACCGCGGGACATCCACCATTTCGCGACATTGATCGGCTACGGCGTAAACGCGATCAACCCGTACCTCGCCCTGGAGACAATCCGCCGCCTTGTAGACATACGCGCCGACAAGTCGCTCACGCTGGAAGCGGCCTTTAAGAATTTCAAGATTGCGATCGAAAGCGGCATTTTGAAAATCATGTCGAAGATGGGAATTTCCTTGCTGGGAAGCTATCGTGGCGCGCAGATTTTTGAAGCGATCGGTATCGGGAAAGATGTTATCGATGCATATTTTACAAATACTCCTTCGCGGATTGGCGGCATCGGGTTAAAAGAAATTATTGATGAATCGCTGAGGCGCCACGCAACGGCGTACGGAGCAGAAGGATCCTAAGCTTACAGACCACGGGATGTTCCGCTTTAAAAAGAATGGCGAACTCCATGCATGGTCTCCCGACGCTTTACGGGCGATGCAGCAGCTCAGAAAATCGGGAAGCCAGGAGGACTATAAACATCTGTCGCGCGCTTTGAACGAACACGAGCCCGTTGCCCTCAAAGATTTGATGACGTTTAAATCGAACCGGCGGTCGATTCCTCTGCGGGACGTTGAACCGGCGGAAGATATTATGAAACGATTCACAACGGCGGCCATGTCTCTCGGATCGTTGTCGCCCGAAGCGCATGAGACGATTGCGATTGCGATGAACCGCATCGGAGGCAAAAGCAATACTGGAGAAGGGGGGGAAGACCCGGTGCGGTTTCGCGTTCGGCCGAACGGAGATTCGGCGAACAGTGCGATCAAACAAATCGCTTCTGCCCGATTCGGAGTAACGGCAGAATATCTTGTCAGCGCAAGGGAGATCGAGATCAAGATGGCACAAGGCTCCAAGCCGGGAGAGGGAGGTCAACTGCCGGGGCACAAAGTTTCTGAGCTTATTGCCCGACTCCGGCGTGCAACGCCCGGCGTTCAATTAATTTCCCCGCCGCCGCATCATGATATCTATAGCATAGAAGATCTTGCGCAGTTGATTTACGATTTGAAGCAAGTCAACCCGCGGGCAAAAATTTGCGTAAAGCTTGTCTCGGAAGCCGGGGTGGGAACGATTGCCGCTGGCGTTGCTAAAGCGCACGCCGACGTCATTCTCATCAGCGGACATGAAGGCGGAACCGGTGCGTCGCCGTTAAGCTCGGTGAAAAATTGCGGAAGCTGCTGGGAACTTGGCGTCGCGGAAGCACAACAGGTGCTTGTGCTGAACGGATTGCGCAGCCGTGTCACGCTGCGGACGGATGGAGGAATGAAAACCGGACGCGACATCGTGATCGCAGCAATGCTTGGAGCGGAAGAATACAATTTCGGAACGGCAACGCTTATTGCAATCGGCTGCCGGTATGTTCGCCAGTGCCATCTCAACACGTGCCCCGTCGGCATCGCGACCCAGGACGAGCAGCTTCGAACGCGCTTCGACGGAAAACCGGAAATGCTGATCAATTATTTTACGGCTGTGGCCAACGAAATCCGTGAAATTCTTGCCAAGCTTGGCGTCGCTTCGATCAGCGAAATTATCGGAAGGACGGATCTGCTCAGCCAGGTAAAGGTTGAAAATCATCCAAAGGCAAACACCGTCGACCTCTCTGCGATCTTATCACCGCGCGATACAAGGAATAAACAGCGGCAGCGGATTGAGCCCCGCAAAGAGAAATCCGACTCACCTCTCGACGATACCATCCTTCTTGACGTAAAAGATGCCATCAGAGAAAAAAGTTCGGTCGTCAAAAATTACAAAATCAACAACACAAACCGGTCGGTGGGAACCAAGCTTGCCGGCGAACTTGCATATCTTTACGGCGACAAAGGATTACCGGATGGTACGATTGAATTGCGATTCAACGGTAGCGCCGGCCAGAGTTTTGGTGCATTTCTCGTGAATGGGATCCGGATGATTCTTGTCGGCGAAGCGAACGATTATGTCGGCAAAGGAATGTGCGGCGGAGAAATCATGATCATGCCGCCATTCGGGCGGGCGACCGCGGCACAGGATGTCATTATCGGGAATACCGTCTTGTACGGTGCAACCGGCGGTACGCTCTATGCGAGCGGCAGGGCAGGCGAACGATTTTGCGTCCGTAACAGCGGGGCGCTTGCAGTAGTTGAAGGTGTCGGGGACCATGGCTGCGAGTACATGACAAACGGTACCGTTGTTGTTCTCGGCAGCACAGGGAAGAATTTTGGCGCCGGGATGACCGGAGGGATTGCGTACGTTTTCGATGCCGACGGCAATTTTAAAGAACGATACAATAAGCAGCTTGTCGGCTTGAGCCGGCTCGACAATGAAAAGGATGTTAAGTATTTGCAGGCGGTCATCTATCGCCATCTTGAATTGACCGACAGCCAGCGTGCCCGTGAAATACTGAATGGCTGGCAGGAATATTCATACATGTTCTGGAAGGTAACGCCGTTTTCGAGCCAGCGTAAAATTTCTGAAGTCAATAAAGCACTCGATGTTTCAAAGGAGCAGGATACGGAAGAGACAACGGTGGAACAAAAACACTAACGGTAAAGGCAGCAACTTATGGCAACAATAGATTTCGGCGGAGTCAAAGAGGAAGTTGTGACAAGAGAAGAATTTCCGCTTTCAAAAGCAAAAGAGGTATTGAAAAATGAAGTCGTCGCGATTCTCGGCTACGGCCCGCAGGGCTACGGACAATCATTGAACATGCGTGATGCGGGCGTCAGCGTCATCGTTGGGCAGCGAAAAGGGGGCAAGGGATGGGACGACGCAGTCAAAGACGGCTGGATAGAAGGGGAGAATCTTTTTTCAAAGATCGAAGACGCCGTCGATAAAGCGACGATCATCCAGTACTTGCTTTCGGATCATA
>CAWJKX010000169.1:0-29774 GCA_963843065.1 uncultured Bacteroidota bacterium
TGCCAGGTGTGGCAAAAAATTAACGTATTGCTAGTTCGGTTTGCCCATCGTTCGCACCGTGCAGCCGTCTGCCGGTTTTCAGGGAAAAGCGTATACGGAGGACGGACCGGCTATCAACAGCGGATTCCTCGACGGATTACATGTGGATGCAGCGAAGGAGAAAGTGATCCAATGGCTCGAGTCTGAACGGATCGGCGAACGGAAAGTAAATTACAAATTGCGCGACTGGCTCTTCGCACGCCAGCGTTACTGGGGAGAACCGATTCCTATCATTCATCTGGAAGATGGAACAATAAGCGCTCAGCGACGATGAGCTTCCGCTGCTTCTTCCGGATTTGAAAAAATTCCAACCGAGCGGAACAACTGAATCTCCGCTGGCCATTGCAACTGAATGGGTGAACGTCGTCGATGCAGAGACCGGCATGAAAGGCCGCAGAGAGACGAACACGATGCCTCAGTGGGCCGGCTCCTGCTGGTATTATCTTCGGTTCATCGACCCGAAAAATGAAAAACAATTCTGTTCTCCGGACCTTGAACGCAAATGGATGCCGATTGACTTGTATGTCGGGGATCTGAACACACGGTGCTTCATTTGATGTACGCGCGCTTCTGGCACAAAATTTTATACGATCTTGGGTATGTCAGCACAAAGGAGCCCTTCACCAAGCTCAGGCATCAAGGCATCATCCTTGGCGAGGATTCACGGAAGATGTCGAAGTCGCGCGGCAACGTTGTCAACCCGGATGAAGTCGTCAAAGAGTACGGGGCCGATGCCGTGCGGCTGTTCGAGATGTTCATGGGGCCGCTCGAAGAGATGAAGCCGTGGAGTACGCGCGGCGTGGAGGGAGTCTACCGATTTTTGAACCGCGTATGGCGTTTGTTTGTCGGCGAAGATGGAAATCTTGATCCTGCTGTGAAGAAACTCGAGATTTCATCCGACCTCCAGCGCCTTTACCACTCGACGGTGAAAAAAGTTGGTGAGGATATTGAGGCGCTCCGGTTTAATACTGCCATATCCCAAATGATGATCCTTGTTAATGAATTAACGAAAACTGAATCCCGTCCGCGGCAAGTTCTCGAGCCGTTCGTACTGTTGCTTGCACCGTTCGCTCCTCATATAGCGGAAGAGTTATGGCAAAAGCTGGGGCATGCCTCATCGTTAGCGTTCGAACCGTGGCCGTCATTCGATGAATCGAAAATGCAGCAAAAAACGGTTGAAGTGGTTTTTCAGGTGAACGGAAAAATTCGTGCAAGAAGCAATGTTCCCGTCGACATCGATGAATCCGCCTTAAAACAACTTGCGTATGCGGAGCAAAATGTGAAGCAGCACCTTGACGGTAAACACGTTGTGAAAGAAATTATCGTCAAGAACAAGCTTGTGAATCTTGTCGTTCGCTAAATATGCTATGCAAAAACTTTCTGTCGTTGTCGTCACATTTAATGAAGAACGGAATATCGAGCGGTGCCTGCGCAGCGTCCAATGGACTGACGAGATTATTGTTGTCGATGCTTTCAGTACTGACCGGACAGCGGAGATATGCCGACGGTTTAATGCCAACATCATACAACGACCATGGGAAGGCTACGCGCCGCAGAAACGGTTCGCTCTGTCGATGGCATCACACACGTGGGTGCTGCTGGTGGACGCCGATGAAGAGGTTTCGCCGGAACTTCACCGCGAAATTGAGAGCGTCATCTCTGTGCAGCACGATTGCAGCGGATATGAAATTGCGCGCAAGAGTTTCTTTCTGGGACAATGGATGCAGCATGGCGGTTGGTATCCCGGTTATCAACTTCGGTTGTTTGTGAAGGCAAAGGCATGTATTCCGCAAAGACCGGTTCATGAAGGTGTCGAGGTGCAGGGAGCGGTCGGAAAATTGCGAAATCCTCTAAATCACTACACGTATTATTCGATCTCTCAATACCTCGCCAAACTCAACGATTACACCTCTCTCGATGTCATGAACAGGCTGAACGATAAACGGCATCGAACTGTTCGATGGTTCAATTTTATTGTTAATCCGCTTTCAGTTTTTGTAAGAATGTTTTTTGTTTTAGCCGGCTTTAAAGACGGTTTTCGCGGACTGTTGCTTGCCGTATATTCTTCTTTCTATAAACTTCTGTTGCTCGCAAAAGTGTGGGAGTACCAAACTGCAGAGCTTCGCGGGCAGGAGATGCCTCCGGTTACAAGCGATGCCTTGAATTCCATAAAACGGTTATCCTGATATGAGAATATTTTTCCGAATTTTGCAATACCTTCGCCCATACTGGAAAAGACTTGCACTCTCCATTGTATGTACAGTATTCTATTCAATATTCAGCGGTGCATCGATCTATCTTTCCATTCCGTTGGTGGAAACGCTGTTTGACCAGTCCTCGTCCCAGGTGCAGACTCCGCCACGCAATAGTGTTGTCCCGAATGGAATTATCGGCGGGAAGCAGCAGCTCGAAGATCTCATCAAATCATTGATTTTCACCGGATCAAAAACCGAGTCTCTGTTCAAAATCTGTGTTGTCATTCTTATAGCTTTTCTTCTGAAGAATTTGTTCGGTTACGTTCAATCATATTTGATGGCGTATGTTGAGCAGGGACTGATGATGGATATTCGGAACGAACTGTACCGTCATCTCCACAACTTGTCGTTAAGTTATTTTACGAATGAGAGAACGGGAAATCTCATTTCCCGTATCACGAACGACGTCAACGTCGTCAATGGCGGCGTCTCGGCAAGTTTCGTCACGCTTATCCGCGAGCCCCTCCTTGTGGTCGTGTTTCTTTATATTGCGTTCACCTTGAGCTGGCAGTTGACACTGCTTTCGTTCGTCGTTTTCCCGTTTTCACTTTTCATCATCAGCTCAATCGGTGTGAGGCTCTATAAAGAAAGCGGCGTTATGCAGGAAAAGATGGCGGATATTACGTCTGTGCTTCAAGAGACGATCTCGAACGTTAAGGTCGTGAAGGCGTTCGCCATGGAAGATTTTGAAGACAAAAAATTTCAGAAGGAAACGAAGAGCTATTTTGGACCATGCTTACGATGACGCGTGTCAGAAATCTTGCCGCGCCGGTGATGGAGTTTCTCTCGATCGTGGCAGGGGTTGCCATTATTTGGTACGGCGGGAGACAGGTCCTTGTTACGGGAGAAATGAAAGCCGCTGAATTTCTGGGATTTCTCTTCGTAATATTCCAGGTGATGCCGCCGATAAAAGAACTGAGCAGCGTTACGAACAGATTGCAGGAATTTGCCGCAGCAGGGCGGCGCGTTTTTGAAATTCTCGACACAAAACCGGCAATCCAAAATCTACCGGACGCGATCCCGTTACCCCCATTAAAGAAGAGTATCGAATTCAAGAACGTCTCTTTTTTTTATTCGAACAATGACAACAGCAAGTCCCTGCGAATATGGAGCATACTGAGTCGCAACGACTTCCCCTTTTTAATCGAAGGTTGATGGCACTCAGTATCTCCATTTTCGAGGGCTTGCCATTGTCATGGTTCGAATAAAGAAAAGAGACATTCTTGAATTCGATGCTCTTTTTTAATGGGGATAAGGGGATCGCGTCCGGAAGGTTCTGAATTGCCGGTTTCGTGTCGAGAATTTCAAAAATGCGCCTGCCGGCTGCGGCAAATTCCTGCAGCCTGTTCGTAACGCTGCTCAATTCTTTTATCGGCGGCATAACCTGAAAAATTGCAAAAAGGAATCCAAGGAATTCAGCGGCTTTCATTTCTCCCGTGACAAGGACCTGTCTCCCGCCGTACCAGATAATGGCAACGCCGGCCACGATCGAAAGGAACTCCGTTACCGGCGCGGCGAGATTTCTTACACGCGTCATCGTAAGCATAGTCCGAAAATAGCTCTTCGTTTCTTTCTGAAATTTCTTGTCTTCAAAATCTTCCATAGCGAACGCCTTCACGACCTTTACGTTCGAGATCGTTTCTTGAAGCACGGACGTAATATCCGCCATCTTTTCCTGCATAACGCCGCTTTCTTTATAGAGCCTCACACCAATTGAGCTGATGATGAAAAGTGAAAACGGAAAAACGACGAACGAAAGGAGCGTCAACTGCCAGCTCAAGGTGAACGCAATATAAAGAAACACGACCACGAGGAGGGGCTCGCGGATAAGCGTGACGAAACTTGCCGAGACGCCTCCGTTGACGACGTTGACGTCGTTCGTGATGCGGGAAATGAGATTTCCCGTTCTCTCATTCGTAAAATAACTTAACGACAAGTTGTGGAGATGACGGTACAGTTCGTTCCGGATATCCATCATCAGCCCCTGCTCAACATAGGCCATCAAATATGATTGAACATAACCGAACAAATTCTTCAGGAGAAAAGCTATAAGAATGACAACACAGATTTTGAACAGAGACTCGGTCTTCGATCCGGTGAAAATCAGCGATTTGATGAGATCTTCGAGTTGCTGCTTCCCGCCGACAATTCCATTCGGGACAACACTATTGCGGGGCGGAGCCTGCACCTGGGACGACGATTGGTCAAACAGCGTTTCCACCAACGGAATGGAAAGATAGATCGATGCACCGCTGAATACCGAATAGAATACTGTACATACAATGGAGAGCGCAAGTCTTTTCCAGTATGGACGAAGATATTGCAAAATCCGAAAAAATATTTTCATATCAGGATAACCGTTTTATGGAATTCAACGCCTCGTTTGTCACGGGAGGCATCTCCTGGCCGCGCTGCTCTGCAGTTTGGTACTCCCACACTTTCGCGAGCAACAGAAGTTTATAAAAAGAAGAATACACGGCAAGCAACAATCCGCGAAAGCCATCTTTAAAGCCGGCTAAAACAAAAAACATTCTTACAAAAACCGAAAGCGGATTAATGATAAAATTGAACCATCGAACGGTTCGATGCCGTTTATCGTTCAACCTGTTCATGACATCGAGGGAGGTGTAATCGTTGAGTTTGGCGAGGTATTGAGAGATCGAATAATATGTGTAGTGATTTAGAGGATTTTGCAATTTTCCTACCGATCCCTGCACCTCAACACCTTCATGAACCGGCCTTTGAGGGATACATCGCCTTTCGCCTTTAATGAACAGCCGAAGTTGATAGCCGGGATACCACCCGCCATGCTGCATCCATTGTCCCAGAAAGAAACTCTTGCGCGCAATTTCATATCCGCTGCAATCGTGCTGCATGGAGATCACGCTTTCAATTTCGCGGTGAAGTTCGGGCGAAACTTCCTCATCGGCGTCCACCAGCAGCACCCACGTGTGCGATGCCATCGACAGAGCGAACTGTTTCTGCGGTGCATAGCCTTCCCACGGTCGTTGTATGATGTTGGCATTCAACCGTCGGCATATCTCCACTGTCCGGTCGGTACTGAAAGCATCGACAACAATAATCTCGTCAGCCCATTGAACGCTGCGCAGGCACCGCTCGATATTCCGTTCTTCATTAAATGTAACAACAACGACAGAAAGTTTTTGCATAGCCTGTTTAGCGGACGACAAAATTCACAAGCTTGTTCTTGACGATAATTTCTTTCACAACGTCTTTCCCGTCGAGGTACTGCTTCACATTTTGCTCCGCATACGCAAGTTGTTTCAAAGCGGATTCATCGATGTCGACGGGAACATTGCTTTTTGCTCGAATTTTTCCGTTCACCTGAAAAACCACTTCAACGGTTTTTTGCTGCATTTTCGATTCATCGAATGACGGCCACGGCTCGCACGCCAACGAGGAGGCATGCCCCAGCTTTTGCCATAACTCTTCCGCTATATGAGGAGCGAACGGCGCAAGCAGCAATACGAACGGCTCGAGGACTTGCCGCGGACGGGATTCAGTCTTCGTTAATTCATTGACAAGGATCATCATTTGGGATATGGCGGTATTAAACCGGAGCGCCTCAATATCCTCGCCGACTTTTTTCACCGTCGAGTGGTAAAGGCGCTGGAGGTCGGATGATATCTCGAGCTTCTTCACCGCAGGGTCAAGATTTCCATCTTCGCCGACATACAAACGCCATACGCGGTTCAAAAATCGGTACACTCCCTCCACGCCGCGCGTGCTCCACGGCTTCATCTCTTCCAGCGGCCCCATGAACATCTCGAACAGCCGCACGGCATCCGCTCCGTACTCTTTGACGACTTCATCCGGGTTGACAACGTTGCCGCGCGACTTCGACATTTTCCGTGAATCCTCGCCAAGGATGATGCCTTGATGCCTGAGCTTGGTGAAGGGCTCCTTCGTGCTGACATACCCAAGATCGTATAAAATTTTGTGCCAGAACCGCGCGTACATCAAATGAAGCACCGTGTGTTCAGATCCCCCGACATACAAGTCAATCGGCATCCATTTGCGTTCAAGGTCCGGAGAACAGAATTGTTTTTCATTTTTCGGGTCGATGAACCGAAGATAATACCAGCAGGAGCCGGCCCACTGAGGCATCGTGTTCGTCTCTCTGCGGCCTTTCATGCCGGTCTCTGCATCGACGACGTTCACCCATTCAGTTGCAATGGCAAGCGGAGATTCAGTTGTTCCGCTCGGTTGGAATTTTTTCAAATCCGGAAGAAGCAGCGGAAGCTCATCGTCGCTGAGCGGCTTCATTGTTCCATCTTCCAGATGAATGATAGGAATCGGTTCTCCCCAGTAACGCTGGCGTGCGAAGAGCCAGTCGCGCAATTTGTAATTTACTTTCCGTTCGCCGATCCGTTCAGACTCGAGCCATTGAATCACTTTCTCCTTCGCTGCATCCACATGTAATCCGTCGAGGAATCCGCTGTTGATAGCCGGTCCGTCCTCCGTATACGCTTTTCCCTGAAAACCGGCAGACGGCTGCACGGTGCGAACGATGGGCAAACCGAACTTCTCGGCAAATTCCCAATCCCTCTCGTCTTGCCCCGGAACGGCCATGATTGCTCCCGTGCCGTAACCGGTCAAAACGTAATCGGCAATCCAAACGGGAATTTCTTTTTTCGTGGCCGGATTAACGACATAGCTGCCGGTAAATACGCCGGTTTTCTCGGTGTCGATGCCGCGCTCAAGATCGCTTTTCATGCTTGCTTGAGATCGATAACTCTCGACGGCATTTTTCTGTTCTCCCGTCGTTATTGCGTCGACAAGTGGATGCTCGGGGGCAAGCACCATGTACGTCGCTCCAAAAATTGTGTCCGGCCTTGTCGTAAAAACTTTTATATACTTGTTCTTCCCTTGTGCCAAAAAATTAATCTCTGCTCCTTCAGACCGTCCGATCCAATTTCTTTGCTGCTCCAAGGTTGAAACGGGCCAATCAAGCTCCTTCCCATCATCGAGAAGCCGTTCTGCATATGCGGTAATTCTCATCATCCATTGACGCATCGGCCGGCGTTCAACCGTGTATCCTTTGTCGGTCCATTCAGCAACTTCTTCGTTCGCAAGAACAGTCCCTAATGCCTCGCACCAATTCACCGGAATTTCGGCAATGTAGGCAAGGCGAAAGTGTGTGATAAAATCATGCTTTTCTTTTTTGCTTTTCCGCTTCCATTCTTCAGCAGTGAAATTTTCTCCTGCGGGCAATTCCTTCGTCCCATGACGAAGCAATTCATCTTCAAGAGTTTGGATCGGCCGTGCCGTATGGACCCGTTCATCGTACCATGAATTATAGATCTGAAGAAATATCCATTGCGTCCATCGGTAATATGCGGGGTCGGTCGTATCTATTTCCCGCGACCAATCGTAACTCATCCCGAGCATTTTGATCTGACGGCGGAATGTTGAGATATTCTGCTCGGTGGTAATGCGGGGATGGATATTGGTTTGCATCGCATACCGTTCAGCCGGCAGTCCAAACGCATCCCAACCCATCGGGTGCAGGACATTATACCCCTTCATCCTCTTGAACCGTGAAAGAATATCGGTCGCCGTGTACCCTTCGGGATGCCCGACATGCAGCCCGGCCCCTGAAGGATAAGGATACATATCAAGGATGTACGCTTTGGGCTTTGCCGAAGAGTTATCAGTTCGAAACGTTTGATTCTCTTCCCAATATTTCTGCCACTTAGCTTCTATTTCTAAAAAATTGTATTTCATCCCAGCCGTTTTCTTTCGTTGATGTTCTTGTCTGTCCTATGCTGAAACCTATTCTGTTCGCTGTGCACTGATCATTGTTCATTGCTCATTGTTGATTGTCTTTTTAATGTAGAGCATCGCCGTTCCCGCCGTCCCGATGCGGAATCTCGATTGCAGCTCTTCTACCGTCGCACCATTTTGCGCCATAATCGTTGCAGCAGTGTGGCGAAGTGAAAACGCTGTAATGCGGCGGCTTTTTCCGTTTTTCACTCCCGCCCGTTCAAGATACATGTCGACGCGTTGCCTGATTCCGCGCGTTGTCATTCTTTTTCCCCGCGTCCGGTTCCCCGCACTCATGATCAACGGCTCGTTGTCATCGGCATCTTTTCTGAAAGCAAGGTAGCCCTTGGATCGCTTCTTTCACGTCGTTAGGAAGAATGACCGTTGTTTCTTTTGTCGTTTTCCCTTTACCCTGAACATAAAAAACCATCGTCGAACTTATCATTTTCAAATCGCCGATATTCGCGCGGATCAACTCTATTTCCGACAAGCCGCAACCGACCATCGCTTTAATGATTGCAAAATCTCTAAACCCTCGCTCGTCATTCCGGTCTATGGACTGAAAAATTGTTTGAACATCCTGCGCCGAGATCGTTTCGCGTGAATGCTGCTGAGGCCGCTTATTTCCCTTCACTTCCTTTGCAGGATTTCCATGAAGAACTTTGAGCTCGACCAGATAATCGCATAACCGTCTCAGTGCTGTAAGGTACGTGGAAACTGAGACTGGCGAAAGCTTGACTTTTTTTGTCAAATATGTTTTATAGCGCTCAACATCCTCTACACGAAACTGAAATTTTTGATCGACCGGATACCAGCGGATAAATTCATGCAGCGAACGTTCATACGTGCCGCGAGTTTCAGGCTTGCTCTTTCGCAGCTCTTTCAGAAATCCCTCGAAATAACCGAGCAATCGCTGGTGAGAAATCCGGACAGAAGAAAATTGCGACGGTCTCATTCGCCTACAGCAGAGTTTGTAGTGGGAAGATTAGCTCTTCTTTCTTCTCAATAACCGAAATTAACGAAAATTGAAGAGAGAAGCAACGAAGCGAGTAAAACGGTGGTGGGGGGTTTTGAAATGGATGTTCGGAGTGAAGGATGCCAAGCACACTGCGCGCCTTCAACTCCGCGGCGACGGCTCATCGTGAGAAGTTCGGAACGGATTTCCATCCGTTCCTGCATTTTTGCGACAGTAGGAACGGTCGAAAACCGTTCCCAGCGAAAACGCAACACTGCCCTTTTTTGAATTAGCGTTTTTATTTGTTATCATTCATTATTATGCATCGCGCAAAAGAAATATTTCTTTCGGGGAATAGAATTGTTATCAAGATCGGCACAAATCTCCTGGCCGATAGAGCCAAAGGGATTAATCGCGACAGGATTGATACGATCGCGAAAAGCGTTTCCTTTCTGCAATCTCGCGGCAAGCAGGTCGCGATTGTTACCTCGGGCGCTATTGGTGCGGGTATGCTCCTGCTTGGAATGAAAGAACGCCCAAGGGCGATTCCTGAAAAACAGGCAGCAGCAGCGATCGGCCAGCCTATTCTGATGGAAGCGTATGAGAACGCTTTCAGAAAACACGATTGTACGATTGCCCAAATTCTCTTGACAAAGGATGATTTCGTCAACAGGGCGCGCTACAACAATACCAAGAACACCTTTTCCGCTCTGTTCGAAAAAGGAGTCGTCCCGGTTGTCAACGAGAATGATACCGTAGCCGTCGAAGAAATCAAGCTCGGGGATAACGACAACCTTTCGGCGCTCGTCGCCAACCTTATCCAAGCGGACATCCTCATCATCCTCAGCGATGTCGACGGGCTTTTTTCAGACGATCCGTCGAAAAATCCGAACGCTGAATTAATCCCTCTTGTTGAAAAATTCTCGCCGGATATTGAGAAGCTGGCGAAAAAGCACAGGAGTGAATTGAGTACCGGAGGGATGATCACAAAAATCCAAGCCGCGAAACAATGTATCTCGGCGGGCATTGCGGTGATGATTGCGAACGGAACCAAACCCGGCATCCTCGACGAAATCTTTTCGGGTAACATTTCCGGAACACTATTTTTGCCGATGAAAAGCAGATTGAACGTGAGGAAGAAATGGATCGGATTCGTTTCCGACTCGAAAGGGATTATCGTCGTCGACAATGGGGCAAAAAATGCTTTACTCAGAAGACAAACAAGCCTCCTTCCCTCCGGAGTTCTCGAAGTGCGCGGAGAGTTCAAAATGGACGATACAATTTCAGTCTTGGACACCGGTGGGATTGAAATTGCACGGGGTGTCGCCGGATTTGCATCGTCCGACCTCAATAAGATCAAGGGGAAGAAGACAAGCGAGATTCAAAAGATCCTCAACCGGAAAAGCGGCGACGAGGTCATTCACCGAAATAATCTTGTTTTGATTGGAGCAGAATGATGCCCGTCAACAACGTCCGGAAAAAAAGCCAGGTCCGTCAAAGAAGCGAGCGGCGCGTTATACAATTGCTCTTCGAAGAAAAAGAATGCACTCCTCAATGCGATCACGTCGCACATTCGGATTCAAACTCCTTCGATTCTCAATGCAAACAGAAAAGACCTCATCAATGCCGCAGCAACAGGACTTTCAGGAGTCTTAACAGATCGTCTGACTCTGAATGAAAAAAGAATCGAACAGATGGTCGATGGAGTAAACGACATTATTAGATTACCTGATCCTGTTGGGAGTGTGGTAGAGAAAATCAAAAGGCCAAATGGACTGCTTATAGAGAAAATGAGAGTTCCTCTTGGAGCTGTGGGCATTATTTACGAATCACGGCCCAGCGTGACAATCGACGCCGCGGCGCTCTGCCTGAAATCCGGCAATGCAGTTCTTCTCCGCGGCGGTTCTGAAGCCATCAATACGAACAAAAGGCTTGTTGCTGTGATCAAGACCGCGTTGGAAGATGTCAACCTCCCGTCGGGCTGCGTAGAATTTATCGACTCAACGGACAGAACCGCGGTATTGGAAATGTTGAAGCAGGAAAAATATCTCGACGTCGTCATTCCGCGCGGAAGCCGGCAGCTCATCAGTTTTATTCAGACAAATTCCTCGGTGCCCGTCATCGCTCACGGTGAAGGCAACTGTCATGTCTATGTGGATAGCTCCGCGGACCTTGCGATGGCGGAAGAAATCGTATTCAATGCTAAAGTCCAAAGGCCGTCTGTCTGTAACGCAGCGGAAAAACTATTGGTTCACAGTTCCATTGCGGCAAAATTTCTCCCCCGCATGGCTCGGAGATTGAGCCGGGCCGGCGTCGAAATCAGGTGCGACAAAAAGGCGCTAACCCTTGTTGATGACGCAATACCTGCGACAGAACCCGATTGGTCAAAAGAATATCTAGATTTGATCATTGCAGTGAAAGTAGTGGAGAATCTCGACGAAGCAATATCGGCCACATCAACCGGTACGGCTCTCACCACTCCGATGCAATCGTTACCCAAAACAGAAGCCATGGCGAACGATTTTTACGGGAGGTCGATTCGGCCGCCGTGTACGTGAATGCCTCGACAAGATTTACCGACGGGTTTGAATTCGGCCTTGGTGCAGAAATAGGGATAAGCACTCAGAAGCTCCATGCACGCGGTCCGATGGGCCTCGTTGAACTGACAAGCATGAAGTATGTCGTTCACGGGAAGGGGCAGATCCGAAAATAGGAATGAAGCACGGGAAGCAGATCGAAAAACTAGCGCTTTTCCAATGATCAATGATCAATGATCATTGATCATTGTTTTTGAATTCAACGCATTTCATTACCACCAACGTAATGTCGTCGGATTGCGGCGCCCCCGAAGTATACCGCGCAATTTCGTTCTGAATTTCGTTAAGCACGCCCTGGGCTGTGATTGGTCTGATATTTCGCAGAAACTCTTCGACCCGCTCTTCTGTATAATCGATTCCATCAACATTCATCGCTTCGCTTATTCCGTCGGTGAACATGACGATGACGTCCCCAGTCAGAAGTTGAATGATTCCTTCCTTATAGGGCGCCGCATCTTTCGTAACGCCGAGAATAATCCCTCCTTCCGATAGCCTCTCAATCGATTTATCCGCCCGCAGAACAAATGGATGGTTATGCCCTGCGTTCACGTAACGGAAAATTCTTGTTTTCGGGTCGAAAATTCCCCAACAAAAAGTGATGAATTTATCACTGCCGGTATTGTCGCAAATAAGGCGGTTCACAAGCGAAGTCATGTCAGAAAGGGGAAGATTGAAATGCACCAGTGTACAGGATCGTCGCCTGCACGTTCGCCATCAAGAGCGATGCAGGCGTCCCTTTGCCCGAGACGTCGCCGATGGCGATAACACAAGTCCCGTTTTCCAAAACAACAACATCGTAGTAATCACCGCCAACCTGTTTCGAAGAAATGTTCAGCGCGGCAAGATCCAGCCCCGGGATCGCCGGCAGCGACCTCGGAAGCAATCCTTTTTGGATTTCACGCGCAATGTTCAATTCATTTTCCATCTTTTGCTTTTCGACCGCTTCATAAAAAAGGCGAGTGTTTTCCAGCGAGATGATCGCAAGGTTGCCGAGACTGTAGATGAACTCCAGATCCGCACCAGAATATGTTCCGCCGCGGAGCCGCTCGCCGATACACAACATCCCTTTTGCTTCATTCTGCACTTGAAGCGGAATCAGTGCAACAATGCTTTGTTCCTGGCATGCCGCCCGAAGATCGAGAAGAACTTTTTTCCGTTGAAGGTCGGTTACTAAAACCGGCGAAGTGATGTTTTCAAATAGTACTTGTTTAAATTCTGAAAGCCGATGCGTATCGATCCGGGATGAAACGGTTTCGCCGTTCTTGAGGCACACCGCATAGCGGCTTGCTCCCACCTGCCCCATCAACGTAAATGTGAAGAGTTTAAGAAGTTTGTCTCTGTCAAAAATAGCGTTGAACTCTTTGCTCAATTCGAACAGCGTGCGCAATTCCTGGATTTTTTCGTCGAGCGCCCGATTGACATTCTTGATTTCTCCGAACGCAATCCCTTTTTCAATGGCGGCAGCGGAGATGCTGATGATAGCTTCGACAAAACCTTTTTCCTCCGTCGTAAGTTTTTCTTTGCTCACACGTTTGCCTATCCCGAAAAAGCCCAGTACAATGCCGTGAGAAACAATCGGAAACATCCTCACAATGCCGCTCTTAAAGAGCTGCGCCTCATCGGGACTCATCGTTTGGGAAAGGGCAAAGCTCCTCCGTGGAACGCGAGGGAAAAAAAGTTCTTTTGAGGAAAACTCAACAGGAATTCCCTTGGAGTTTTCGATTCGGAAATGTTTTTCCTTCGTCTTTATGAGCACGACGCTCTTGGACAGCAGGAGCTTCCCCATCAGTGTCAGTAGAACGGTTCCGAGAATAAATTTCAGGTCGAGGGAAGAATTCACAACATTGCTGAATTCAAACAGCGGTGTGATGTCGGCAAGACGATTGACAGTCGGTGAATGCGTGGAAGGTTTCAAAGAGGAACGGCCATTAACGTTCATGATTAGGAGTTCTCATTAAAAGGCAATGAGAGGCAAGAATTTATCAGTGGAGATATTTAATAAGTCTCACGACATTTTTCTTGGGATGGATTGAGTACTCCACTTTGTCCATGAGCTTTTTCATCAAATACATCCCAAGCCCTCCCCGCTTGTAATGGGACATGTACTCTTTCATGTTCGGAACCGGCACCCGGTTGGGATTAAAATGCTTTCCCCGATCCTCGATGAGAATTTCAAACTCAGGCTTTTTCATCGATACAACGATGTCAATCTCCTTGTCTGTGTCATAGCTATACGCATGCTTGATGATGTTCGTGCATGCCTCATCAACAGCGAGGGCAATGTTGTTGACATCGTCTTCTTTGAAGCCGAAAACCTTCGCCGCATCGGCAACAAATTCACGCGCCATGTTCAGTTTTTCCGTCTGACTGGGAATGCGCAAATTCAATCGAGTTGTTTTCTGATTACCGCCGCTGGTCAACGTTCCAATCTCCTTTTTCCGGTAATATCCATTGTCCCTATTTGCTCGATTGTTTTTTTGCATCGAACTTTTTTACCGCCTCATGCTCATCGGTGAAGATTTCATACAGCATCGGAAAACCGAGAAGGTCGAAGATATTGTACAGCTTTCGGCGACATGTTGGACATTTTAATGTCCCCTCCTCCTGTTCGTCACATCCTCAATGAACGCCATAAACACTCCCAGCCCTGCGCTGGAGATGTAAGCGAGGTCTTTGCAGTTAACCAGAATATTGAATTTTTCTTCTTTGATGAGTTTTTGAAATGCTTCTTCAAGGTTGGGGGCGGTATGTGCATCCAAATATCCTCTCAAGTCCATGACATGGACTTTGCCGCTCACCCGAAATGAAATCTTGAATTCATTCATCGTGTAGCTCCTCACAATAATAGTTGAAAATCGTAGTTCTCACCGAGGATCTCCATTCCATTTCACCACAAAGACGGTGAGATCGTCATCGTACCCTTGTGCGTCTGTATAACTCCAGACGCGCTGAATAATTTCTTCCTTAATCTCATCCGCGGAAAACGAGCGCTTTTCCTCGACGACGCTCTTCAAACGTTCGTAGCCGAACTCTTCTCCCGCCGCCGACCGCGATTCCGTAACGCCGTCCGTGTAAAACACGCAGACATCACCCGGATTCATCCTAATCCTTTTTTCTTCCAACGAATCTTCAAACAACCGTCCGACACTCAAGCCTAAACCCATGCCGGTCGGTGTAATGTACTCAATGGACGAAGAAGTTGCATACAGCATCGGGCAATGTCCCGCACGAGAGAGGACAAGCTCTCCGGTTGAAGTGTCAAGGACAGCATAAATTAAACTAATAAAAGAGCGTTTGTCAATGCTGGAGATCAGCGATTGATTTGCTTTTACGAGAAACTCCCTGGGAGATGAATAGATTTTGCTCAGCGATTGGAAAATGCCTTTCATTTCTGCCATGTAAAAAGCCGCGCCGACACCTTTGCCGGAAACATCGCCGATGACGATGCCGACACGGCGGTCATCCAGGATTGCGATATCGTAATAGTCGCCGCCGACTTCGAGCGCGGGTGCAGAGACGGCCTGCATTTCTACATTGGTAAACGTAGGAAGCGTTTGAGGAAGCAGGCGCTTCTGCATTTCCTGGGCGAGGAGCAACTCACGCTGAAGCCGTTCCTTCTCAAGCGACCTCTGAATCAATGTTGCATTTTCTATCGCGATCGTCACCTGGTCTGCGAATCCCGACAGCACTTCGATATCGTCCCGGTCGAAACCGAAATCCATTTCTTTCGTCGCATAGAGGATTCCGATTAAGTTTTGATGCGAGACCAAAGGCACGACCAAAAGGGAACCGACTTTCTTGAGCTTCGTCATGTATTTGGTCCGCCGGTCGTTGCTGACATCATCGATCAGGAGAACTTTTTTTGAAGAAAATACCAGCGAACGGATTGAGGTCTCGTCGCCGAATAAAATAGTTTGAATCTCTTCCGTGGTAATATTTCTGGCCGACACAATTCCGCTTCCGCTAAGGGATGACTTCCGTTCCGCTTCGTTCGGAAAAACTTCCAGCCACGAACTCGATGCCTCGCAGACTTCGAATGTCATCTTGGTCACCGTTTCGGCCAATTCGTTAAGGTCGAAGACCTGTGTGATCAGGCGGCTGAGATTATGGAGTGAATTGAGCTCCGTCTGTTTTCGGTCGAACGCTTCGGCTGTCGGTAAATGGAAGAGCGTACTAATGAATGCCATCCCGAAATATACAGCGCCAAACAGCGAGGTCAATTTCACAAACATGGAGAGCGGATAACTGAAATAGAGAAGCGCTTTCGCCAAAAATGGCTTGTCGGAAATGGAGAGAAGAATGTTGATCGCCATAAAAGCAAAAAAAGCGAGCAAGGCGTAAACCATCGCATAGATTTTCTCCCGCCGCGATAAGTATGCGATCCATGACAGTCGGAAGGAGTTGATAATGATCATGACAATCGAAAGGACAAAGAAAACCGTCGTATAGACTGACAGCTCGAGCGGCCTAAGATTGATTGTCGTAGCGGATGCGAGGAAGAAAAATACCAGCAAAATCCAAAAATTACGCTGTGTCCCCTTTTTTCTTTTATACAGGAGCATGTCCTTGATGTTGATCATCGTCATCGCCGCTACAATTCCTGCGGCAATGCTCAGGACGGTGGAAAAAAGGATGGTGATGTAATCACGGGGAAAGAGCTTAAAGGCTCGAGTTTCAAATTCATTGAACCGAAGGACGCTTGCAATAATCGATAAAGCCACGAAGAGTCCGGCCCACCCAGCAATCCTGCCGATGCGTTGAATCATCGTGAGTTGATTTTCTTTTCGAAGCGTTTCGACGTAGAATATGCCCAGAATAAAGGCAAGAATGACCAGCGCTCCCCGGGCAATGGAAAAGTTTCCCAATTCGGCATCGAGACTTTTCATTGTGGCATCGATAATGAATACCGCGCCAAAGAGGAGAATGGAACCGAAAAGTGTGAGAAGTTTTCTAATTTTCATCAAAAACGATTGTCGGGAAACGTGTGATGTCTGCTTTACTTCGTTGAAAATGAGGGAAAGTTGCAGTCGCACCGAACAAAAATATCGAAAAGGAGGCTGAATAACAAGGAGGGGACAAAAGTATTAACGTGCTGACTTCTGACTGAGATTACGCAAAAAATTGAATTATCCACCAAGTTCACAAAGGGCATGAAGAGGCTTTATTGCTGCAGATGGTCGGTCAACTCTTGGAAATTGACCTTCCCAATACACACATAAACTTTAGTGCTTTTTCGTGTTCTTAATGGAAACCCTCCAAAGTGTAACGTGAGTTACCAGGGTTCTGCAAAACAATTTTGAAAAAAGTATTGCATAGAACAGGAAATTTGCGTACTTTAGTGGAGAAATTAAGCTTGTGAATGAAAGGAATTTTTGGACATTATGGCAAAAGCATGTGAAATATGCGGCAAAAAGCCGATTGCGGGAAACAATGTGAGTCACGCAAATAACAGGTCGCCGCGCCGATGGCTTCCGAATTTGCAGGAAGTTCGCGCAATAGTGAACGGCTCCGTCAAGCGTGTAAGAGTGTGCACATCTTGCCTGAAAGCGGGAAAAATTCAAAAAGCTATCTGAACCGGCAGGGGTTATGAGAATTGAAAAGGTCATCGCAACGATGGCCTTTTTTGTTTTTCATCCTGCCGGAACATTAATGCAATTTAATAGTTAGTTTTGCGGAAGGCTTTCATTTTTCTCTGTAAATTTGTAGATTGCGTACAATCGAGGAGAAGTGATGTCCCCACCTAATCAACTTACACTGCTGCGAGTCATTTTAACGCCTGCGTTTGCACTCCTTCTGTTTTCGGATTCTCCGACAAACAAAGAGATCGCATTGTTGGTGTACTGCCTTGCGGCGCTGACGGATTGGTATGATGGATGGGTTGCACGACGATGGGGTTACATTACTCACTGGGGGAAATTTCTCGACCCGCTCGCGGACAAAGTGCTGACATCTGCAGCATTCATCTCTTTTATATTTATCGGCTATGCAAGTGGGTGGATGGTATGGATCATCGTTACAAGAGACATCCTTATAACGCTGCTCCGTTCTTATTCCGAGTATAAAGGCAAGCCGGTTGAAACGATGAAATTTGCAAGAACAAAAACATTTTTCCAGCTCGTTGTCATTTACCTCTTCCTCGTCATATACATCGTCAGAAGTTCTCCTTCATTATATGCGCGGTACGGTGCCTGGGTCGAATTTGTTGCTACGAAGGAAGTCATGGTCGGACTCATGGTAATAGCGACAACCCTTACCGCTTGGTCGGGAATTTTGTACCTTATTCAAAACCGGAATACCATTAAAGAATTATTCATATCGAATGACCAAGCAGCCGAAACAGGACAACCCAACTAAAGCGAGTTCTTCAGAATCGCAGTCTCCACAAACCATATCTCCCCTCATTAAGATTTTCGCGTCAGGTTTATTTTCAGGGTATGCGCCGTTTGCTTCTGGAACCGTTGGTACATTTGTCGGAATACTCATCTACCTCATTCCATCATTTTCGCAAACAGTCATTCTCCTCCCGGCATGTATTATTGTCTTCGTCCTCGGAAGCCTCGCCGCCGAAAAGATGGAAAAAGCGTACGGCCACGACCCTGCCATAGTCACCATCGATGAAGTGCTGGGAATTTGGGTCAGCCTCCTCTTGTTGCAGAAATCAGTCGTTATTATCGCAGCGGCTTTTTTTCTTTTCAGGGTTTTCGATATACTCAAACCGTGGCCGGCGCGTGTGTTCGACAGAAAGCATGGAGGGTGGAACATCATGCTCGACGACGTTGTTGCCGGACTGTACACAAACCTCCTTCTTCAAATCGCCGTCAGAATTTTTTAATTCATATCAAGCACCCAACATTGTTTATGGATCGTTACAATGACCGCTGAAATCATTACTATCGGCGACGAATTGCTCATCGGTCAGGTCATTAATACAAATCAAGCATACCTTGCTGAGAAGCTGAACTCCGTAGGGGTGTTCGTCGAGCGAATGACGACCGTCGGCGACAACCGGGTGGATATTCTTCAAGCATTTCGATCGGCTTGGGAGGTGTACGATGTCATCTGCGTTACCGGCGGACTTGGCCCAACACACGATGATATCACAAAAAAACTTGTGTGTGAGTTTTTCAATACCGACCTCGTGAAAAGCGAGGACGTGTTTAACGACGTGAAGGCACTTTTTGCAAAACGGAACATGGCATGGACGCCATCGGCGGAGGGTCAGGTGCTCGTACCGCGCACGTGTAAAGTTCTTCGCAACAGCACAGGCACAGCGCCGGGCATGCTCTTCGAAGAATCGGGCAAGTGGAGAAAGAAATACTTTGTCGTGATGCCGGGCGTTCCGTTCGAAATGAAAAGCATTGTGGATGAAGAGCTTCTCCCCTATTTCGAAAAAGAACATTTCGGCACGGTTGTGCGGCATCGTACACTCAAGACAACCGGCATAGGAGAATCGACGCTGGCCGAAGAAATTGGGAACGTCGATCAGGTGATCGGAAGAGACGGAACTACAACGCTGGCATTTCTCCCCAACCCTCTCGGCACGAAGCTCCGCATTACCGTTCGGGAAACTTCTATAGACGCTGCGGAACAGAAATTAGCAGCAGCCGAACAAAAACTCAGAACACATGCTCAGAAGTACATCTACAGCTCGAATGAGATGGAACTCGAGGATGTCGTTGGAGCACTGCTGACGGAGCGAAAATTAACGATCGCCGTGGCCGAATCGTGCACCGGTGGAATGATCGCACACCGCATTACGAATGTTCCCGGCAGCTCACAGTATTTCAACCGAGCGTATGTGGCTTATGCGAACGAATCAAAAACCGAATTACTTTCCGTTGCGAAGGAGATGATCGAACAGTATGGAGCAGTGAGCCGGGAAGTCGCAGCAGCAATGGCGGCAGGTACTCGAAAGAATGCGGGCGTTGACATCGCGCTCTCGACGACAGGAATTGCCGGGCCAACCGGAGGAACGCCGGAAAAACCGGTCGGTTTGGTGTGGATAGGGTACGCAGATTCAAACGGTTCTTTTGCACTGAAGTTCAATTTTGGCGACAACCGCCTTCGATTCAAAGAACGAGCGGCGCAGGCTGCACTTGAGCTGCTGAGAAGGAAGCTGTTAAAACTTGAAATTCAAAAATAGCTCCCATGAAAGGCATACGTACATTCATCGGTATCTTCCCCCCTCCCCACATTCAATCAGCTATCGAAGATATTCTATTGCCTCTCAAGCCGAACGCGTCTGTAATTCGTTGGGAAAAACAAGAAAAGTTTCATGTCACAGTGAAGTTTTTGGGGGACGTTTTGCCTGAGCAACTTCGTCAACTTCAATCTTCTCTGAATCAAGAAGGTCGTTCAATCCGCCGATTCGAAATACCGTTGACAACGATTGGCTGTTTCCCCGCCGAGCGTTCCCCAAAAATAGTCTGGATAGGTTCTTCAAGAGATGAGAACACTCTGCTTGTAGACTACTTCAAAGCTGTCGAAATTGCTTGCACTTCTGCCGGCTTTAAAAAGGAAGAGCGCCCGTTTCATCCGCATATCACGCTCGGCAGAGTAAAAGGAAAAATTTCTGAGAACTTGATTAAGAAGATTGAAAATACTACCTTTGAACCATTACAATTCCTCTGCACCGAGTTGCTCATCATGAAAAGCGACCTCTCCCCCTCGGGTTCAGCATATTCACAACTATCCAGTATTCCATTGACACATTAGGAGCTTTTATGTCCGAAGAAAAAGAGTCGAAGATCCAGGCGCTGAAAGTTGCCATCGATCAAATTGAAAAGCAGCACGGCAAAGGTTCGATCATGAAGCTGGGCGAAGGCCCTATCGTGAAGATTGATTTTATTCCAACCGGTTCAATATCGCTCGATGCCGCACTCGGAATCGGCGGGATTCCCCGCGGAAGAGTGACAGAGATTTATGGACCGGAATCGTCCGGTAAAACAACCCTCTGCCTTCACATTATCGCGGAAGCGCAAAAGACGGGCGGGCTCGCAGCGTTCATCGATGCCGAACATGCACTTGACATAGCATACGCAAAGCGCCTCGGCGTCGACACGAATAATTTACTCTTGTCGCAGCCCGAGTTTGGCGAGCAGGCTCTTGAGATCGTCGAAACGCTCGTCCGGAGCGGCGCATTGGATGTCGTCGTCATCGATTCAGTCGCTGCGCTGACACCGCGCGCGGAGATCGAGGGAGAAATGGGCGACCCGACGATGGGTGTGCATGCGCGGTTGATGTCCCAGGCGCTGAGAAAACTGACTGCCGCCATCAGCAAATCGAAAACGTCCGTTATCTTCACCAATCAGCTTCGGATGAAGATCGGCATCATGTTCGGGAACCCGGAAACGACAACAGGCGGCAACGCATTGAAATTCTACGCGTCGGTCCGGCTCGACGTACGGCGTATCGAGGCAATCAAAGACGGCACCAACGTTATTGGCAACAGGACGAAAGTAAAAGTCGTGAAAAATAAAGTTGCTCCGCCTTTCCGCGAAGCACAGTTTGATATTCTGTACAACGAAGGGATCTCAAAACTCGGTGATTTGATCGATATCGCCGTCGAGCACAACATCATCGTAAAAAGCGGGTCATGGTTCTCCTATAAAGAGGACCGCATCGGCCAGGGACGCGACGCCGTGAAGGCCTACCTGACAGCGTCGCCAAAAATTTCCGAGGACATTTTTACGGCAGTCCGAAAAAAATTAGGAATGATCCCAGATACCGAAGCCGCAGCGCCGGCAAAACAGGCTCCCGCTCCGACAAAACAAGCCGAACAAACATCACCGAAAAAGGCAGCGAAATAAAATTTGTCGAAGCGCGATGCGCATTACGAAAATAGAGAGGCAAAAAAAGCGGCCGTCGCGGAAGTCGATTTTCATCGACGGGAGCTTTGCGTTTGGCGTCAGCGATGATATCTTGCTAAAATTCGCATTGCACGAAGGGGCTCTGCTCAACGAGGGGATGATAGAAAAGATTATTGCATCCGACCATGAAGAGACAGCAAAGCAAAAAGCACTTCGATTTCTCGCCATTCGCCCCCGAAGCAAGAAAGAGATCCGCGATTATTTGTCGAGAAAAGAATTTTCGGCTGAGATCGCCGAGAGGATCATTGGAAGGTTAGAAACTTTAAACATGCTCGACGATGCTTGCTTTCGCGCGCATGGTGTGCCGGGATGCCCTCGCGAAAAAACCGGCTGGGGCGAAGATGCTCCGCCAGATGCTGATCAGAAAAGGCGTACCGCCTCCTCTCATCGAATCGGTTCTCACTGAATTCTCCTACGCCGGAGTCGGAATTTCAAATGGCGGTCAAAGCGGCGGAGCGGCAATAGCGAGCGGATCGGGCGATCGACAAAACAACTCGACAACGAGCATGCCAAAAAGAAAATATTGGACTATTTGGTGCGCCGGGGGTTTGCTTTTGATACTGCATTGAGCGCAACGAAAGACACATCCTTTCGCAATAGGCAATGCATAAATTCTTTAAAAGCCGGCACTGGAAAGTTTTTCTCGTTACGTTTGCCATCATCGGGTCAATTCTCGCCCTTTCCCTTCTTGGCCAGGTGTTTCTCCTCCTCACAATGTCGCTTGTGCTCACGATGGTGCTTAGGCCTCTCGTCGATTACTTCGAAAACAAAAACATTCCGAGGTCGGCAGGAATTCTCACGATGTATGCCGTCATCGGAGGGGTCGTCTTTTTTACATTCATCAACATCTATCCGATCGTTGTTTTTCAATTGTCAAGCCTGTCATCATTGATGAACAGCGAACATCTTTCAGCATTGTTGAAACAGATGGCCGCTTCGATTTCGGATAAAGTGCCGTTCATTAAAGCGGACGTTATCGCCGCAAAGCTGAACAGTCTCCTCCCCGCATTAACCAAAGCAGCCGAAGATTCACTAACGAGCGCTCTGAGCCTTGTCGCATCCCTGATCATCGTCCCCTTCATCACATTCTTTCTCCTCAATGACTATTACAAGATGCAGAAAGCACTGATTGAAAACGTCCCGAATAGATACTTCGAAATGGCATTGAACGTTGTTCATTCACTGGACAGCCAGATCAGCAAATACATTCGCGGAGTGTGCATCGATTCAGCCGCAGTGACGATTATGTACATCTTCGCGTATCAAATGATGGGCATTCAATACGCCATCGTGCTCGGATTGATCGGAGGGATCACCAATGTCATCCCGTTGGCAGGGCCGATTATTGGCGCGGTCCCTGTCATGATCGTTTCTATCATTCAATTCGGAGATTTTCGGATGATAGTACCGATCGTAATCGCGACTGTCTTGGTGCGGCAGGTGGATGATATTTTTGTTCAACCGAACCTCTACGGCAAATTGCTCAATATGCATCCGTTGACAATCATGATCGTCATTCTCCTGGGAGGCGAACTTCTCGGGATTCTAGGAATGGTGCTCGCAATTCCAATCTACACGGTGGTTACTGTTGCCGCGCGCGAAACAAACTGGGGACTCAAGAACTATCGGATCACCGAATACCATGGATAATTTCTTTTCGAGCCGGTATTGGAAAGTTTTTATCGTTACCTTCTCCATCGCGGCCCCAATTTTTGTCCTTTCCTTCTTCGGACAAGTTTTTCTCCTGCTCGTGCTGTCATTTGCCCTCACGATGATTCTCAAGCCTAGTTGTCGACTTCCTCGAAAAAGAAGGAATACCCAGAGCCGTCGGAATTCTCGGCCTCTTTCTTCTCCTGGGCGTTCTTTCATTCGCCGGTTTCATGACTATATATCCCGTCATCGTACGCCAGGCCACAAACATTACGGCATTTTTAACGGGAGATCGCCTCGCTCATTTGCTGAACCAGCTCAGCGTTTCCGTCGCCGGGATCATTCCATTCCTCAAATCAAGCGATTTAACGGCAAAAATTGAAACAACACTCCCTGTTATCGCAGCCAGAGCCGAAGACACGATGACGAGCGCACTCGGAATGGCCGGATCCTTCATCGTTGTTCCGTTCATTACGTTCTTCTTGCTGAACGATTATCACCGTATCCAGAAAGCGATCATCGAAAATGTCCCGAACAAATATTTCGAGATGTCGTTGAATGTGATCAACAAGCTTGAGCAGCAGCTCAGCAAATACATCCGGGGCGTCTGTATCGAATTAATTTCTGTGGCCATCCTGTACATCAGTGCGTATTCGATTCTCGGTTTTCGGTATGCGATAATTTTCGGCATCGTGTGCGGCTTTTCGAATATTATTCCGATGGCGGGACCGATCATTGCAGTCGTCCCCATCATCGCTGCATCGCTGATCCAATTCGGCGACTTTCGGATGCTTCTCCCGATCGTTCTCACAACGTTTGTCGTTCAGCAAATCGACCAGATGTTTATCCAGCCAAACGTGTACGGAAAAATTCTGGATATGCATCCGCTGACGATTGTGCTCACCATCCTCGTCGGGAGCGAATTGCTTGGAATTGTGGGGATGGTCCTTGCGATTCCGATCTACACCATCATCAAAGTTACAGCTCGAGAAACTAACTGGGGGTTAAAAAATTACAGGATAACACGCTCATGACACGCGTCGTCTTTGATATCGAAACGCTCGCTCTTCCGCTCGACTCGTTCGACCAGTCAAGCCGCGAATATCTTTTTAAGTTTGCCGATACAGAGGAAAAAGTAGAGGAGACGAAACAAAATTTGAACCTGCATGCCCTTACGTCGCAGGTTGTGGCGATTGCTCTCTTCAATCCGGATTCAAGCATGGGGAAAGTCCTCTTTCAATCGGATAAAAAGGAAGAATTTACTTCCGCAGACGGACTTGTGCAATACAAATCCGGTTCGGAAAAGGAAATCCTCGAAGAGTTTTGGAGACTGATTCCATCATACCATCAATTCATTACTTTTAACGGCCGGAGATTCGACTGCCCATTCCTGATGGTGCGTTCGGCGCTCTTAAACGTCCAGCCGACGCGAAACCTTGTTCCGTACCGCTACGATGCGAGCCAGCACTGCGACCTCCTGGAACAGCTCACTTTCTATAATTCCACCCGTAGATTCAGTCTCGATTTCTATTGTAAATCGTTCGGCATCGACAGCCCTAAAGCTCATGGAATCACCGGGCTTGATATGGGGAAGTTGGTCCAGGAAAAACGATTCCACGACATCGCTGAATACTGCCTCGGCGACGCTCGGGCAACAGCCGAATTGTTCAGACGATGGAGCCAGTACCCTCGACTTCGGCAAAAATAGTTCTTGACGGTTGAAGCTTATTTCCGTATTTTTACGTATCAAATTAAGTTGATGGATTAAACATGGTCGAAGTAACGACTGCGTTAAAAGCTCTTTCAGAAGAAATTCGAATCCGGCTGCTGCTCGTCCTGTTAAACGAGGAAGCATGCGTCTGCGAGCTTATGGCAACATTCAATATGGCTCAGTCCAAACTTTCTCACCATTTGATCGCCTTGCGCGATGCAGGGTTTATCAAAGACGAAAAAAGAGGAAAATGGAATTATTATCGGATCGATACGAACAGCCTCGACCCGATGAAAAAAGAACTTCTCTCTTCCCTTGCCGGCTGGGTTGACGATAATTCCATCATCGAAAAGGATCGACAGACGCTCGAAAGAGTAAAAAACAGAATGCAAATCTGCTGTTAGTTTTTTTTGAATTAACGCATCAACAATAATTGATGAAAGGATGATCTCCATGAAAACGGACCTGGAAATTAAGAACGATGTGAAAGAGAAATATGCTGAAATAGCAAAAGGCCAAATTTCTGCGATTGCCACAAAAGCCTCTTCATGTGGATCAGGTGCGGGTTCCTGCTGCGGAACCGGCTCTGAATCTCTTGTCCAAATGTCGTTGGATTACAAACCAGAAGACCTTTCAATTCTACCTGAAGGTGCCGATCTGGGACTTGGCTGCGGCGTTCCAACTGCGTTTGCCGATTTGAAAGAAGGGTATACGGTTCTTGACCTCGGTTCCGGCGCCGGCATCGATGTGTTCATCGCGGCCCGGCATGTCGGCATGACTGGAAAGGCCATCGGAGTCGATATGACAGAGGCAATGATCGAAAAGGCAAAAGTCAACGCGAAGAAAATCAATGCAACGAACGTCGAATTCCGGCTGGGCGAGATCGAAGCATTGCCGGTTGAAGACGATTATGTCGACCGCGTCATCAGCAATTGCGTAATCAATCTTGTACCGAACAAGAAGAGGGCATTCCACGAAATCTATCGCGTGTTGAAACCGGGAGGTAAATTCACCGTGTCCGATATCGTTGTTGACGGCGCCATTTCCATCGAAAGAAAGAAACAATGCCGCTCTGTGGGCAGGATGTATCAGCGGTGCGATCGACAGAAAGGAGTACATCGACTTTATCAGAAAAGCAGGTTTCAAAAACATCGAAATTGTTTCTGAAAAGAATTACGATTACAGGCTGGATAATGCACAATTAAGTTCAATAACTATTTCCGGAACAAAATGATGGCGAAAATACTCATCCTTTGCACCGGCAATTCCTGCCGTAGTCAAATGGCTGAAGGATTTCTGAAATCGTTGGATCCACACTTCAGGTTTTTTCAGCGGGGACTAAGCCTGCGGCGCGCGTCCATTCGCTTGCGATCAAAGTAATGAAAGAACTCGGTATCGACATCGGCAGCAAGAAACCAAAAAATGTCGAGGAGTTTATCAACGATTCTTTCAATTACGTTATTACGGTTTGTGACAACGCCAAAGAAACTTGCCCTGTTTTCATCGGAAAAGTTCAACACAGAATGCATATAGGATTCGACGATCCGGCTGAAGCTGTTGGAACGGAAGAAGAAGTTCTGGCTGTGTTCCGGCGCGTTCGGGATGAGATCAAAGTTTCATTTTCTACTTTCTATGAGCAAGCAATATCGAAAGCATGGTAATATTAAATAAACAGCTTTAGTTGAAAATATATGCGAGAGAGGGTTCCATGCAAAAACAGAAGGTTCTCTTTGTTTGCGTCCACAACAGCGCATGGAGTCAGATGGCTGAAGCTCTGCTCAATCAGCTCGCCGGAGATAGGTTCGAGGCGGAGAGCGCCGGATTGGAACCGGGCAGTCTTAATCCCCTCGCAATTCAGGCAATGAGAGCATTGGATATTGATATTTCACACAATAAAACCAAGAGTGCGTTTGACATGTTCAAGCAAGGCCGCATTTTTCAATATGTTATTGCGGTGTGCAATGAGGCGAGCGAAAGATGCCCGATATTTCCGAGTGCGATCAAGAGATTGAGCTGGAGTTTCCCGGACCCTGCCGCACTCCAAGGGACCTTTGAGGAACAATTGGAGCAAACAAAAGTCATCCGCGATCAAATCATGTTGAAAATTGAAAGCTGGCTCCACGAAGGCTAACTGCGATTGATATTACCATAAACTCCTAAAAGCAATTAATGAACTCTCAGACAAAACAAATATCCGGCTTTGAACGATATTTAACTATTTGGGTTGCAGCCTGCATGGCTGCCGGTGTTCTGCTCGGCAAGCTGTTTCCGTCGATGATAGCTCCGTTGAGGGGTTTCGAATTTGGGAAAGGGAGTCATATCAATATTCCAATCGCCGTTCTCATTTGGCTAATGATATACCCGATGATGTTGAAAATCGACTTTGCAAGCATCCTCAGCGTTCGTAAAAAGCCGAAGGGAATTCTTATTACTCTTTTTGTCAACTGGATGGTAAAGCCGTTTTCGATGGCGCTGATTTCCTGGATTTTTTTCAAGAAGATCTTTGCGCCATTCATCAGCGGAGCCCTTGCCGACCAGTACATCGCCGGAACCATTATCTTAGCTGCAGCGCCATGCACAGCCATGGTATTTGTCTGGTCGTACCTCACGGACGGAGACCCCGCCTATACTCTCGTGCAAGTATCCCTGAACGACCTCTTAATGCTTTTATTCTTCGCGCCGATCGTGAGCTTGCTCGTGAACGGCGCAAGCAATTTGACGGTACCGTTCCAAGTTCTTCTCGTCAGTGTTTTTACTTTCATCGTCATTCCGCTCACGCTTGGAAGCCTAAGCCGCGCTATTCTGCTTCGGACAAAAGGGAAGGAATGGTTCGAGAGGAAATATCTGGGATTCTTTCATCCTATAACGATGATCGCGCTGCTAGCGACACTCATCTTCATTTTTGCCTTCCAGGCAGACAATCTCTCGTTGAATGCCTTTCATGTTGTGCTCATTGCGATACCGCTATTAGTACAGGTCTATTTCAATTCATCCCTGGCATACGGATTGATGAAACTCTTCAAAGTGCAGCACAACGTTGCAGCGCCGGGGGCACTCATCGGCGCCAGCAACTTCTTCGAGTTAGCCGTAGCGACCGCCATTACACTTTTTGGACCGAGTTCCGGTGCAGCACTGGCAACGGTCGTCGGTGTTCTCGTTGAAGTGCCGGTGATGCTCTCCGTCTGTTCTTTCTGCAACCGAACAAAGCATTGGTTCCCGAATGAAGTGGCACATCAGGGGGAGAAAAAATAGAGAAAACGTTGAGCCGTCTTCAAACAAAAAAGCCTCTCATTTTCTGAGAGGCTTTTACTCTTGTCAATGAATATTTCTATTCAGGAAGCTTCTTGTACCGTTTTGCAAATTCATGATAGATGGCGGCCGCTGCTGAAAGCTTCAAGATATCCCACCATGAAAAAATCAAAAACCCGTTGACGACCGACTCTTTTAAGTTGTGAAGATAGAAGAGATCCAAAAACGATGCGCCGCATGCAAACACTACAACAAGCCCTAAGAACATTCCAAAAAGAGTCCACAAATATCCTGTTCTAATCTGGACAAGATATCCAACCAAAAGCGACGCAATCGGAAAACTTAACAGGTAGCCACCTGATGGCCCAATCATTCGAGCAAAGCCAAAACTTCCGCCGGAAAAAACAGGCGCGCCGGCCAAACCAATACCCAGATACAACAGTTGGCTCAACGAGCCGTTGCGGCTCCCCAAGAAAGCAGCTCCAAGCAGAACAAAGAATGTCTGCAGTGTATATGGTACAGGTTGATGCGGAATCTCGATTTGTGCTCCAAGAGCGGTCAGCGCAGCAAAAACAACAACCCACGAAGTTTGAACGAGGATGTTCGATTTTTCTCCCGTGAGTGGCAATACTGCCGCGTGTTTGAAGAATTTGTCTGTTGTCTCCATCATATCTCCTTTCGTTGTCACAAATGTTTATGAAACCACGCAGTAGTGAGGTCAAGAACACGGCTCATTGCCGGAGCTGGCTTCACGTATGGGTGGCGCGCTCCATACATATGACCAATTCCTTCCAGCAGAATGAGTTCAGTCATCGTCTTGTCCGATATCTCGTAAAGACTCTTTACTTCATCAATAGGAACTGGAAGATCGGCGGTTCCGTGAATCAAGAGCAACGGCTTGCCTAAATCATGCACTGCATTCTTTATGTTCAACCTCTCTCCATTTTTTTCCAGATCGTCGAGCAAATCTGTACGTAATCTGAACAAGCTATCTGGATTAATGGAAGGAAGCCCAACATAACCTTTTTCCCTCCATCGCTTTCGCTGCGCTTCCGTATACCGGTCAAAATACGAGACCGTTGACCATCCCGCAACTGCCTTGATCCTTTTATCCTCTCGAGCTTTGATGATCGCTATTCCACCGCCTCGGGAATGCCCCGCAATTCCGATTTTTGAGCCGTCGATAAACCGACAATCAATCTGGTCCATCGAAATTGCGTCGAGAATTGAGTTGACATCCTCTAATTCAAGGCTGAATGTGTTAACGGAAAATTTCTCTCGTTCCGAAAATTTTCGAAAGTTTTTTCCGATGCCATTATGTGAGAAATTGAATACGATAGAGACAAAACCGGACTCGGCAAAATACCGGCCTATCGCAGGAAACGGCCCCCAATCCTTGAACGCCTTAAAGCCATGGCAGACAATAATGACCGGCAATTTTCTGCCCGCCGAATCCGACATCCCTTCTTTCCATCTAATGTCGCCATACAATTCAACTCCCGACGGCGTCGAGACTTGGAAAGCACGTTCAATGATTTCATCCATAAAAATCCAGTAAGAAAATAGCCAACGAAGGTATGAATGTCAAGGATAGGACTGCGGTAACTGCGTGATATCATGGTGCAAAGTGATATCTCACTTTCAAATCTCAGAGCTATCTGG
>CAWJKX010000170.1:0-7491 GCA_963843065.1 uncultured Bacteroidota bacterium
TGGATGAAAAAATGATTAACCCTTTTTAGGGGCCGGTTGAGTTTTTTGAGGAGTGTTATTGGTCCAGCAGAGAAGTGGTTCCGGCGAGGTCTGAAATAGTGCCGATTGCAGAAGAGTAGGTGGCGATCTGAATTCTGGAATGGATGGCTAATTTTTCCATGATGTTGTGGATGTGGCTTTTTACGGTATTTGAAGAAAGGTGCGTGTTTTCAGCAATTTCCTTATTGGTCATTCCCTTTGAGACCAATTCGATGATCTGGCGTTCTCGTTTTGTCATACGTACTGCCTCGTTCAGCGTTGATTCCTTCTCTTTTGTAAACGCATGCTCAATGATTTGAGAGAAAAGCGAGTCGGTCAAAATAGCCGGAAGAACTTTTTTGCCGAGGGAAACAGATCGAATCGTCTTAAGAAAATTGACGATAGACGCATTTTTGAGGATAAAACCAGATACTCCGGCCTCGACAAAAGCAACAATATCGGATTGCACTGGAACAAGATCCATTACGATCACTTTAACCTCCGGGAAATCTCTTCTCATTAGTCTTACGATTTCTAAGCTGTTTTGAGATCGTAAACTAAGATCAAGAAGAACAACATCTGGTTTTTGAGTGCGTATTTTAGACGGGAGTTTCCCGCCGGTTCCATGTGTCGCCCCCACCACCATATCCGGCTGTTTCTCCAGGATGGACGAGATACCTTCGCGCAGAAGTCGATTATCTTCGATAATTAGAAGCCTTATCTTACCCATGCCAAATCCTCAGAGGCCGAAGAAGCGATTCCTATTTCAGAAGTTTGGAATCTGTCATCTGACAGCAGGGACTTACTATCGAGGCGATTAACAATTGCAGGATGGTAATTCTTTCTTCGCCTCCACGAATATAGAATATTCAAGTATAATCAATTTTAAATAAAAAACCAATATTCACTGTATTCAATACAATGCTGCTCTGTGCCTTGAATTTCACGTATCAAAGCCGTAACATTCCAAAGTTACCTACGTACGGCGACCGATAAAGCAATCAGGCCAAAATGGCCAAATACAGGACGCAGTCGGCCTGTCCCATTCGATCAAGAACTAATCCGACTTCGATTCTAAACGGGAGGGAGAAGAGCAATGAAAACAGTTCTCGTTGTCGATGACGATTCTGAAGTTAGAAACATTTTGAAGCTGCTTCTTTCAGCAGACGGCTTGAGAGTTTTAGAAGCGGAAAATGGCGATGCGGCTTTAGCGCTGGCTCGTGAACACATTCCGGATCTCATCATAAGCGACGTCATGATGGAAAACGTAAATGGGTTCATGTTGATCCAGTTTCTTCGAGAAGACCCATCCACGGAGAAGATTCCCGTGATTCTTGCGACGGGGAAAGCGCAGAATGCAGGCGCCTGGGACATAGATCCGAGCATTGCTTATCTGCAGAAACCAATTGCGCCCGATGAATTGCTGGCGGCAGTAAAAAAAATGATGAAACCATGATGCCGGCCAGGATTGAGCTGCACCGTCCCCAAGCTATCTGAGCGATTTATTCGACAAGAAATAGACGAAGAAAAGAGAATCCTCGGATAGACACTTATCCGAAAATTTACGAGTTCAATGTAGAAGTATCTCAAAAATGAACTTATGCTTACCCTTCGACGCTCCCGTTCCGCTGAAGCGGAACGGGATTGCTCAGGGTGAACAAATGGCACGCTCATCCTGAGTAAGTGATCCCGCTCGAAGAGCGGGAGAGCGCATCGAAGGATGAAATGACATATTTTTGAGATACTTCTCGAATAATTCGCTTGAAATACTCGAGGCGCCCGCACAGGGTGGCGTCAATGAACAATCAAAGGAAATAAACAGCTATGCCCAAAAATTTCTGATGGATGCCGATCAAATACCCCCAACCGTAGAACGAAAACGAGCAGCACAACATATCCGGGCAATGAGTGGCATGGTTCCTTTTCTGTGTTCCATGTTTCTGTGCATCAACACATGCGCCCAGCAATCGAACGGTAATGTAAGCTATGCTTTAAACGATATCCCCGATTCGGCAGTTGCATTCAAAACAGATACCACCGGTTCTGCCGGCGCAACGATGAAAAACTATCTCTTGGAACAACGGGATGTTTACGACGTTCTGAAAATGCTGTTCGGTCTGGATATCACTCCCTCGGATACCGTAAGCAAAGAAAAGGGAACGCTCTATGTGGCTGCAATTCCGGGTGTCGGGTATTCGTTGAGCACAAGGGTTGCATTCACAATCGGGGCAAACGCCGGACTGTATACGGATAATATTGATAGTGTCAATCTGTCAACGTTCAATTCCGACCCGACGTATACTACCAATCATCAGATTGTGCTGCCGTTTCAATCCAATGTGTGGACACCTGGAAATGAATACAATTTCCTTGGGAATTGGGTGTTCTACAAATACCCGCAATTGACATTTGGTCTGGGGGGACATACGTTAGCAAGCGCCGCCGAACAATTGGATTACCGGTACGTTCAGTTCCGTGAGACGGTATTAAAAAAAATATACACGGATGTATACGCCGGTGTTGGATATGCTCTCGATTACCGTTGGGATATTACCGATGGCGGGCTCCCGGGGGGAGAAATATCGGACTTCCAACGGTACGTCCAACGTTACGCAGAAGCCTCAAAATCATTCTCCTCAGGGTATACTCTCGATGTGAAGTATGACGGCAGGCAAAACCCTATCAATCCGCCTAAAGGATATTATGCCTCTGTCATGTATCGCAATAATTCCGCGTTCCTTGGGAGCGATGGAAACTGGCAGTCCATGATCTTCGATCTGAGAAGTTATTACAAGTTATCCGCCGACTCCAAAAATGTTCTGGCATTCTGGAGTTACGATTGGTTTATCCTGCAAGGCACTCCCTCCTATCTCGATTTGCCGGCCTCGTCATGGGATGAGGTACGCAAACCAGGGGAGAGGTTATATTCAGAGTCGATTCAGAGGAAGAAGCCTGATCTCCCTCGAATCGGAATATCGCTTCGGTATCACGAATAACGGATTGTTTGGAGGCGTGGTCTTTGCAAATGCGCAGAGCGTTTCGGACTGGCCGAGCAATCAATTTACCGTTCTCCACCCTGCACTCGGTTGCGGAATCCGATTTAAGATGAATAAGCATGATGATACAAATCTCGCTATAGATTATGGCTTTGGCCTGCAGGGCTCGCAGGGAGTTTTTGTAAATCTGGGTGAAGTGTTCTGATCTTCATAAAGCAAGTCTGCCGTCGCAACTCATCTTCATCCAGTGGAGAACGCCTCCACTCCGATCAAATTCTTGTGAATATGGAATTGTTTTGCTACTTTCAATTAGTGTCCCGTATCGCAAATAAGTTAAGAATGTCTGAAGCCATCGACGTCCGAAATCCGTCAGGAATCATGGATTTAGCTGGCCACACTTATTCAAGGAATTTCTGTTACACAACATTAGAACCTATCTCAAATATGGTCTTGTGTTAGCCCTTCGACGCGTCCCCCAAAGGGGGACTTGCTCAGGGTGAACAAATGGCTCATTCATCCTGGGTGAGCGATCCTCGCCGAGTCGAGTCTTCGACCGCTCGAAGAGCGGGAGAGCGCATCGTCAACGACCCGATGGGTCGTCGACCCGTCGGGAAGGATCAAGTGACATGTTTTTGAGATGGCTTCTATATAATGATCCAAAATTGTTCAATCTAAAAATGAAGTGAATTATGAAAAAGGCACTGCTCGTTTTCTTCCTCCTTGCAGGAGCAAATTCTTTCGTCAACGCACAAACCAGTCTGGGTATCGTGATAGGCCCGAGCGTTCCGAACCTTAGCGGCGGAACAAACGAGATTTCTCAAGACTATGTCTCCCGGCTTGCCCTCCATTTTGGAATCACGGTCGAGCATAATCTCGGCGAGCGCTTTTCAATCCAGCCTGAGATCATTTTTGATGAGCAGGGGGGACAACGCAATGGGCTGCAGCCTATTACGTCAACGTCGTTACCCCCGCTTCCGTCGGGAGGGTACTACTATGCGGACTTCAAGAATGCAGCCGTCCTCAATTACCTCGAGGTGCCGGTGCTCTTGCGTTACCAATTCGGCGGATGGGAACTGCAGTTTCAGGTCAATGCTGGTCCGTATGCCGGATACCTGACGAGCGCAACACAGAAAACGAGCGGCACGAGCTTAATCTACGTCGACAAGAATCGCACGCCTTTGACGATTCCTGTCCCTCCCGATTATACTCAATCTGTGCAAGCTCCGCCGCAATCATTTGATGCAAATACCGACGCGACGGACAGCATCCACCGATTCAATGCAGGAATCCAGGGTGGTGTTGGCATCGCGTTCCCTGTCTCGGAATCACAAATCGTGTCTCTGGAATTACACGGACTGTACGGGTTGACAAATATTCAAAGGTATGCAGTAGATGGCACAAACCACACGGGAAACCTTCTGATTTCAATGGGATATTCTTTTTTGTTGCCGGGGGTTTGATAGTTCCTCAGTGAATAGTCTCTCCGCTTTTCCTCGCTTATAGATAGACTTGTGAATTCTCGCCTAGTGTGCTCTCCCTTGTGATTGCCCCTAAAATACTCCGTTGGACCATTTCTTTCGAGAAGGAAGAATGTTATAGCTGCGGAAATAGCCTGTTTGGGAAAAGAATGGCAAAAGATCTTATTGATTTAGCCAATTTTTTAACGCGGTTGCTTTTTCGCGGCTGACCACAATTTCGATATTAATCGAGGGGTTGAGTTCGATCTTTAGTTTCCGGTTGAAATAGTTGTGCACCTTAGTAATCGATTCGATGCTGGCAAGAAATTGCCGGTTCAGACGGAAAAACTCGTGCGGGTCCATTTGATCTTCTAATTCTTCCAGCGTCCCGTCTATGAGATGTTTTTTCCCATCTTTTGTAACGATATAACACAATGTCTGATCGCAGACCAAGTAAGCAATATCCGCAGTCAGGATGGTAATGAACGTTTGGCCAGTTTTGACAAGGAACCGTGTTTTATAGGAAATGTGGCTCGGCTGAAATTTGGTAAGCAGCGTTGCCAAGTCTCTCCGCTGAGAGAGGAGAGAATACTGATGGTTGAACTTCCGATACTTCTCAATGCTCATCTCTAATTCTTTCTTCTCAATCGGTTTCAGCAGGTAATCGATACTGTTCACTTTAAATGCCTGGAGCGCATATTCGTCGTAGGCCGTGACAAAAATGATGGGAGCTGTTACGGAACATTGTTTGAAGATCTCAAAACTCAATCCATCCGAGAGCTGGATGTCAACAAACAACACATCCGGTTCCGGATGATTGCGAAGCCATGATACAGAACTTTCAATACTGTCCAACGATCCGACAACTTGAATTGAAGGATCAATATCATTCAATAATTTTTTCAGTTGACGAACCGCAAGCGCTTCGTCTTCGATGATCAATACATTCATACTTCTCCGTCGCGCAGCAATGGAATAGTGACGGTAAACTCAGATTCGTTTTCGTCAATTGTTATTCCGCGTTTATCCAAATATTTATAGCGGTTCTGAATATTCTTCAATCCGACTTGGGTGGCGTCGTACTGCACATTTTTTTTTCGGATGGTATTGCGGACAATCAATGCGTCGCCGGCGGGGTCTATTTCCATCACCACTGTGAGAGGATATTCGTTAGAAATAATATTATGCTTCACGGCATTTTCAAGAAGCATTTGCAGTGTCAACGGAGCAATCGCATAGTGATAATATTTCTCGGGAATGGAGATCTTCAGCTTGATGTTATCCTCAAAACGGATCTGGAATAAAAACATATACGCGTCAACGCATTGCAGTTCCGTTTCCAGCTCAACCACTCTTTTATCCATAGACTGCAGGACGTACCGGAGAACGTTTGCAAATCGATGGACAAACTCCACCGCCATTTCCTGATCCTCCGTAATCAATGTTGCCAGCGAATTCAAATTATTGAACAAAATATGAGGATTGACCTGGCTTTTCAAGGCATTAAACTGCGCCTGAAGCGCTTCATGTTTCAAGTCTTCCGATTCCCGCAAAGCTTGTTCCCAATGCATGAAATACGTGAATGCTAAATAGACCGAACTGATTAACAAGGCGATGGTCGTACCCATGACAATGGCAACGGCAGAATACATCGCTTTGAGATGATGAGGGTACAGGTAATGGAAGACAAAAATAATAGCTGCCGTGGAAAAAATGCAATAGAGAAGAGTCGCTATACCCTGAAGTGTGAAGCGGAAAATATTGTTCGTTGTCCTCCACGGAACAGTCTCTTCAAGCTTTCTGTCGATGAACATAGTACCGAATACGGCACTGACGGAAATCAATGCACTGCCGAGAAAGAGATAAATAGAATACCACAGACCCTTTTCAGGATAGAAAACACCGTTATATGAATCGAAGGAATATTTAACAATACACGTGAGGAGAACCCCTACGGCAAGGACGACTATGCGAAATGATTTTTCAGACATGAGGCTGAAACGATGCCCGAGATACACCGCCCGATCCTTCTTGAATTGTTGGCGGTGTTTGCATTAGAACAAAGTTCAATGGATCTTTTATGGAGAGAGGTACTATCGCGCAAAGACGCCAAGCCGCAAGGGAAACATTGAAGTCATCTCAAAAACATGTCACTTGATCCTTCGATGCGCTCTCCCGCTCTTCGAGCGGTCGAAGACTCGACTCGGCGAGGATCGCTTACTCAGGATGAACGGGCCATTTGTTCACCCTGAGCAAGTCCCCCGAAGGGGGACGCGTCGAAGGGCTGACACAAGACCATTTTTGAGATAGGTTCTAGTAATTCTCTTTGCGCCTCAGCAACCTTGCGCGAGCAGTCTTTATACCTGTTCTAAATTAAGACACTGCCAAATTTTTGTGCTCTTTTGTAATATAACCAATATTTATTAAACTGACATCGAATACCGTCCAAGCACGGAGAATCCGGGATACAATGGTGTCCCGGATTCTCCCTTCGGTGTTCGCTACAGATACAGTATTTCTTCTACCTGCGACGACACATCATTCTTTTCGTCAACATGCGTCACGAGATCTTCTCCCATCAACCGACGGAGTGTATTTTTCAACTTCATCAATTGGATAAAGAGATCGTGCTCCGGCGTGACATCGGGAGAGTGCATCGGACTTTTCCAGTAGAACGACAGCCATTCCTGCACCCCTTTCATCTTCGTGCGTTGTGCAAGATCGACAAAGAGAACAAGATCGAGCGCCACGGGGGCGGCAAGGATGGAATCACGGCAAAGGAAATTCACTTTCAGCTGCATCGGATATCCCATCCATCCGAAAATATCGATATTGTCCCATCCTTCTTTATTATCGCCCCGCGGCGGATAGTAATGAATAAACACTCTATGACAATAATTCCCATACAAGTCAGGATACAAATCGGGCTGCAATACGCCGTCCAGTACAGGAAAGCTTGCTTGTTTCTTTTGTTTTGAATGAATCAGGATCGTCAAGAACTTCGCCGTCGCGATTGCCAG
>CAWJKX010000171.1:0-10021 GCA_963843065.1 uncultured Bacteroidota bacterium
GTAATATTACACAAAAGCGCAGAGATGGCATCTCATCCGTCAAGGAACCACGCTACTACGCTTCTGCACACATGATGCCACATTTTTGCCCTTCATTTAAGGCAAATTTTGGCAAAAAGCCGCCGTTTTCCTTCATCTGCTCTCTTTCATGCTATTTATTATTTTGATAAAGTGTATCATTGTAATATAGTTTACTTCATTATGCCATCCCAAACCGTGGCGATCCTTATCGCCATCGGAGCGTCTATTTCCAATCATCCGTCCTAAATGACGATGCGGGCAATCCGTCCTTCGTAAACAACGTCGCCGACGACGCATTCATGAATGCGTAGCGGACTGCAACCGGATGAAGAACGCCGGGACTGGAGATAAGGAGTGTCGACCCTTTTATTGCCGCGGTTGCATTCTTGAATTGCTTGTCATCACCTGCAATCTGAAATTCGTTGCCGCTTGAATCTTCCTTCAGCACTAATCCCTTGCCGACATTTTCAAACTTCAGAACCGCAACATTTTTTTTCACTTTCATCGAACGAAAAATCGGTCCCGAGAATGCAATTTTCTTTTGATGGTACGTGTTCGCCAGCGCCCACAACGCGAGCCGCTTGCCGACATCCTGTTTGTCCGCCGGATGGATGCTGTTCGGATCGCCGATATCAAGAGTCACAACCATTCCGGTGTTTTTTACAGCCAGCGTTTTCAACTGTGCTTCACGGAGAAGCTCGGAATGAGTAGCCGAATCATATTTGAACGGCGCGATTTGAACATAGTAGAACGGCATGTTCTCCGAGCGAAAAACATTTCTCCATTCGCCGATCATCAGCGGGAATAATGTTTCGTACATTTTCGGGTTTCCGGAATTCGATTCACCTTGATACCAGAGTACTCCGCTCAGCGTGAACGGAACGAGAGGCGATATCATTCCGTTGAACAATGCTGTGGGTGAATACGCGGAAAAATCGTTCTGTACTTTCGGGCGCTTGAAATATTCCTGGCCTTTGTATCCAAACACATAAAATATTCCGCCGCGGAATTCCGCCACGGGCAAATATCTCCAGCTGCCGGCCAATGGAATTGACAACGCAGTGTCTGCTCTCTCCAACTGCATTTCTTCAGGCTTCCCCCATATTCCTCCGTTGCCGCCGTAGTCAAGAACCCGCACCGCGATCTGGACGATTGAATCCTGAACATCGCTGGCCGGCAGAGAATATGTTCGAGGAGTCTGCCATATGCCTTCGGTGAGCCGACTGCCGACAAGCGTGCCGTTGACGTACGTTTCATCCATATCGTCGATCGGACCGAGGCTGAGGAGAAGATCCTTCCCGCGCCAGCTTGAAGGAAGAATCACTTCTTTCCTGAACCAAACAGCTCCGTCGAACTCGCCCATCTCCGTCCGCTCCCATACGGTTGGAAGCTACATTTGCTTCCAAAGCGAATCGTTGAATTTCTTGGAAGCACAGGCACTGTCGTCAAAATCGAGGGACAACCATCTGTTTTCCTGCTTGCGCCCGGCCAGCTTTATTGTTGGATGGCTGTCGATCCATCTATTAAGTATAGCAATACTGTCGCGTTCTTCTTCCATCTTCTGGAGAACCTGATGATATGCATCGAGCGTGGCAAGTTCTTTTTTCCCTATCCACGATTCAATTGCCGTCCCTCCCCAGCTTGCATGGATCATCCCGATCGGTACCTTGAGTCTTTCGTAGAGCGTCTTCGCGAAAAAATAACCGGCTGCGCTGAACAATCTTGCGTTTTGCGGAGTGCATGCCGTCCACTTTCCATCGCACGAGAATTCGGGCTCAATTGAATACGCCCGCTTCATCCCAAAAAGTCTTATGCTCGGATAATTCGCGTTCGCAATCTCACTATCGGAATTTACAATTGGGTTCGCGGGGCGCCATCCTTCAAGCGGCATTTCCATGTTCGATTGTCCGGAGCAGAGCCATACTTCGCCGAGGAGGATATCGTGCAAAGTAAGTGTCGTATCGCCGTCAGACACGGTTACTTGATACGGTCCTCCGGCTTTTATCGTTTTCAACGCAACGGACCACGATCCTTCGCTGTCGGCGACCGTTGATGCAGTGCTTTTCCAGGAAGATTCGACGACGATCTTCTTTCCGGCTGTTCCTTTTCCCCAAACAGCGACGTCATGCTGCTGCTGCAGCACCATGCTGTCGGCAAATATCGATGCAAATTGGAGAGGCTGGTTTTGTGAATCGGCACATTCGAAAATGAGAAACGCTAGAAAGAAAAATGTTCGGGCAGTTGTTTTCATATATCGGATACTCCTCAGGCATTATATTGGGAGACTTTGCAACTCACGTTAGTCAGCGTAAGGTCTCCACTAAGAACACGAAGAAGCACGAAGGCGGAAATTATTGCAGGGTCAATATTTTCTATCAAAAAGAATCTACTCGGTAAAAATCTGCAAAAATATACTTTCTTCGTGCACTTCGTGGATAGATGTGATGTCTTGCGTAACGTCGGTTGATAAGCAACTTTGTTGAACACGAAGAAGCACGAAGGCGGAAATTATTGCGTGGGTCAACATATTTCTTTTCAAAAACATACCTTCTTCGTGCACTTCGTGGATAATTTAATGTCTTGCTTAATATCGGCCCATAAGCAACTCTTTTGCCGAATTAATTTCGCCAATTTATACTTCCAACTGCAAATTTCCAATAAATCAATCTTTAGGCCGCTTTATCATTTCTATAATCATTATCACGTTGATAAATCAGCGTATTGACCAAAACGCCAAAAAAATAGATATTGCCATAAATGGAAATGGCACCGTTTGTGCTTATATAGGGTTGCGAGCAATGTAAATCATTAGATAGGGATCTTGCCCGCTGATTTCGACAAACGAGTGCTGCACCTGAAGCCGATGAACGGCGGCCAATCGATCGCGGCTGCAACTGAAGGGCCGGCCGCTTTTTCAAAAAAGTCTCTACGAGAGGAATACTATGACACGAGAAGAGTTCAATAAAAAGCGGAAGCGTCTCTCCAGCGAGCACGAAAAACTTCTGAAAACACCCAATGCAAAAGCTAAAAAAAGCAACGGCGTCTTCCACCGGTACGTCAATCCGGTCGTTACGGCCGAGCACATTCCGATCACATGGCGATACGACCTCAATTATTCCACGAACCCGTACTTGATGGAACGGCTGGGAGTCAACGGAACATTCAACGCCGGGGCGTTCGAATACAAGGGAAAGGTCTTACTTTTTATCCGTGTCGAGGGTGTCGACAGAAAATCTTTTTTTGCTGTCGCAGAATCCCCCAACGGCGTGGACAAGTTTCGCTTCTGGGATTATCCCATCGTCTTTCCCGAAACGTCCGACCCCGATACGAACGTGTACGACCTTCGCGTTGTGAAACACGAAGACGGGTGGATCTACGGATTATTCTGCACCGAGCGAAAGGACCCGAGCGCTTCGAGAACAGATATGTCTTCTGCGACAGCGCAATGCGGAATCATCCGCACAAAGGATTTCAAAAAGTGGGATAGGCTGCCCGACCTCAAAACGAAGTCGCCGCAGCAAAGAAACGTTGTTCTGCATCCGGAGTTTGTTCACGGGAAGTACGCGTTCTATACACGTCCGCAAGATGGATTCATTGAAACCGGGTCGGGCGGCGGCATCGGCTGGGGTCTTTCCGATTCGATTGAAAATGCCGAAATCCGCAGCGAGATCATCGTCGACGACCGGGTGTATCACACTATTAAAGAAGTGAAGAATGGACTGGGCCCCGCACCAATCAAGACCGATAAGGGATGGCTCCAGCTTGCGCACGGTGTCCGGAACACGGCCGCCGGATTGCGTTATGTGCTCTATTTGTTTTTGACCGATCTGAAAGATCCATCAAAAGTCATTGCCCGTCCCCAGGGATACTTTATTGCGCCCGAAGGCATGGAGCGTGTCGGCGATGTTTCGAATGTCGTTTTCAGCAACGGCTGGATACAACGCGATAACGGCGAGGTCCTCATTTATTATGCGTCGTCGGATACACGCATGCATGTTGCGTCATCGAGCGTCGGGCAATTGTTGGATTATGTCCTCCACACGCCTGAAGACGGGTATCGCAGCGCAATGAGCGTGAAACAACGCTGCGACTTGATTTCAAAAAATCTGAAGATACTGAAAAAATAGTTTCTTCTTCCTGGAAAACACAAATGCCTTGATCCATTCCCAAACGAGGATTGGATGCAAGGCATTTGTGTTTTCTCCGTGGCTCTCTGTGCCGCCTCTGTGTTTCTTCTGTGAAACAAGAGATTGGTTACACAGAGGGTCACTGAGATCCACAGAGTTCCACAGAGACAGAACATTTATTCTTAGAATCGTACTAGTTTTGTCCGGAATCGTTGACATGGGTGGAAGATGCAACGGCATTCCACGCCTCAGCCAATTCTGCAATTTCTTTTTTCTTCGCCTCACTGACCGGGCTCTCTTCGCTCAATAGGTCGATGCAATTCATCAATGCCCTCCCGGTGTGGTAGGTACACTTCCAAATATGGCTCTTGAGGCCGGTCGCGAAATGCGGTTCTTTGTCCAATCCTCCTTCGAACCAATCTCCGTTCTTCGGGTCGATGATGTATGTTTTTACATACTTCCATTGCTTCAAGAAATAGTCTTGGTATTTTTTCTCCTGCGGAAAGATCTTTGAAAACAATAACAGAGCATTCAACCCTTCCGCTTGCGCCCACCAGTTCTTCGTGTCCTTGACAATTCTGCACTCGTTCTCTCCTTTGAAATAATAACCGCCGTCGTAAAATCCGCCGACAGATTCATCGAACCCGTACCGGAGTGCATGGTCGAGCATTCTCTTCGCAACGACAAGGGTCTTCGTGTCATTCTTCAATCCAAGAGCATGCGACGCCTCCAGCATGAGAAAGGCCGTTTCGTAATCGTGGCCGAAAGAAACATGGTCGAGGCCGAAATTTGCTTTTCGTACATCATCCGGCGATTCTCGAAACGAAACCGGCGTCCAATCGGGATGAAAAAATAATCTCAGCGATCCCTCTTTCGACACCATCGTGTCCCGGATAAGAACGAGCAGACGCTCAAGTTGTGTTCGCAGCAGCGGAGATTTCCACACGTTGTACAGCTCGGTGTACGCTTCGAGCAAATGAATGGAAGAATTCTGGTCCTTGAACCCGAGTTCATTTTTGTCGCCCGCAATCGTTTTGTATTCCGAACTCGAATCAAAGGGTTTCCCTTCACGAGTAAGAAATTCAAAATAGCCCCCTCCTTTCGGGTCGAACGAATGATCTTCCACCCAGCGAAACGCTTCTTGCGCAAACTCCAGTACTTCGCTAGTGCCGGTTCGATGATAGAGTGCTGCAAGCGCGTAGATTCCAAACGCATTGCCGTACGCGCGTTTTTCATCGCGCCACCCGTTCACATCGGACATTCCGCCGACACGATTTCGGATTTGATAAAACCCGCCGTATTCCCCGTCCCACATATGGATTCTCATGGAATAATAGCCGTGCAGTGCCATTTTTTCGTACTCCCCTTCCCCCTCGAAAAATGACGCAAGCTTAGAAAGTGTCCATACGTGCCTGGCCTGCGTCACGATCATCTTTTCCTGTTCGGGGGGAAGTTTCCAATCGTAGGTAACGTTTGTAAAGTAACCGCCGCATTCTTTATCGACAACAAGCGGATACCATCGTTCCAAAATCCCTTTTCTCAACGCATCGGTAAACTCAATTGTCAGTTCTTTTTTATTCATATTCTCACCGGAATTTTTGGAGGTTTAGAGTGCAATTGACGTGCCGCAAATTTTCCGCAAATACTAACGCAGGGCCGTTTCTAGAAAAAAGCCTTGTATTCGTGTAAATGTGATCACCCTGATCCCGCCGTTTTTCGGCAGGACGCAACAGATTTCAATTTACGATATTTATTTGGGGGAGGGTCACTAACGTATATTTTCATCGAGAAAGGGTTTATTCCCCTATTATTTTGATAATTTTTTACAAATTAATAAGAAATATCGGCCATGTATTTTTTATTTTTGCATTTTCAGGAGAGATTGTATACAATGTATGGCACTACATTTGACGCTTGGGCTACGATAAAACTGTCCATTAACTAAATCCGGTCTGAACCGTGAAAAAAATTCTCCAGATTCTTGTTCTTCTAGCCTTCTTCACGCTCTTTTCGGATGCCCAGTTTAAATATTTTGTTACGGTCAAGGGAGACAAATTAATGGACGGCGATGCTGAGCTTCGTTTCATCTCGTGCAATGTTCCGAACCTCAGCTATATTGAAGACTATCTCCCTTTCAGCGGGACTAACCAGTGGCGTTTGCCGGATGAATTTGAAATCCGAGATGCGTTAATGTCGATCAAGCAAATGGGGGGCAAAGTTGCGCGCATTTATGTCTTCTCGGTCAGGAAAGAAGGGGATACGGTCGAGATCTTTCATGTTGAGGGCCCTGGAAAATTCAACGAAGAGACTTTCAAGACATTCGACAAAGTTCTTCAAATTGCCAACGAAGTGGGGATCAGATTGATTGTGCCGTTCGTGGACAATTGGCATTGGTGGGGAGGACCGAAAGAATATGCTGCCTTTCGCGGAAAAGCAAAGGATGCATTCTGGACCGACGAGCAGTTGATCGCAGACTTCAAGAAAACAATCGAGTTCGTACTCAACCGCACCAACACCATCACCGGCATTCCATACAAACAGGACAAGGCCATCCTCGCGTGGGAAACCGGCAACGAAATCTCTCCCCCGTTTTCCTGGACAAAAGAAATCGCAGCCTACATCAAAAGCATGGATCCAAATCACTTGGTACTTGAAGGCACCGGGGCACGGGAGATTTCCAAAGAGGCACTGGAAGACCCGAACCTGGATATCCTCGCGACGCACTATTACCACAATGCAAAGGCTGCGGTCAATTACATCGTGAAGAACCGGCAGATGACAAAAGGAAAGAAACCATTCATCGTGGGCGAATTCGGGATCGTTCCCACGGAAGATATCCGGATGATCGCCGATACCGTGATCAACCAGGGCCTCGCCGGTGCAATGATTTGGAGCCTTCGCTTCAGGAATCGCGACGGCGGATTTTACCATCACTATGAATACAACAATTACGAAGCCTATCGGTGGCCCGGATTCCCGAGCGGCGATTTTTATGATGAACGCAATGTCCTTACGCTCTTGCGTGAAAAGGCACACGAAATAGACGGAACGACAACCGAACGGCTTCCCGTCCCCGCTGCACCCCGATTGCTCGAAATCAAAGATGCGGCAGAAATTTCGTGGCAGGGGTCGACCGGTGCGGAATCATACAACGTTGAACACAAAACAGCGACAGACACAGTGTGGACTGTTGTCGGTTCCGATGTCGACGAATCCCGCTATCAATACCGTCCCCTCTTTTCCGATGAGTCGGCAGAGATCGGAAAAAAATATTTATACCGCGTCAAAGCAAAGAATGAGACCGGCCAATCGGACTATTCAAACGTCGTCGGACCCGTCGAAATGATAACGAGAACGATGGTGGATGAAATGGAAAACTTCGATAAAATATTCCAAAAGGATGGGCGGTTGAAGCTGCTGACGACGGAGGATATCCGCCGGGCGAAAGAAGACCGCAGCCGTCTGGCGGGAGATGCCGGCAGTTACATTATCTACAAACTCAGCGGAAAAACAGTGGACATTACCGTTGACTATTTCATTGCCGATTCGGCGAAAACGATCGGGGTTTCTGTTTCAAAAGATTTGAATGAATTTTCCGACATCACAACAAAAAAAGAAATCTACATTTTCGGGAAAAACGATTACGAATTCTTCGACGCTGTAAGACTGAAAGCAATAAACATTCCCGATGATTCAAAATACGTGAAGATCTCGCTGGAAGACGGCGTTCAAATCAGCCGCATAGAATTACGGTCGCATTGACCGGGTGTAGAAAATGATGAACTACTTTTCTTAACGGCATTTCGAGATTCAAGCGCAGGTTTCTTTATGACACGCTGTTCATTTACCATATTTTTGCTCTTTGCTGTCGCAACGAGCCTCCCGGCCCAGTTTCAGGATTTCGTAACCGCGAAAGGGGACAAATTGATGGAGGGGAACACGGAACTCCGGTTTGTTTCTTACAACCTTCCGAATCTCCAGTACATCGAAGACAACCAGGAATTTACGAACCCGAATCCGTGGCGTCCGGCGAACGAGTTTGAGATCCGGGATGCGCTTCTGGCAATTAAGCAGGCAGGGGGCAGAGTCACGAGAATGTACGTGATCTCCGTTCGAAAAGAGAATGAACCTCTTGACATCGTCCGCCATGTCGAAGGGCCGGGCAAGTTCAATGAAGAAGCGTTTAGGGCATATGACAAGGTGCTGCAAATTGCAAACGAGGTCGGGGTCAGAGTCATCATCCCACTCGTCGACAATTGGTGGTGGTGGGGAGGGCCGAAAGAGTACGCGGCATTTCGTGGAAAGAAGAAAGAAGAATTCTGGACTGATTCTCTTCTTATTTCTGACTTCAAAAAAACGATCGAACATATCGTGAACCGCGTCAACATATACACCGGCATCCCGTTCAAGGACGACAAAGCAATTCTCGGATGGGAAACGGGGAACGAGCTTGAACCGACAACGTACGAGTGGACCAGGACAATCGCCGCGTACATCAAAAGCCTCGACAGAAATCATCTTGTCCTCGAAGGCACACACAGCAAAGCGGTCAGCGATGAAGCTCTTGCAGACACGAACATCGACGTCGTTTCCACCCACCCTTATGCCCCCACGTATCAAATGATTTCGTTGATGCTCAGTGCACGTGCAAAAGCAAAGGGAAGGAAGCCGTACTTCGTCGGGGAATTCGGGTCGATGCCGATCGACAGCCTCAGATGCGCACTCGATACCGTGATCGCGAACGGCATCTCGGGCATCATGATCTGGGATATGAGGCAGCATAACCGCGACGGCGGATTCTACTACCACGGCATGACCTATCGATGGCCGGGATTTCCTTCCGGGTCGCGCAGAGATGAGGCCAGTGTCATCAGCCTGATGAGGCAAAAAGCATACGAGATAAACGGCCTAACACAACCGCCGCTGCCTGTCCCCGCCCCGCCAACTGTTCTGCCGGTTCAATCTCCATACATGATATCATGGCAGGGATCAACCGGTGCGACATCATATATAATAGAGCGAAGGCCGAAGTGGAGACTCTTCTGGTGGCAATGGGATGTGGTAGATTCCAACGCGAGCGACGCCATCGCAAGATACCGTCCCCTCTTTTCGGACAATTCCGTCGAACTCGATAAGAGTTATTATTACCGGTTTATTGCAAAAAATTCATCCGGGCTTTCCGGACCGTCTCAGCCGACAAACGCCGTCATTGCATCCAACAGGATGTTGATCGACGAGTTTGCGAATGACACAAACTTCTTCGCCAAATCGGCAGATGTGAAATTCCCTTCCGGAGGCCGGGCGAACAGGACCAAAAAAGACGGAACACGATTACTGGGTCACGCCGGCGAATACATTATTTATCGGTTGCCTGAGAGCATTGATTCTTTGTATCTTGATGTGTTCTTTATGACCGCAGGACGCGACAGGTACCATTGAGTTCTCAGCCGGCACAACGCCGGAGAACTTTTCTCCCGTTGTTTCCAGCCGAGAAGTGTTTGAACCATATCCTAATGATTATGGATTTTACGCTGCTGGACGGTATATCCTTCGTGAAATTCCTCCGGAAGACCGATTCATAAAAATTAGTCTCGCAAACAGCATTCAATTAGGCAGGATTGAAATTTCGTACGGCGGCAGCGTTCAATAGATTGGAGCTTAAATACAAGATACCGGAGGTTTTGGCTTTTTGCCTTTAGCTCTTAGTTAATAGCTAAGCGCTAAACGCCAAGAGCCAGATGTTAACGGATTTGCAGTGCAGCATACCAAACAACTTCGATAAGGAATACAACATGGAAGCAATCGGATTATCGTTTATTGATTGGGTCATCATTATAATCTATTTCAGTTTTGTGCTGGGGATCGGAATGTAC
>CAWJKX010000172.1:0-27567 GCA_963843065.1 uncultured Bacteroidota bacterium
TGCTGTTCGCGCGCAATGCTTCATCCACAAGACTCACGCTTTCGAAAAATCTCGGCCAATCGACGGATGACATGTGGCGCATGCTGGTAATAACATTGCGCACCGTGACACTTATTGCTCCTTGAAATTGATGCTCTTCGATAACAATTTTTTCAGAGGTGGTCCCCTGCGCTGTCAGACGTTCATCCAGCCACCGAAGTGCTGGCGTCACCGCCGGATCCTGATCTCGCAAGCGTTGAACGAGTTGCGCTGCAAACGCTGTCGGCAAACGCATGCCGGTGAAGCGACGAAGGGCAACATCGGGAGGTTCCGCCGAATGGCTGTCGACTCGCAATAAACGGTCGGCTACGCTGTTCGCCTCCTGGCGCTCTGCACGACTCGTTACGATACATTGTGCTGAACGGCGCAAGTTCTCAACCAGCACGACGCGCAGCGTGATTGCCACCGCCCAGAGCTCTCCAATGGTAAGGGGTTGAACGCGTTGGTAGGCGCGCACAAACCTGCACAGCATATCAAAGTCAAAACGGCTGTCGGTGTGTGCAACGAACGCCCATGCTATGCCAAATACGCGGGGGTAACCCTCGAGCGGGCCTTCCGCAAGTTTGGGGAGCTGGCGGTAATAGCCGTGAGGAAAATCGTCGTGGATTTCTCTGATCTGTTCCTCCACGATATGAAAATTATCGACCAGCCACTCCGCCGCCGGCATGATGACTTGCTCTTCACTGATGGCTTTGGCAATTGTCCGATATGCCTGCAGCAACACCCGGCCATTTTCATCGAGCCGTGCTGCCAACGGCCGGCCGGCCGCTGTTTTCTCCGTGACGCGTTGTGCGGTCGCAAGGCTTTCCGCATGCTGCTCGAGCCGTTCGATGCTAAAGAGTTCACTCCGGATTGGTTCTTCCGTATCCTGAGGAAATACTCCCTTGCGACTCCTGAAGGCGCGAAATATCGAATATTTAAAATTCGTTTCTTTCAAGAAAACCTTATTGACATCTTCTCACGCCGCCATTACGACGGGCGACCGAGAGCGTGTGCATTGACATGACGTATAACGGTTATTTCTTTTTTTTCGACACGGCGGGACTGCCTTCGGAAGGAAGCTCAGGTCCAAGTAAGACCGCGATCCATCGAGTGCTTTCATTCGCCTCACAACCGAGCTTTAGGGTCATGGTAAGAGGAACGCAGAGGAGTGCACCGACCACACCGAGCAGGTTTCCCCAAAAAATCAACGACACAAAAACAACCAGCGTTGACAAGCCAAGCCTGCGCCCCATAACCCTCGGTGCAATAACGCTACCGACGACCGTACCAATCACAAGATATCCGCCGGCAGCGAGTGCGGCCGAGCCCCATCCAAGCTGGATAAGAGCGAGGAGAACGGCAGGAACAGCGGCTATAATAGAGCCGACATTCGGTATAAAGTGGAGGAGGAATGCCAGAAATCCCCACATGACCGGAAAATCGACACCGAGAATGGAGAGCCAAATGGTTATCAACACGCCTGCGACCAGATTGAGTAAGGTCGTAATGACCATATAGCGTTTGATGTCATTGACGAATCTTGTCACCTGCGGAAAAGCGGCCTGAGGCTGATCAATAACGGAGCGAAGCTTAACCGGAAAGCTGGAGGCTTCGAGCAGAATAAACATTACTGTGAGTAGAATGAGGAGAGTGCTGGAAAGGAGCGAACTCAATTCCGTAAACATCGAAGCCATAAAATTCATGATCGCCTCGGAGTTGACATAGCCGAGGAGAACTTTGTCGGTCACTGACAGGCCCCTTTTTGCAAAAAGCGCCCTGATGTCCAAAAGCATTTCATGCATGCGTGTCTGATAGAAAGGCAACGCATTGGTAAAACTATTGAGCGACGCTCCTACGACTGCACCGATGCTTAGCAAAACCACCACCATGGTTGCCACGACGAGCAACACAGCGGGGAAAGTAGGGACCCCTTTTCGTTCCATCCAGAGGACCGGCACCGTACCGATGACGGAAAGAAAAAAAGAGACAAGGAGTAAAACAACAACCGATTGTGCTTGATTGATCCCATACAGGATGATCACGAGCGCAGCCGCAATAACGAGGAAGCGCGTTCCATTGAAGGTATTACTTTGTTCTTCCATAGTGAGCCTTTTATTTTTCACTCACGCTTCCGCTGCTTTCCATTGCGCTGTTTTCCCCGCCGGCGTGATCGGAGTTTGGAAAACATGCGGGACATCCTGCAAAAACAATGACCTTCTAATCTGTTCTTGCCTGCCCCGTACGTTATTCGGCGACCCGTACTTGCGCATGGCGGAGTACTTCATTATTCCAAAGATAACCGCGACGGAGTTCATCGACGACGGTTCCCGGCACGCTGCCGTTGTGTTTCGCCATTGCGACAGCTTCATGCAAATCATGATTGAACGGCGTACCGACGCTGATGAACGGGAGGATGCCCTGTTTTTCCAGGAACGCAAGAAATTTTTTATGAATGATGCGCACACCTTTCACAGAGGGCTGCTCCGTCCCGTCGGTGAATTGCAGTGCTTTTTCCATGTCGTCGATGATTTCCAACAGAGGAAGCAGCATTGCTCGTTTTCCTTCCTCTGCAATTTTGTTGCCGTCCCGCTCAAGGCGGCGGCGATAATTCTTGAAATCTGCGAGCGTTCGGAGATTCCGGTCCCGCTCAAAGATCAGCTCTTCTTCTAACTTCTGGATTTGCGCCGCCATATCGGTTGGCGGAAGCATCTTCCGTTCCATCTCGCGAATGTCTAGTTCCATGGTAGTCCTCTAAAGTTAGTAACAGATTGATTTCAATGAACCCCGAGCCTCAATATTAAAAAGCCCGCATCTCTGGGTGCGTGGAAACCACTATCGCCAGTAAACGACCGTCATCAAAGATGGCGGCTTTTGAAAAGAAAAAGCACGTCATTCCGCGCTTGACGCGGAATCCAGAGTCAATCAACGGAACCGGATTCCAGCTCTTCGTTCCGCCTAGACGGGCATAGCCAACTGAACATATCCACCGCCACAGGCGGCGGGTTTCTGCTTCGCACTAAAAACATGCAACAATGAGTTCAGGTCTTTTCTTCTTCAACCACTTTTATCTGCTCGACCAGTTCAATATATTCTTTTGAAAGTTCGGTAATCTCCTCCTCCGTTTTTTCCTCTGCATTAATCACCGTGTTACTCGCAGCCTTGTTTGACGCAACCAGTTCGTTGATCTTTAAATGAAGCGAGGCGGAGAAATGAATGAATGACTTTTGAATAATAAACAATGTTAAAAAAGTTACTCCGAGAATGACATCACCGATCTCGTAATGAATATCCTCCGTGTAAAACCGCTTGTTGGTCAACCAGAATAGTACCGTAAGTAAGGCAATAATAAATGTAATAGAATTGCCGAGCACGGCAGTGACTACGAATGTAAGTTTTTCAAATCCTCTTTCAGCATATCTGTATATATTTTTTATAGCCTGGTCATCAAAAATCGCATGTTCGCGTTCGCGGAAGAGACGATGTCTTTCTTTTTCATCTTTTTTCATGTGAACTGTAGGCCGTGATTTTACCATGCTTGAGTGAGAGTTTTATCCTTATGTGTGGAAGTCATTTGCCGACCGTTTTTCATTACCGTTGCGCGCGACTTTCACGGAACGTGTGCCGAGATTTTCCTCCGCAGACGGCCTGCACACCAACGTTTTCGGGACAGCCGGTTCTTTTCATTCAACCAATCAGCGCACCGATACTCCTCTCCGCCGGTTCCATTCACGCAATTGCAAACGATGATGTCGGACCGATGGTTGCTTTCGCAAAAGAAATATCAGACGTCGAAACCGTGACTGCTGACCTTTTTATCTCGTTCGTCATTATCGTTCCCGCTTCTCGCCACCCTCTTTTCCTTTACCATTGCCGCCGGCGTGCTGCTGCTTCACCCAGTTTTTATGCTCGGGATGATTTTTGTTCACAAAATATCTTGAATCGTGGCTGTCGCGGATAACCTCTTGATCGTGACGGCCTCTATAGGACGCATATTTTTCTCTATACATCCTGTCGTTCCGATACGGTTCCCGATCGTTCACGACCACTTTGTAAGAATGATACAAGTCGTAATTGCGATAGCGGTAAGGGAGGGATGATCTGTGGATCCAACGACCGCCCTCATTGTAATAGTACATGTGTTCTGGAACACTGTAATATACACCGATGTCGGGCATGTAATAATAGTCGACGTGATCGTAGCCGGTCGGTCCCCATACCGGTTGGCGGTCGAGATTGACGCCGATACTCAAGCTTACCTGTGCATCAAGAGCGTTCGTCATGAACAGCGCCAGGATCAAGGCAAATAAATAACGCATGGTGTTTCTCCTTCGTTAGTACAAGTGATCGAAATAAATCCGGTCCCGTCTATTCCGGGTTCCGGCTCTCTGTGAATCTGGAATGCGAGTAGTGCCGTTTCCGATATTAAATCTTGTATTATAATCGCAAAGGACACTAAGATCGCAAAGAGGTTTTTGTAGAAAAAACTAAGAAATCCTCTCGTCCTTAGCGACCTTTGCGGTGAATTAGTTATCGGAAAACCCAATATTTGTTTTGAGAAACAGCACTCGTCAACTGACTTTCACAAGTTGTTTGCCGAGATTCTCTCCCGCAAACAATCCGATGAAAGCCCTTGGAGAATTCTCCAATCCTTCAACGATGGTTTCCGCGTATTTCAATTTCTTTTCCCTCAGCCAGTTCGCCAACCGGCGTGTCCCCTCATCGAACCGGTCGGAATAATTGCGGACAAGAAAACCTTTCATGAGAGCGCTGTGTGTGAGCAATTGAGGCTGGATCCGCGGGCCGATAGGAACGCGATTGTCATTGTAGAGAGAGATTTGCCCACACAAGGGAATCCGGGCCCCGTTGTTTATCAAAGAGAGCACCTCGTCCGAAATATCTCCGCCGACATTGTCAAAGTAAATGTCGACTCCGTTCGGACAAGCGTCCGCCAGTACTTTCTTCAGGTTATGGGATGTTCGATGATTAATTGCGGCGTCGAAACCCAATTCACCCGTCAAATATTTGGTTTTTTTGTCCGATCCTGCAATGCCTACGACACGACAGCCGTGTATCTTGGCAATCTGCCCGGCAATCGTTCCTACAGCGCCGGCTGCGCCGGAGACTACAACCGTTTCACTCTGGCGGGGCTGCCCAATATCCAGCAATCCAAAATATGCTGTAAGACCAGTCATTCCTAAAACTCCGAGTGCCGTGCTCACTGGAGCAATGTCAGGATTTATTTTCCGTACTTCTTTCTCGCCGGCGACGGAATAATCCTGCCATCCGAGATTTCCGACCACAACATCGCCCTTTCCAAAGTTGTTCGACTTTGATTCGACGACATCCCCTACGACTCCTCCGTTCAGAACCTCGTTGAGTTGAAACGGCGGAACGTACGATTTGTGATCAATCATTCTGCCTCTCATATACGGATCAACGGAAATGAATCGCGTCCGTACCAACAGCTGTCCATCCGCGGGCTGAGGGAGTGATGTCGTCGCCAGCTTGAAACAACTTTCATTCGGCATCCCGACCGGCCTTTTAATGAAGAGTATCTGTCGATTTATTCGTTGTTGCACTGTACCTTCACACCTCCGTATACATCGGATTGTTTGATGAGATTAATTTACGTGCACCGGATAGTCTGTATATCCTTTTTCACCTGAAGTATAAAAAGTATCGGTATGAAGGTTGGTTGAGAGCGCCCAACCGTTGGCTAAACGTTCAACGAAGTCGGGATTATTAATAAATGGCCTTCCGAATGAAATGAGGTCCGCAAGCTCGCCTTGTAATTCGTTTTCGGCGCGCTCTTTTGTGTATCCGCCGCCAAGAATAATTGTGTTATGAAATCTCTTGCGGATATCCATTTTGATTCCGATCGGCACCTGAGGGGCTCCCATGCTGCTGTGGTCTACAATATGGACATAAAGTATCTTCATCCGATTGAGCTGTTCAGAAAGATATCTATACGTCTCATCGATTTCAGGATACTGAGGCATATCGCTTGCTACGCCGTACGGCGACAAGCGTATACCGACCCTTTCCTTTCCGATTGCTTCAACTGCACCGGCTACCACTTCCAGCAGGAAACGACAGCGATTTTCAATACTACCGCCGTATTTATCATTTCTTACATTGCTCACGGGAGACAAAAATTGTTCTAAAAGGTATCCGTTCGCGCCGTGAAGCTCGATGCCGTCAAAATTTGCTTTTATTGCATTGGCAGCGGCGTTAGCGTACTCTAGCTTTGTGTGTTTTATTTCTTCAATAACCATTGCAGTCGGAACGGGATAATCCTGCAATCCCAAGGCATCTGTCCACACTTGCCCGGAGGCTTTCACTGCAGACGGTGCGATAATTGTTGCACCCTTACTCATATTCGCTTGATGGCTGATGCGCCCGGTGTGCATGAGCTGGACAAAGATCTTTCCGTCTTTGGCATGCACCGCCGTTGTGATTTTTTCCCAACCTTCCACCTGCTGTCCGTTAAAAATGCCGGGGATGCGGCTGTATCCAAGACCGTTGGGTGAAGGGGCAGTCCCTTCGGTAATGATGAGTCCTGCGGCAGCCCGCTGTCCGTAGAATTCAGCCATTAAATCGTCGGGGATGTTGCCGATTGCACGAGAGCGCGTCATCGGCGCCATGACGATTCGATTTTTTAAATCGATGCTACCGAGTTTATACGGGCTTAATAAATCAACATTTTTCATTGAATATCTCCTTGATAAATACAGCATGTGATAACGCTAGCGTTGTTTCTCAAAACAAATATTGTGTTTTTTCGATAATTAATTCACCGCAAAGGTCGCTAAGGACGCGAGGATTTCTTAGTTCTTTCTACAAAAACTTCATTGCGATCTTAGCGTCCTTTGCGGTTATAATACAAGATTCAATATCGGAAACGGCGCTACCAACCGGTTTCCTCTTGCCTAGAAGTGTCGCGGAATAATTTTCCTCGATCAATACATTGCAATAACTCTCAAAATGAAATACCTGCTTGCGCGACGAGCAGCAGTCGCCCTTTATTTTCAATCGGCAAAAACGGAGCCAATTCGAGGCCAATATTTATTTTTTTTGAAAAACCGTCATTGACCATACGAACCATTTCAGCCAAATCCAGAAGCATCGACAACGCAAACCCGCCTCGGTCGACTCCGACATCGAGTGGAGAACTCACACCAAACATTCCTATTCCCAGGCTGACAGGAAATCGATTTCCTGTTTCCGGATTAATACGATAAAACCTCACCATCGCGCTGTAATTTCCATACTGAATCGTGTCATTCGCTCGAGTATCATACAATACTTTGGGGATGGCGAGTGAAAACCCTATTTCGATTGAAGGACCCCTTACCCGAAAATATCTTATCATGGTGTTAGAACGATCCACTGCACCGATTTTGATGGTGTAATCCGGCTCGATGCGGATACAAAGAATTGCCCAATCGGGGAGTGAATCTACCGGCACAAGCACTTGGTCAAGTTCTTCCGGACGGATGTTGGCATACGGACCGTACGCGGTGCGATACTGAACAAACATTTCGCGATCTCTGTTTGGGTCGCCATGACTTCGAAACGTTACCATGCGCCGTTCGTATGATGGAGTGGCCATGCCTTCCCGCAACAGCACCGTTGTCATTATTCTCACGAACTGGGGTCCCATGCACTCCCGAATACTATCGCGTTGAAAGTGGACTGAAAGATTTCGAACTTGGTTGCGATCCAGTGTCACCGCCTTCCGGACATCGTTACTGCCGGCTGTGGGAACAATAGTCACGTATCTGCTGAGTAGTTCAACGTCCTGGTACTCTTCCACAACTACAACACAATCAGTTTCATACCGATACCGTCGCCCTTCGGAATCCGTCACTCTAAGACTGATGGGATATGATCCTGGCGTTACATCTTTAGGAATAATAGCAACGTGTGTGCGTTGTCCAATTGCTTTGAGCCTTGCTCCTTCAATATGAAGTATCGGAGTAACGGTTCCCGCAGTCGTGCTATCGTTTCGTTGAATGACAACACGAACCGTATCACCCGGAAAGTAGACCGACTTGTCGACGGAAACGTTGATCGTCTCATCCTCGTCCGTCGACTGAAGGAGTATCGAAGTCTTCAACTGCGCGTGTGCGCTGAGTATTCCGAAAACACAAAGCAGAACACATTCAATGAGTTTTGATTTCAACATGTCATTTCTTAGTCAATCATCAAGCTTGATCACGAGGAAGATAAGCGTATGTTTCATTTCCAGAATGTTTTTCAGCCGGAGCGCTTGCCTTTCCGACATTGAATAGTCGCAATAGGTTCCGCATCATACACATACGGGAGACACTCCAACATCAAGTCCGTTCAAGCCTCCATTGTGGCCGCTAACCATCATCTTTGAATAGACGCCGTCATCGACCTTCCCACTCCGTCGATATCGTCATTGAAGTTCGTCCTAAACTCTTCCAACTTCACCGATCCCTCATTCTTATAGTCTCCCAGTTTTTTCTTTAGACTGAGATTTCTTAGCTCCAGCACCGCGGCTTCGTTGCGGTACCTGGCTTTGAATGTCGGACCGGCCTCTTCCATTTTTTCCTTAAATGCTTCAATCCGGTATTCATTCGCTTTGATTGTACGTTCAGATGTGCGTTTAAATCTTCGCCATTTAGCGACATAATCGGTTTGGGCGTCGCTCGGCTCTTGAAGGACATAGCCTGCGTTTTCCAGGGCGTTGTCAACCTTCTGTTCCGGTGATTCCCCGCAGCCCGTTAACAAAGTACCTGCCATGCACCCCATGACGGCAAAAATAAAAATATGATTTTTCACAGTTCGCTCATTTGGTACGTTTGAATATCCACTCACGTAAATGAAATGCTGCTACCCATTATCTTTAAACAAATCGGTCATCGTTTTTTCCATCCCGTCCATATCATGTTTGATGTTCGTCTTGAATTCTTCCCATTTAATCGGACCCTCGTCCTTATATTCTTTCAATTTTTTCTTCATGTCATGATTTTTCTGTTCCAGTGCTGATACATCCTTGCTGTACTTCGCGCTGACCTTGGAGCCGGCCTTTTCCATCCCCTGTTTGAAGGCATTGATCCTCTTTTCATTCGCGTCGATTGCCTGGTCAGACTCGTTGCAAAAATGTTCGCCAGTCTGAAGAATATTCAGTTTGAGCCTCGTGCCACGATCGCTGGGCGTCCCGTGCATTCTCCTTTACGATTTCAATTTTTTGCTCCGATGTTTTCCCGCACCCGGCCGACAGTGTAACTGCCATGCAGCCTATAACGGCAATGGTAAAAATATTACTTTTCATGGTTCACCACTTTCCGAATTTAAGAAGTATGCTGCCATCGATGGTCAGAAGAGCGGGCGCAAACATTATTGATTCGTTATTTTTCATCAGCCCCATTTCCTATTTTTCTTTTCGTTCCGGCGGATTCGGATGCGAGGGCTCCGGTCTACTAATCTTTTGGGGCGGAGCAATTTTCCGAGGCCGCGGCGGTTGACTCTTTGCGGGCGATTTCACCATGTGCGGCTGCTGTGCCTTTCTCTTACTAACGGATGGACCAGCACTCCGAGGCTGTGACCGTTGACTTTTTGTAGGTGGATTAACCGTGCGCGGTTGCTGCTCCGTTGGCTTAGCTTCAGATGAATGAACATTCGGCGCCGGTTGCGGTTGATTTTTTTCAGGTGGATTTACCGTTCGCGGTCGTTCCTGCCGATTGGCAGCAATTTTTTCCGATGCCGGTTTTACCTCATTCAATTTCATCACCTTTGATGGAGCAGGGTTCTGTCCATTGCCGTTGCTTTTTTGTACTTGCGGCCTGTAGAGTTGCATTGTCGCCATTGCTCAGATGCTGTCCCGGCTGATTGGATTCACGAATAGCGACTGGTGTTACCGTTGCGTGAGTAGCTCTTTGGACATCATCTCTCTCGGGCCCCGTGATGTACGTAACGTGGTGCGCGTCATCTCTTCGAGTATTGATTATCACCGTTGAATTATTGATGATCGTAACGTTTCTATCTCGATTGATATAATGCCGACTAACGTCGGACCTCGTAATATCCCTTTCTCTTACAAATATCCAGCTTTCATTTCGTTCGTGGTATCCCCCTCCAAAAGTCACACTTATGCTCACACCCGGCCTTAGAGGCGCCCATCCGTAATATCCGGGAGACCTTCTCCAGGATACCCAGGCGGGACCCCACTCATCACCAGGAACCCAAAACCAACCGTAGCCATTGTCGTAATCCCAACGGCCATAGTGGAACGCTGCCCATCCCCAGGGATAATCGGAAACCCATGTCCACCCGTCATCAGTAAGCACCCAGTGGCCGGCAGTTGCATAAGGACTAAATCCGGAAACTCCATTGGGTATCCAGACGTATCCGTAGTTTGGGTATTCTACCCATATACCGTATGGGCTCAAATCATCATAAAACTGCTGATAGCTCACAGAGCCTTCCTGTGCAGTTGCCTCGCGCGGTAGCAGCCACGCCGCCACACCCAATGCTGCAAACACGACGAAGATTTTTGTCGATCTCATTGTCATATCCTTTACTGTTTTCATTCTCATTCATATCTCAAACTGTCTTTGACCCGCGCAATATACCGACAAGTCCCAGGACCGTCGCGACGGCTCCGCCTATCAACATCCATATCGACTTATCGGTGGCCGACCCGGTAAAGAATCGAGAGATGTCGGAGCTGGACGAATTATACGCGTTGATGCCGAATATCAGAAGAAGAACGCCGCCGGCAAGAATTGCGAGCGAGAGTGCTTTGTTCATAGACAAACTTTCGATTCTATTCTTTGATTTCCGCTTTATAAAAAAGTCAGACGGCTTTTCGTCCGCTGATCACTCTCACCAAGACAACCACGATGGCGATAACAAGAAGAACGTGAATTAATCCTCCCATGGTGTAGGAAGAAACTATTCCCAGGAGCCAGAATACGACGAGTAGAACTGCGATTGTGTAGAGCATGACAAGTATCCTTTCTTTTTGATATAAAGTTTAATATTTCAATTACTGAATTTACGGCAGACAAGACCGCCGCGTCTTCAGCATGATTAACGAGAGTCGCTTTAGCCTTCTATGTTATGCGGATTGCCCTCGACCGCGCTAAGAAAGTGTTCACGAACTTTTGCCGCGATCTGATGATCGGTCATTTTATCCTCTGTCTCTATACCAACTATCTCCGCACCGAATGATTCGGTGTCAAGGCGTTTTTCGAATTCGCCCTTCGCTTCACCGGGACCAAGGATGAGAATGGAATCGGCATGATGAAGGAATGAAATGACTTTATCATAGTATTCCTTGAGATGGTTGGTAAACCGGTGCTCTTGTTGATCCTCCGGTTTTCCGCCTGAATAGCGAACATGTTTTTCTATACCCGAAGCTATAGAATGAACTTCATCGGCACTGTCTGTTATTCGCACAATGACCGCTTTCTTATGATCTATCCACACGCCTACATTGTTTGACATGGAGTTGTCCTTCGTCTGTTAGATACAGTTGATGCTGCCATGATATCGGTAGTCCTTTGGATTACAATGAATGCTACAGTCATATCAAACTCACAAGAGCCGCAGCCCCGGACAGGATAATTAAAACTCCGGCGATCCTATTGACCCATCGGAGTCCATCGGAGTCCAGTTTTTTTCTGAAGGCTGTAGCAACATAACTCAGAATCAAAAACCATAAACCCGAACCTGCAAACACCCCGAGTACAAGAGTGCACGCTGAAACTATAAACAGTTTGTGCCCGATCCCGAAGGCAGCGAACACAGCGACAAATGCAAAAATGGTTACCGGATTCGTAAGCACGAGGAGAAAAGCAGAGAGGTATGATCCCAACAGTCCTTTGTTGTCGAAGGGGATAATAGGATCCTTCCGCTTAGCACGAAATGTCCTTATGCCAAGAAAGAGGAGTATTCCTCCTCCGACAAGACGCAGCCAAAATTGCTGGCTGGCGATCACGTCCGAGACAAAGGTGAGACCGAATGCAGCGATGCTGCCAAACAGCGAATCTGCGGTAGCAGCTCCCAAGCCGATAATCAAGCCACGCGAGTGTCCATCTGCCAATGTCTTGCGGATGCAGAGTACGCCGACCGGACCGATAGGCACCGCCATCCCAAATCCAATAATGAGCCCTTTGAGAAAAAAAATTGGTTCCATGCTCTCATATTCCGGTCAGTGCAGCTGTTGACATGATTAGAATCAGTATCGCGACATCTCAGAACATTCTCATCGAATCCATGACCAAATCCGGATCCCTTCCTTCGAGTATTTTCTCAAAGGGCAAAGATACAATCGGGATTTCCATTACCGCTCTGCAGCGACAATGCCCCGGTCTGTCAATTCAGACATTACAAGCTTAACGATCTCAGGCCGGACTTCTTCCATTGAGTTTGGTTCCGGCGTCTTGCTTGTTCCACTCCAAATCAATCGTCCGGCATCTTTCGTTGCCCATACGTCAATAACGCGGATGCTGACTTTTTGAGAATCGATGGTTCCGGCATGCTGGATGAATCGATAATATGTTATGAATCCATCATTGCCGCGATCATATCTCTGGTCATAATCTTTCGTCACTTCTCCCTGCAAGTAATGAGTATGCATTTCAGGAGGAAGCCATCGGCTGACAAGGACTCCGTCGAAGCCATTTGTTTCGACTATTTCCATAACCTGAGCCGTATCCGGTACTGCATCCGGAAACGAACGGTATGATGGGGTCGCCTCGACGTTATGTTTTGCCAGCTCGACGCTGAAGGCATCTTCCCAAATTCGCCGCTTTACCGGATTTTTGCCGACAGAAATGACAAGCACTTTCTTCAAAGAAGGAAGCGGAGATGAAGAATCGCTCCAGATGTCGACAAGCTCGGACGATGCACAACCTGCCAACAGAATGAAGGAACAAAAAACCATTCCAATGAGGAGCGCGCTGTTTTTTTTCATAGGGATCCCTTTTGTGCTAGTGTGTTAAAAACTTTGATGTCTGGCTCGAAATGTTCACTGATCTTTCGTAACTACTACTACGTTCGAAAGCCAGTACATTGCATCTTCAAAAACCGTGAACGCCCTGACGTCAAAACCTCGTTTCTGGGCGACTTCTTCAAATAGCCTGGCTTGTTTAAGGTCTTCATCAGCACGAGCAAGGACCGCCGTCTTCCTTCGGAAAGTATCACCGTATTTTGAAAGCCCAAGTGCAAGATCGAATGTGTCGGCCATCGACAATCGCGATATAACATCTCGCAGGTCAATGAGTACCGTGTAGTCGTGAAGATCAGCACCGGCAGCAGCGATTTGAGCGAGCCCCTTCATGCTCGCCTTTAGGTCAAGATTCCCTTCCGGCGTGCTTTTTATGAAATCCCCCGCTTTGATGATCTGGAGATTCAGGCTTGTCAGAGATTTGTCCGACAAAACATGCTCGATCGACATCAGAAGGTATCTCGGGTTGTATGGCTTCGTGATGTAATCTCCCGCCCCAGGAGTTGTGCTTTTGATTTCATTCTCCAACTCTACCGTCCCCGTTATGACGATCACCTTGCGGGCCAAATGGTTCTCTCTCAAAAACTCAAGAACCCGAAAACCGCTTTTGTCGGGAAGTGTGACGTCGATGAGAATCAGGTCGAAGCTCTCGGTTGTAAGCAAGGAGATGGCGCTCGAACAATCAGCAGCTTCCAGAATAAATTGAGCATTCGACATCAAAACCACGCGAAGCGAATCTCTTCGGTTTTTGTTGTCATCAATCAGTAATATTTTCGCAGCCATAGAATCTTTAAGATTTTTTACTACGAAGTAGCCCTATAGATAGAGATCAGCGATTTCGTTGTGTTATTCTTATTTCTTCGTCACACTCTTTGTTGTACTTGGGTCCTTGCCGAAGTGAACTGTCGCTTCAGTAAGTGCGTTTGTATTGATTTCTCCATTTGTCTTACACCAAATCCTTTTTCGCACCGGTGTGTTTGAATTCACCTGCATTCCATCCGCCTTCTGTTGAACAGATTGCTTATCCATTTAGGCAAAGGAAGTATACCACAGTTTGCTCCTAACTGTAATCAGCCAAAAGGATGAAAGAGGGGTTAATCCCTATTATGAGGTCGGCTCCGGCTTTTTCTTGCCAATGCATGCTGGCTGTTTGGTAATCACGAAGAGGCAAGATTCACGTTGTTGTTCGTCCACGTTTGTCCTATTTCACGACAACTTCAAAAAGCACCCGCATATTGGCATGCGCTTCTTTTGAATTGATGTTACCGGGTGCCACTTCGTACACCGCCGGCCTCGTCCTGCCGTATCCGATAACGGTAATTCTCTCCGGCGTAATGCCCTTCTCGATCAGATAATCTCTAACACTATTTGCTCTTCTTTCGCTCAGTTTTTGATTGTCTTCTTCCGTGCCGTCGGCCGAGGTATATCCTGCCATGCGGACTTTCATCAGGGGGTTTTCCGTCAGACCCTGGACATCTTTGTCTAGCATCGTCTTCGCTGAATCGCTCAGGGTGGCCTTATTGTAATCGAAATACGTATCACCGAAAACAACTACCTTTTCATCGTCTTTCGGGTCAAGAACGAGCATCATCACCCTCAACTCAGACAAACTTTGTTCGGAGAGTTTTACGGGTTCGGTTTTCTTAAAGAGCGTGATCAACAGGATTGCCACGATAACGCATAATATTCCCGCAATTGTGTAAAGAATACCCTTGACCTTTTTATTGCGTTTCGATCTGGACCGCTCTCCTATTTGCCTTTCTGCCTCAAGCCAATCGACAAAATCATTTCCGTCTTTGAATCCGTGTTTCTTGTAGAGCTCATATGCCTTGTCCTTTATTTCCTTGTTTTCGTCGTTCAAGTTTTTCTGTATCATTGTGTTGCCCCTTTCTTAAAAAGATAGATTGCGGCAGATGAGTGTTCGCCGCCGCCGGTTTATCCGGATAAACTCAGCTCACTTCCATATCGAGTATTCCAGCATGTATATGAATGCTTACAGTAAGTCCAACGGTAATGCCGTCGATGCATTGTGAAGTGCATTTCCAACGCAATCGGATAATCTGCATGACTTTCTAACGATGACCTGTTAAAGTATTTATGAATGTGCGATTGCTTTTGCGGCCCCCTTCATCTCCCCCTTTGAAGGGGGGAGATAAATTGTCTCATGAAAGGAGATGTGGAATCTCTGCCTCACTTGAATCGTGAGACTTCCGGGAGAAACAAATCCGGTCAACGCGTCGAGCGCGGATTGTCTTGAGGTCGCACGCTATTGCTGAACGTAGAATTCGATTCGCCGATTCTCTGCCCGCCCTGCATCTGTATCGTTCGAAGCGACAGGTTCATTTTCGCCTCTCCCGACAGTTTTCATACGGTTCGAGGCGATGCCTTTATTCACCAGCCAGTTTCTTACCGCCTCTGCACGTTCTAACGAGAGGGTCTGATTGTATGCCTGGCTTCCTACATTGTCCGTATGCCCGCTGATTTCTACTTGCACATCCGGATTTGCCACCATCGCATTGTATGCCCTCGTAAGGACCGTCTCAGATTCTTGCTTTAAAGTCGCCTTGTTGAAATCGAATGTGACACCGTTCAAGACAACTTTCTTGCCTTTTTCGAGAATGATGATCGTATTGTTGTCGCGGTCATTTTGTTCTGCCAAACGACGCGCTTCGGCATCGGCCAATTCTTTAGCGCGGAGAGCTGCCGTATCCGCATCCGCCTGCTGTTTCACACGACGAGCCTCGGCATCGGCCAGTCCTTTGGTGTTGCGTGCGTATGCATCGGCCGAATCCTTTGCACTCCGTGCCTGTGCATCCAAGCTCGCTTTTTGCTCATCGGCAAGCTGCTGGTCCTTCAGCGTTCCATTGCGCTGCGACGCAGCAAGGTCTGATTGCGTATTCTTCACGATCTCACTTTGAGCCGCTTCGTAATCCTTATTTGCTTTCGCGGTGGTTGCATCTCCAGCAGCGGTGAGCGCCAGTGCTTCGGCCATCTTTGCTTTGCGATCTGCCACATAAGCGAGGTCTCGCGTATGGAACGATTGAGGATCGTCCTTGAAAGATTTCTCGGCAACCGCAAGAGCCTCTTGTGCCTTGTGCAGTTCTGCCGGCACCAACTCCCCAGCTCGCCCCGCACTCGCCTGTTGATACGCCTGACGCGCGTTGATGAGCTCAGATGGAGGCGCGGTAGCACATCCAAAAAGCAATCCGGCAAATGCGATAATGATAAAAGAAATAATGGGTTTCATCGGTTAATTCCTTTCTTCTGGTAATTGGTTGTCTTGTCGGAGTTTTCGTACTCGCTCTATCGCCTGTGTGGCTTCCGTCTTTTCGGCATCTCCGTGAGAGAGCACTACTGCCAGTTCGCCGTCGGCTTGGGCACGCAACAGTAATGATTGGGCTTGTTCCTTGTCGCCCTTCCCCGCAAGTTGCTTAGCATTTTCCAGCTCTTCCTTTGCGAGCAACAGATAGAGAGATGCGGTGGGAACTTTCGACGCACCGGCCTCCTCAGCAGCGCTGATCGCCGATGTGGAAGGTTCATTATTGACCGCCGGGCCGCTTCCGCAACCTGCAATCATTGCAGCGAACAGAACACTCCCGGTCAACATGGCCATGTTCAGATATTTCATTGGATCCTCCTTTTGTGGTATGGTGTATCGTTATTTTCAATTCCTGTTATTCAAGAACCGAAAATCTCATTTTCGAATTTGAAATAGTGTACACACGATAACATCGTAATCCAATCGACCGAAGGGATGAAACTGTAGTTAATCCTTTTTTACGGAACTCAACTCTCCTTTCTGGCCAATTGCTTTACAGCAATCGCGCGCATCTTTTTGTTTCTTCCAACAAAAAGCCGGTGCCTCGAACGCGAAGCACCGGCTGTCGTTATCACCTATTGAGAAAACCTCTCTACTCTACATCATGGTCTTCCCGTATTTCATTCACAGGCCATTATCGAACAAAGAATTCCATGCGTCGATTCTCTGCCCGGCCTTCCTCCGTATCGTTTGAAGCCACGGGTTCGTTTTGGCCTCTCCCTACAGTTCGCATGCGGTTCGATGCGATGCCTTGATTGACGAGCCAGTTCTTTACCGCCTGGGCTCGCTTCAAGGAAAGCTTCTGATTAAATTTTTGGTTTCCCACATTGTCCGTATGCCCGGTGATTACTACCCGCACATCGGGATTTGCGACCAACGCGTTGTAGGCCCTCCAAAGTATTCTCTCAGAATCTTTCGTGAGTGTCGCCTTATTGAACTCGAAATTGATACCTCTAATTACAACGGTCTTGCCTTTTTCAAAAACGATAACGGTATCGCGACTCTTCTGTTCCGCCAACCGCCGCGCCTCTGCTTCGGTCGCCTCCTTTATACGCAGCGCCTCTGCATCGGTCGATGCCTTTGTAAGCCGTGCCGCTGCTTCGGTCGAATCCTTTATACGCCGCGCCTCTGCATCGGTCGATACCTTTGTAAGCCGTGTCGCCGCTTCGGTCGAATCCTTTATATGCCGCGCCAGTGCGTCGGCATCGGCCTGCTGCTTCACCCGCCGCGCTTCTGCCTGCGCCATTTCTTGGTTATGCCGCGCCTCTTCTCGGGCTTTCGCCTCGCGTGCTTCCCTTTCCGCGTCGTAACTATTTCCTATTGCAAAAGCAAGTCCGATATTAAAGCCATAGTATCCATCCTGCTTCGCGTTAGTAAGGGGATTGAGGTCAGCACTCGTACGTGTGGTTCCGTCGAACTTGTCGGATAGGATTAAATTATATCCGCCATTGACGGTTAGCATGATACCGCTGGCGATGTGGGTTTGGATGCCGAGACCCATTGGAACCATCGGTAAGAAATCAGAAGTGCCGCCGCCGTGGAGGTTTTTCGAAGTGCCGATGCCGGCAAAAACGTACGGATTCAAGTTCGGCAAAGAAAATGGGGCGAAGAGCAATCGGAGATCGGCCTCGCCGGCATCTACCGAATATCCGCCGTCGGAGCTAGAATTCGGAGCCGAGACATAAGCATAGCCCAAGCCCAATTGGCCAAGTAACATGGGAGTGCCCAGTTTAATCTGCAGGTATCCGCGAGCCTCCGGCCCCCATTCGTCGCCGCTGTTATTAGTTCCGTGGACGCCGCCCACTGAAAAACCCCACGCGAGATCGGGAATCCTGAATTGTGATTCTGATTGTGCTTGGACGTGGTTATACGTACCGAACGCCACGACCAGCAATGTGAATACGATAAAACGTTTCATAACAAACCTCCTATTTTAGTGAATGTTTTTCTGTGCTTATTGCGATGTAACACGATTTGTTTTCGTTGGTTCAATCTCTAGCCTGAAAGCTTTTTGTCCTCGAATAACTCTCTTCATCCTGTCTCTCTCTTCTAAAACCTTAATCTGATCACACACAGCCATCGGTTGAAATCAAGGGCGGAAATTTGTCGCCAAAGGGTTCAAGGATTGGAGGACCACCCATTTATCCGGGTACGTAAAACCTGCGACCGAATCTCCGGCCATTTCCCGGCGGTAGAGAAGCAAATGGAGTTTCTCGTCCTGTGCGCTTAATTCCCTTGTCTTTACTGCCAACTTGTCGACCCGGGGTGAAATCAGAATTAGTTCCTGCCGTAGAACGTTGTTCTCCGCCTCGAGTGCAATTGCCTCACGAGACCCCGGAGTAATACCCAGAGCTTGATTCAGTTTAATGAATCCAAAGAAAAGGAGGCTTCCGATGAAAACCCCGCCAACGGCGAGTTTTGCTATCGCCCATTTTGCATCTACGAAAGTGAGTAATTTATTTGAGTAAGAATATACTTTCACTCTGTCCATCCATGGTCCAACATGCCAATGAATTGTCTTCCACTACTGGTCTTATAAAATCCATTACCGTTGTATCCGCTTGCAGCCTTACAAGACTGCTCTTCACAACTTGGCGATAAGATTGCGTATTTCTTCCTTGGTCTTGCCGAGTTTCTGCTGAAGCCTTCCCAAGAGCTCTTCATCTTTACCCTCTTTAAAGAGTAGGTCATCGTCCGTCAGGTTGGCAAATTGTTGTTTGAGTTTACCCGACGTTTCCTTCCAACTCCCTTTCATACTGAGCACGTTCATATGATTCCTTTTTGCGTTTATGAAGAAAAAAATTTCGACGAGTGGTTTATACCCTCATGAACCGTAAAAGTATACAACTCTTTGCTCGCCCTTGTAATAGACCAGAGGGATGAAAGAGTAGTTAATCCTTGTCGAACGGGGAAAATGTTCACGCAAAGCCGCAAAGGACGATCGAAAGTTCTTCTTAGCGAACTTAGCTACTTTGTGTGAAACTGTCTTTTTTTTCATTTGAGGTTTTGAGATAAGCATCTAAACCTACTTCAAGAGAACCAATTTCTTGGTCGAGATGAAAGATCCGGCTTGCAAACGGTAGACATACACACCGCTCGAGAGACCGGGTGTTCCTTCGTTCGTATTAAACGACACCGTGTAAGCGCCCGCTTCCTGTGTACCATTCACGAGTGTAGCAACTTCCTGTCCAAGCATATTATACACTTTCAATATTACCCGGCTGTTCACCGGTAATTGATAACTGATCACTGTCGACGGGTTGAACGGGTTCGGATAGTTCTGCGAAAGCGCGAATGCTACAGGCGCTGAACCGATCGCCACTTCTACCGTACTGCCGTACTTAAATGCACCATTGTTGTCGATCTGTTTCAGGCGATACGCATAGCTGCCGGCAGAGAGATTATTGTCGGTGTAGGAATAGTTCCGCGGCGCGTTGCTCGTGCCTGCTCCTGCCACAAAGCCGACCTTCGTCCAATCCGATGTCTGACGACGTTGAATCTCGAACCCACTGTTATTGATTTCCGTCGCTGTTGACCAGTGAAGATCGGTATTCATACGATCTGCTGTCGCTGTAAACGATACGAGTTCAACCGGCAATACAGTGGAGTTTATTGCAACTGTGCTGGTGTTCGCCAACAATCGTGCTGTCACCTGTGTTGCAAGGGCATTCACGGTGATTGATTGAACAGCGAGTATGATTCCATTGAACGTTGAACCATCATAAATAATCGCCGACTGGTTGACATACCAGAAAACGTTGGACCACACTGCGCCGTTGGCCAGCGATACCGTGCTGCCGCTGTTTATGGTGAGTGATTGCGAAGCCTTGATAATGAAGACTGGCACTCGGGTCGCCTAGTGCATCAAGCGTCATAGTCGCACTCGAGGCAAGATCAAGGTTTCCTCCTCCATAGACCCCGCGTGTCAGAGTTTGCCCGCCAAGGGCGCTTGCGATGGAAAGATTATTTGTTCGGCCATTGGCATCGGTTAGCGCCGCAGCCAAGTCGGTTTGAGCTTGCGTAGTGTGACTGCTGCCCGAACCCCAATTTGTTCCGGTGGCTGTTATGGTCCCGGCTACCGTTGAAGTTACCGTCCCGACATCTCCATTAACTGTGGCAGTACCGCTGATCCCCGTAGACGCCAAAGCCCCATACGTGCCCGCCGTCCCAAGAGCGACTGCTGCCGGGTTGGAGTACGGTTGAGACACAGCGGCAACAGGCATCATCAGCACAACCATCAGTCCCGCATATAACGGGATTCCGAAAAATCGAGCCAGTTTTTTAAACAGCGTGGGTGTTTTTTTCGTAAAAGTTTTCATTAACAACTCCATAGGAATAGGTGAGATTGAATTACATCTGTTTTGTAAGTAACGATCCGTTAAAAAAAAATTACTTCATAAGAACCAGCTTCTTCGTCGAGACGAAGGAACCGGCTTGCAAACGGTAGATGTACACACCGCTCGAGAGACCGAGTGTTCCTTCGTTTGTATTAAACGACACCGTGTAAGCGCCCGCTTCCTGTGTACCATTCACGAGTGTAGCAACTTCCTGTCCAAGTATGTTATACACCTTCAATATTACCTGACTGTTCACCGGTAATTGATAACTGATCACTGTCGACGGGTTGAACGGGTTCGGATAGTTCTGCGAGAGCGCAAATGCTTGAGGCGCTGAACTAATCGTCACTTCTACCGTAGTGCCATATTTAAATGCCCCATTATTGTCGATCTGTTTAAGGCGATACGCATAGCTGCCGGCAGAGAGATTATTGTCGGTGTAGGAATAGTTCCGTGGCGCGTTGCTGGTGCCTGCTCCTGCCACAAAGCCGACCTTCGTCCAATCCGATGTCTGACGACGTTGAATCTCGAATCCACTGTTATTGATTTCCGTCGCTGTTGACCAGTGAAGATCGGTATTCATACGATCTGCTGTCGCTGTAAACGATACGAGTTCAACCGGAAATACTGTATTGGTGATTAATGTAACAAGTGTCTGCGCCAACGCCCTGCCATCCAATGTTCCATCAGAACCAAACGCAATCCCTGTTTGACCCAATATGACTCCCTTCATAGCAGCCGTCCCTACAAGGGTAACTTGGCCGGCGACCTGCCAGAAGATGTTGGAAGCCAATGCACCGCCAACGAGGACAATCTGTTTACCAGAGGACATACCGAGAGTTCCTGCTATCTGGAATATCCATACATCAGTTGAATTTCCCGTGAGGGTGAGATCATTTGATATCAGTCACACCAGAAGTCCACTTATAAAGACCAGGGCCGAGGTTCAACGTGCCAATCTCTCCACTTCCTGCATTCAAAAAAGTGCCTACAGGTGCCGGTACTCGGTCTGCGGCATTGGTGTACGCGGTTCCCATGTAACCCACAGCCGTAGTCAAATTAGTCGGAGTTGGAGATGCATAGTCAAATGCATATATCTTTCCAGTGACGGAAGCTGATGTCGAATATGTAGCTCCTGGGATATATGTCTCTGAAAATCCAGTAATGGTACTTGCAACGGATGAAGTTCCAATATCTCCGGTAATGTGGCTGCCTGCCCCACCTGTGATTCCTGTTTCTGCTAGAATCCTGAAATTAGCAGCTGTTCCAAGGTTTACAGGTGTAGGATTAGTTGTAAAACTATCAATTGCTGAGTAATTGCCCAAGCCCGCGACGTTGTCGCTCACATGCCAGTAATATAGCGTTGCATTCGCCAAAACTGGGGCGACTACCTGCGAAACGGTCGGGGCGGAGACATCGAAGGTAGACACCGGCGCGCTAAAATTCGAATTTACCGAGACTTGCAAACGATAGGCAGTGGCAGCGGTAGAATTCCAACTCAACGTCGGACCCGTTGAGACGTTGAGCGTTCCATCAAGAGGCAAATTTAAAGTTGGCTGAGAGAAAGCAACGCCAGACACCATCAAAGCAAGCGTCAGTCCCGCACACAGCGGGACTCCTAAGAACCGCGTCCACCTGCTTAAGAAAGTTTTTGAATTATTTGTAATGGTTTTCATAAAAACCTCTATGGAGTTAGTGAAAATGTAGAGTGACTTGTTTTGTTCCTTGAAACAATTTTACCGTTTAGGAAACCATACTTTATTAATGACGGAAGTTACACAGAACGATTGTTGTGCGTAACTTCAGTCAAGTAAGAACTACTTCATAAGAACTAATTTCTTCGTCGAGACGAAGGATCCGGCTTGCAATCGATAAAAGTACACACCGCTCGAGAGACCGAGTGTTCCTTTGTTCGTATTAAACGACACCGTGTAGCTGCCGGCTTCCTGAACGCCGTTCACGAGTGTCGCAACTTCCTGACCGAGCACATTATAGACCCTAAGGGAAACCAAACCGGCATTTCCAACTGCGTATTGAATCTTTGTTGACGGATTGAAGGGGTTTGGATAGTTCTGCGAAAGTGTGAATCCCTTAGGTACATATTCCGTGCGAACATCTGTCGCTATCGCAACTCCGCCAATGGCATTATTGTTTAATGAAACCGAATCCGTCCGTGCGAATAATCTGCCGCTTATTGCTGCGCCTTCATTCGCCGTAATGGCTGACGAGGCCATGATGTTTCCCCTAAATGTAGAGTTAGATCCAAGGGTCGCCGAAGTGCCGACCTGCCAAAAAATGTTGTACCACTGAGCATTGTTGACGAGTTTCACATAACTGCCCGATGCCGTGGTGAGTGCGCCGGTCATTTCGAATATCCAAACAGCACTCGCGTCGCCGCCGCCATCGAGCGTAAGAGTGTCTGTTATCCCAAACGCAGCAGAGCTGGATTTGTAAACGCCATGCGTGTATGTGAGTCCGCCAAGTTCTGCAGTAATAGTAGAATCAACTTTTCGTGCAGAGGTGCTGTCGTACGCAGCTTTCAAGTCGAGTTGCGCCGCGGCTGATGTCGCATCGCCCGGGTATTTCACTCCTGTGAAAGTTCCCGGCGGAAATCCAGTTATTACAGTGCTCGGGCTTACTCCAATATCTCCGATAACCGATGTAGAACCAGTGCTGTTGATATTGGATCCGGCCAGAACCATAAAATTGGCAGCCGACCCTAAAAATACTTCCGCACGAAGGGGAGAGGCCGCCGATCCACCAATAACATTCGACTGCAATGTCACTGCGGCCGTTCTCGCTAATGCTCTGCCTTCCAACGATGCACCCGTAGCAAACGTAATTGTTGTATACGCCATAATGGTTCCCTTCATTACAGCAGTTGTTCCAAAAGTTGCCGCACTTCCGACTTGCCAAAAAATATTGGAAGCCTTCGCGCCGCCGCTCAGGAAAACTTGGCGGCCGGATATCATGTTGAAATTGGATGCTATTTGAAAAATCCAAACCGCATTCACGTCGCCTTGAGCGTCGAGAGTAAGATTGCCTGACGATATTGCAAGCGAGCCGGTGGATTTATACAGACCGGAGTAGAGAGTTCGCCCGCCAAGATTTCCAGACACACCGATAGGATTTACTGTTCGTCCTGCGGCATCGTTATATGCAGTTGTTAAATCAACTATTGCCTGAGTTAACATAGAAGGGTAAGGCACCGAACCTGCAGGACCTGTACCGTCAACTCCGTAGATCGTTCCGACCACGTTGGGTGTTCCAAACCCGGTCATGTAAGAAGCGGCGAGAGGACTTACTCCAACATTTCCAGTAATACTCGAAGGACCGGTATTGGTGATTCCACCGTACGACAGAATTGCAAATCCGCCTGTCAAACCAAGAGTTACCGGCAAAAGAGGTGTTGTAGGTGTAGGGGCGTTCCATGTTGTAAAACTTCGAATTGTTGAGTAAGCGCTCGTTCCGCCGCCATTCTTCAAACTATCTCGCACGCTCACCCGCCAGTAATATTTCGTTGCGTTCTTCAAACCGGTGATTATATTCTCGATGCCGGTAAGTGTCGAGTCGTCATAGACTTTAGTGTCAAAAACGACACTTGTATCAATTTCCAAATGATACGCGCTGTCTCCCGCCGAGGCAGACCATTGGAATTCCACGGTTGTCGACTGATTCGTCGCCAGGTCGGCAGGCGATACTAACACCGGGGCTTGCTGAGAAAAGGCAAGGGCAGGAACCATCAAAGCAGCTATCAGCATCACGCCGAGGAAGCAGGTCAACCGGGTTAGAACGGTTGTTGGATCTTTTGTATTGGTTTTCATAAAAATCTCTATGGAGTTAGTGAAAATGCAGAGCGACTTGTTTTGTTCCTTAAAAAAACTTTACCGTTTAGGAAAACACACTTTATTAATGGTGAAGTTACGCAGAACGATTGTTGTGCGTAACTTCAGTCAAGGAAGAACTATTTCATGAGGATCAACTTTTTCGTCGAGACGAAGGATCCGGCCTGCAATCGATAGAAGTATACACCGCTCGCAAGACCGAGCGTTCCTTTGCTGGCATTAAACGGAACGGTGTAGCTGCCGGCCTCTTGACGGCCGTTCACGAGCACGGCAACTTCTTTCCCAAGAATATCGTACACCTTCAATGTTACCTGACTGTTCACTGCTAACTGATAACTGATCATTGTTGAAGGGTTGAACGGATTCGGATAGTTCTGTAAGAGCACGAACCCTGTAGGCGTTGACTCAACAACTTTGACCGGTGTAGTGCCGCTCGCAAAAACCCTCGATGCATAGATCTGATAGTTACCGCTCCGTTTGTCCTGCCATGCAATGATCGCGCCGCCGCTTCCGTCGCTGACGGACGTTGGATTAGTTTGCGTACTATCTGCTGTGCAGATTGGAACTCCGTTAGCGGCCCACGGAAGCGCAAAGCTTCCGGTGATGCGCGAGGCATAGACATCGTAGGTATTGTTGTTGGTACTGCTGTCGCGCTTATCTATCCACGTGATAATGGCGCCGTGGTTACCATCGCTGATAATATTCGGGTTGGATTGGTTATTGTCCGATATGCAGACAGCCACACCGTTAACATTCCACCCCGTTGCCACGACGCCGGTTGAATCTACACGCTGTGCATAGATGTCGGACGTTAAGCCGGTGCGGAAATCTTCCCATGTCATCATCGCACCACCCATTCCGTCGCTGACAATCTTCGGGTTGATCTGGTTATAGGCTACATTATTGTTCATCACTACACCGTTGACAGGCCACCGTATTGCAACTGCAGAACTCATCCGCTGCACCCAAATATCGACATCGGTGGTGCTGCGGCCATCCTGCCAAACAATAATCGCGCCGCCGGCTCCGTCGCTGCACATGTCGGGGTTCGTTTGGTCGGTTCCCGATGTACACACTGCAACACCGTTTGCAATCCCCACCAACCCGCCAATGGCAGTCACACGCTGTGCGTAGATGTCATAATTGCCTGCACGTTGGTCGTACCATGTAAGAAATGCGCCGCCGCTTCCGTCGCTGATGATCCTCGGACCATGTTGTGCGGCTGCTTGTGTGCATACGCCAATGCCGTTTGCTGTCCACTGCGGTATGCCTGTTGCATTGACTTTCTGCGTATAGATATCGGCAAGGCCCGGACCTGCATTGCTGCGATAATCCTCCCACGTGAGCAGGGCTCCGCCGCTTCCGTCGCTGGCCATTGCAATGTTCACTTGGTCGAATGCCGCTTTGCATACTGAGTCGCCGGTTGAAGGACTCCACTGGAGCACACCGTTTGAGTCCACGTGTTGTGCGTAGATATCATAACTGCCGCTCCGCTTATCCTGCCAGGCGATAATAGCACCGCCCTTTCCGTCGCTGATGATAGCTGGGCTGACCTGGTCGCTGTCCGCTGAACAAATCGCCACACCGTTTGCTGCCCACTGCACATCGCCGCTCGCGTTAACACGCTGCGCGTAGATATCATAATTGGTGCCACTGCGTTTGTCCTGCCATGCAATGATGGATCCGCCCGATCCGTCGCCGGCACTCGCAGGGTTGATACGATCGTTTGTTTCTGTGCTGATCAGGTTGTTGACTATGGGGCTCCCCGACCACTGAGAAAGAGCAAGAGATGGGACTAACAAAGAAGCAACAAGCAGCGCGCCTAGAAATCCATGAAATACAAGCGGTAAGCACGTCCACCGGCGAAACATAACTATAATGTTTTTGGCAAAGGGTTTCATGAAAACCTCCATGTAGTTTGTAAAATTGAGCAAGACTTTTTCTTTCTTTTACAACTCCGCTCTCAAGAGCGCAGACTGTCATTTATAAAACTTTGATATGGCATTTCATCGAACTTTTTACGGGGCAGGTATTACAACAACGTTGCTGGCTAATGTCACTTCGGCAATACGAGCCAACAATCTCCCTTCAACCGCTGCACCGGTATTGAGAGAGATTGATTGATTAGCCATAATCGTCCCCTTAAAAACAGAGGTCGTTCCGAGAGTCGCTGAAGTGCCGACCTGCCAAAATATGTTCGAAGCCTTCGCACCGCCGCTCAAAATAACCTGACGGCCCGATGTCGTGTTCAATGTGGATGCTATCTGAATAATGAAGACAGCGTCGGCATTTCCCTTCGCGTCGAACGTGAGATCGCCGGACGAAATCTGAAGCGAGCCGGTTGATTTATAGAGTCCGGGGGTGAGTGTCAGTCCGCCGATATTTCCGGCAAGAGGTACAATATCCGTTGCTGTGCGCCCCGCGGCATCATTATACGCCGTTGTCAAATCCCCTTTCGCCGCCGTTAACATTGCAGGAACGCCGGCAGGAGCAACATCATCGGCCGCATAAATCGTCCCGGTTACTTCCGTCAATCCAAAACCGGTGATGAACGATCTGGCCGCCGGACTTAATCCGATATTTCCGGTAATAGCAGACGTTGGAATATTTGAAATTAACGATCCGGCAAGAATCACAAAACCGGCATCTGACTGAAGGTTGACCGTTGCTTGCACGGTGGTTTGAACGGGTATCACTATTGGCACTGGAGCTGTTGTTGAGCTGTCATCTTTTTTGCAGCCCGCTATCAAAACAAACAAGAGCATTACAGCGGTCAGTCCCGCTTTCGACGAGAGACCGGCAAAACGCGCCCAATTATTTGTGAGCGGTGTTGAATTTGTGGTTTGAGTTTTCATAAAGTTCTCTCTTTTCCCGCAATTGCTCGGCGAGATGCAAGCCGGCCTTCATCAAAGGCTGATGACTTGGCAGAGAACAGTTCTCCCTCCTAAGAGAATCGTTGCCGCTATAAAAGATAATGAATGGACCCCGATAGCCGCCTAACCCACAATCATTGAGCTGACACAAGTGTTGCGCGTAGCGACGGCCCCCGCGAGTTGTCGC
>CAWJKX010000173.1:0-16520 GCA_963843065.1 uncultured Bacteroidota bacterium
CTGAGTTTCACGGATGTGAAACGCGATTCGATGCTCGACGGATTGAAAGACCAATTAGCCAGTTATGAAAATATCAGAAAGGTCGAGCTGGCCAACAGCATTCCGCCTGCGATTACGTTTAATCCAATTCCTGTCGGAATGAAATTTGAATTAGCACGAAAAGAATTTGTTGCTAGCTCTGTGGGAAACGTTATCGTGCCGGCGAATTTCGACGACCTGGCATTTTATTCTGTTGGGCAGCTTGCCGAGTTGATCAGGACCAGGAAAGTGACGTCGGTGCAATTGACAACAATGTACCTAAACCGCTTAAAGAAGTACGGTCCAAAACTTCTCTGTGTCATCACGCTTACCGAAGATCTGGCGATGAAGCAGGCAAAACAGGCGGATGCTGAGATTGCAGCGGGAAAATACCGAGGACCGCTTCATGGAATTCCGTGCGGCGTCAAAGATTTGCTCGCGACGAAAGTGTACAAAACAACATGGGGAGCGCCTCCGTTCAAGGACCAGATGATCGATGGCGATGCAACGGTCGTGAAGAAATTGGAAGAGGCCGGAGCCGTCCTGCTTGCAAAGCTTTCAATGGGGGAACTTGCTATGGACGACGTGTGGTACGGCGGAATGACCCGCAATCCGTGGAACTATAAAGAAGGCTCGAGCGGATCTTCCGCTGGTTCGGCTTCGGCAACATCTGCCGGACTTGTTGCTTTTGCTATCGGGACGGAGACATGGGGATCGATTGTTTCTCCCTCTTCTGTGTGCGGGACGACAGGGCTGCGACCGACCTATGGACGGGTGAGTAGAACCGGAGCAATGGCGCTCGCGTGGTCCATGGACAAGATCGGGCCGATTTGCAGGACGGTTGAAGATTGTGCGCTGGTGTTCAACGCCATCTACGGCCCCGATGGGAAAGACCAGACAGTGTACGATTTTCCGTTCAACTATAATCCGAAAATTTCGTTGAGCGGATTAAAAATCGGGTATTTGAAAAATGATTTCGACAGCGTAAAGACAAACCGGGAGAACAACGATTCATCATTTGCGGTGCTGCGAAAGTTAGGAGCGAAACTTATTCCGGTAACCCTCCCGGCGCTGCCGATCAGCGATCTTTCCATTATTCTCAGTGCTGAAGCGGGCGCCGCTTTTGACGACTTAACACGAAGCGGCAGAGATAGTTTGCTTGTGCGGCAGGCGAAGTACGCTTGGCCGAACGTTTTTAGAACGGCGCGATTTATTCCCGCCGTTGAGTATATTCAAGCGAACCGCGTGCGATATCTCGCCATTCAGGAAATGGCGAAGCTGATGAATGAGGTCGACGTGATTGTCGCGCCGCCGTTTGACGGGGACAATTCACTTCTTACAAACCTTACAGGAAACCCGTGCGTAGTCGTCCCGAACGGATTCTCAAAGGAAGGCACTCCCACAAGCATCACCTTCCTCGGAAAATTGTTTGATGAAGCAACTTTGCTTGCAGTCGCGAAGCAGTACCAGGATGCGACAGACTTTCACCTCAAACATCCAAAGCTGGAAGAGTAGGCATGAAGAGAAAAAATATTTCAAGCGGAATGCCATGGGAACCAATTATTGGATATTCCAGGGCAGTTCGAAGCGGGAACAAAGTTTTTGTCTCCGGGACTACTGCAACGGATGCAGATGGTAAAATTGTCGCTCCGGGAGATTCGTATGCTCAAGCAGTCCAAACAATCAAGAACATCCAATCAGCGCTGAAGAAAGCCGGGGCGAGTTTAAACGATGTCGTGCGGACGCGAATGTTTGTCGTCAATATTGGGGACTGGGAAAAAATCGGCAAAGCGCACGGAGAATTCTTTAAGAATATCCGCCCGGTCACAAGCATGGTTGAAGTGAGACGGCTCATCTCGCCGGAGATGCTGGTGGAGATCGAAGCCGATGCAATCGTTGAAAAGAAGAAGAGAAAATGAAAGAACGATGCGGCTGGAGCGGGACAGACCCTCTCTATATTGAATACCACGACAAAGAATGGGGCGTACCCGTTCACGACGACAGGAAGTTATTCGAAATGCTTATCCTTGAAGGGGCTCAAGCGGGATTGAGCTGGATAACGATTTTGAGGAAACGCGAAAACTACAGAAAAGCATTCGACAATTTCGATGCAAAGAAAATTGCTCGTTATGACCGAAGGAAAGTAAAGTCCCTTCTTAGCAATGAAGGAATTGTTCGAAATAAACTTAAGATCGCTGCGACCATCGGCAATGCAAAAGCATTTTTGGATATTCAAAAAGAGTTTGGCAGCTTCGATGCTTATGTGTGGAAGTTTGTCGATGGAAAAACAAAGCACAATAAGCCAAAAGCCTTAAGGAATGTTCCGGCTAAAACGGCAGAGTCGGATGCGATGAGCAAGGAATTAAAAAAACGCGGTTTTAGCTTTGTCGGTTCGACAATTTGTTATGCGTTCATGCAGGCGGTCGGCATGGTTAATGACCATACGTATCTAATTGTTTTCGAAAATAATACTTCTCATAAACTATTATTATATATCGTATGAAAAACACTCATCACTGGAAAAGCATTTGTCCTGGGGAACGATATCGATACAGATCAAATCATCCCCGCCGTTCATTTGGTCTACAAGCTGGACGATCCCGAGGAGAAAAAGAATTACGGCAAGTATGCTTTGTCGGGAGTGCCTATCGAAGCCTCCGGCTTGCCTTTGGGAAACATCCCGTTCATCAAAGAGGGACAATGGCAGTCCGAATACAAGATCATTGTTGGCGGAAAGAATTTTGGATGCGGCTCGTCGCGTGAACATGCGCCGGTCGCGCTTGAAATAGCAGGCATTGAGGCAGTTATTGCCGAATCGTATGCACGGATTTTTTACAGGAACTCCATCGACGGTGGTTTTGTCGCGCCGTTCGAGACGAATAAACATCTCTACCTGGAAATCAAAACTGGCGACGAATTGGTCCTCGACACGTCGAAAGGAATATTGACGAATTCTACCCGGCAGGTCGTCTATCAACTGAACCCTCTGGGAGATATTGAAGGAATACTTCGCGCCGGCGGAATTTTTTCGTATGCACGGCAATCAGGAATGTTAAAGGAGCGATAACGTGGAACAGAAAAAAGAGCACACATTTGTTGCCAACGAAGAAGCATCAACCCGCGGAGAGAAAATAAGCCTCAATCGTGCCATCGCGATTATTGGAGCGGGGAATATGGGGACATCGCTGCTGCGAGGAATATTAAATGCGAAGCTTGCGCCACACGATAAAATTATCGCGAGCGGGACCCACTCCGCGAAGCTGGAAAAGCTTGGGTCGAAGTGGAAAATTAATTACACACTGGACAACGTACATGCCGCACACTTTGCCGACATCGTGATGCTGTGTGTGAAGCCGTATACGATCGGCAAAGTTCTCGATGAAATACAGTCGGTTTTGCGCGAAGACCAGATGTTGATTTCCATTGCTGCCGGCGTGACGATCGATTCGATACTTCAGCGAACGGGGAAGAACAATCCTATTGTCCGCGCAATGCCGAACATTGCTTCCACAGTTGACGAAGGAGCGACGGCCGTTTCCTTTGGGCGTTTTGTAACTGAAGAACAGCAGCGCATCGCGATTTCTATTTTCGAAGCAGTCGGCGAGGTCGTGGTTGTCGAAGAATCGCAGCTCGATGCGGTGACCGGCCTCAGCGGCAGCGGCCCCGCGTATATTTACATGGTCATCGAAGCGCTTATTGATGGCGGGGTAAAAATGGGATTGCCACGGGACGTTGCGACGAAACTTGCCGTCCAAACAGTGCTCGGTTCCGCAAAACTTGTCAAGGAATCAAACCTTCATCCTGCAATTTTACGCGACCAGGTAACCACGCCGGGCGGAACGGCAATCAATGCCGTCCACGAGCTTGAATCCCACGGGCTTCGTTCGATGCTCATCAACGCCGTTGCAACGGCAACAAAGCGGTCGAAAGAATTGAGCGAAATGATAAATAAGTGATAAGTAAAAAGTGAAAAGTTTAAAGTTAAAAAATACGAACAGTCATTATCACAATCGACGGAAAGCAAAAATCTTTGTACACTATCACGGTAATACCCGGAGACGGAATCGGACGGGAAGTTGTTGCGGGTGGGGTTAAAGTTCTAGAAACGATTTCTAAAAAATATGGACATCAATTCACGTTCAAGCAGGCGCTTGCCGGCGGAGCGGCGTTGGATGCCGTCGGGATCCCTCTTCCGGAAGAAACGCTGGCGAGCTGCCGCGCGAGCGACGCTGTGCTTCTCGGCGCAGTAGGAGGGCCGAAGTGGGACAATAATCCTCCACATCTGAAGCCCGAGCAAGCTCTGCTGGGACTTCGAAAAAGTCTTGGATTGTATGCCAATATCCGGCCGGCCAAAATTTTTTCGGCTCTTGTCGGTGCGTCGGCATTGAAACGGGACGTGGTTGAAGGAGTCGATATTGTCGTTGTTCGCGAACTGACAGGCGGAATCTATTTCGGAATCCCGCGCGGCATCGAGACAAAAAACGGCGAACCGGTTGCAACGAACACACTCGTTTATTCTGAATCTGAAATTCAGCGCATTGCAAAGAGCGCGTTCGAAATTGCACTCAAGAGGCGGAAGAAAGTTTGTTCGGTCGATAAGGCAAACATCCTTGAAACATCTCAGCTCTGGCGAAAAACCGTTACCGCAGTTGCAGAAAACTACCGCAATGTGGAACTCTCCCACATGTATGTCGACAACTGCGCGATGCAGCTCGTTCGCAATCCCCGGCAATTCGACGTTATCGTAACGGAAAACATGTTCGGTGATATTCTGAGCGACGAAGCTGCCATGCTGACCGGTTCTATCGGCATGCTGGCGTCGGCAAGTCTGGGCGGAAAGGTGGCATTGTACGAGCCTGTTCACGGTAGCGCCCCAGATATAGCGGGCCAGGATAAAGCAAATCCTATCGCCACCATCGCCTCAGTTGCGATGATGCTCCGGTATTCGTTCAACCTGCAAAAGGAAGCCGACGACGTTGAATCTGCAATTGAAAAAGTTCTTGATAATGGATACCGAACTCCCGATATTATGACGGAGAATTCAAAACGAATTGGAACAAAAGAGATGGCGGAACGGCTTTGTTCCGCAATTCTAACACCATGAACACAGTAACGACAATATCTACGACCACGCTGCCGACGCCCTGCGTCCGAGCGCTTTCGTGTGCATAAATTTTCCATCAACCTCACGAAGCCTCGAAGAACACTCGAGGCTTTTTTGTTTTAGGGATTTCGGACTATGATTACAATGAAATTTGGCGGAACCTCCGTCGGGGATCTTCAACGGCTTCAGGAAGTTGCCGCTATTGTTCACTCGTATTTACCCCAGCGCCCGGTAGTCGTTGCGTCGGCAATGGCAGGAGTAACAAACACGCTGCTCGACACAGCCCAGCTTGCCGTGCAGCGCGACACCGACCGGGTGAAAAAGAATATCGACGCGTTGAAAGAAAAACATCTCGACGTTGCGAACACATTATTGAAACATGCAGTCCGCCACAAAGAGCTAATTCATCGCCATTCGCAGCTCATCGATGAATTGACGAACCTTTACCGCGGCGTCAGTTTATTGAAGGAACTGAGCGTGCGTTCGCTCGACGCTATCGCCTCGTTTGGAGAAATTCTCTCGTGTTTACAGCTCGCTGCGATTTTGAGCGACCACGAAATGGCGGCGGAATTCGTCGACGCCAGGACGGTGATTCGTACCGACAATCATTTTGGGGAAGCGGCGGTTGACTTTTCTGCGACCAATGAAAACATCAGAAGAATGATTCTGCCGTTGATCGAAAAAAACATCGTGCCGGTCGTGACCGGGTTCATAGGGAGTACCGAGGATGGCTTGACCACAACGCTCGGCCGCAGCGGATCGGATTACACCGGATCGATCATCGGCGCTGCGCTCGACAGCGAAGAAATTTGGATATGGACCGACGTCGACGGTGTTATGACTGCCGACCCGCGGTACGTGAAAGGGGCAAAAGTGCTGCCGGAGATATCATACCGCGAAGCTGCAGAGATGTCGTACTTCGGCGCTAAAGTCATCCATCCTAAAACGATGATGCCGGCCATTGAGAAAAAGGATTCCGATCAGGATAAAGAACACGTTCAATCCCTCACATCCGGGAACGTTGATCTCGCAATCGACGCAATCTGCTGAACGGTTTGTGAAAAACATTACCTCCATCGATAATTTGAGCCTCGTCTCTATCGAAGGTAATGGCATGGTCGGAGTTCCGGGGATCTCTGCGCGGATATTCTCTGCGCTCGCCCGCGTCAAAGTGAACGTCATGATGATTTCGCAGGCTTCTTCTGAACATAATGTCTGCATTATCATTCCTCAGAAAGATTGCGGGAGAGGGAGTCAAAGAGCTTCAGAATGAATTCGAGGTCGACATCGCGAAGAAAATCGTCGACGATATTAAACTCCAGGAGAACGTTTCCATCGTCGCGGTCGTCGGAGAAGGAATGAAGGGAATGCGCGGGATCGCGGGAAAAACTTTTACGGCCGTTGCGGATGCTAACGTTAACATTGTCGCCATTGCTCAAGGCTCGTCGGAGTTGAACATTTCACTCGTCGTCGAGCAGGCGGATGTCCACAAGGCAGTACAGGCAATTCACGACGCCTTTCATTTGACGTAACATTTATTCACTGAGATACCACGACTATGAAGTTTTCACACCTCAAATGTATTTCATGCGGAAAGGAATTTCCGCTGACGGATGTCCGGTTTACGTGCACATGCGGAAATCTTCTGGATGTCGAGCACGATTTATCCGCTCTGAAGAAAAAATTCCGCCTTTCAAAAAAATATTTTGACAGGAAAAGTTCGGTCATTAACGGTCAGCCTTCCGGCGGCGTTTGGCATTTTCGCGAACTCGTCCTGCCGTCCGTTTCCGATAGAGAAATTGTTTCCAAGCAGGAAGGAAACACGCGTTTATACAGAAGCAGGAAAATTTCCTCCTGGCTGGGCCTTCAACGGTTTTACCTCAAGCACGAAGGAGAAAACCCGACCGGCTCTTTCAAGGACAGGGGAATGACCGTTGCAACAACGCAGGCAAAACGGCTGCATCAAAAAGCGGTTGTATGCGCATCGACGGGAAATACTTCCGCTTCGCTCGCGGCATATGCATCCGAGGCGGAAATAACGGGGTTAGTGCTGATCCCCAAAGGAAATGTTGCGGTTGGAAAAATTTCTCAAGCCCTCGCGTACGGGGCAAAGACACTCGTCGTCAACGGCGACTTTGACGACTGTATGCGTTTGATTATTGAGGCACAGGAAAAATTGCAGGCTTACCCGCTTAACTCGATCAACCCGTTTCGGATTGAAGGTCAAAAAACGATTATATGGGAAACGCTGCAGCAGCTTCAGTGGAAAATTCCGGACTGGTTTGTTTTTCCCGGCGGCAATCTCGGCAACACGAGTGCATTCGGCAAGGCGCTGCACGAAGCTCTACAGCTTGGCCTGATCGAAAAGATGCCACGGTTTGCCGTTATTCAAGCGGAGGGAGCGAGTCCGTTTTACAAAGCATACAAAAATGGATTCCAAGAATTGAAACCGCAGAAAGCCGAGACTATTGCAACCGCAATCAAGATCGGGAATCCGGCGAACTACACGAAAGCAATCAGGTCGCTGCAATGGACAAGCGGCATCGTTGAAAGTGTGACGGACGAAGAAATCCTCGAAGCAAAAGCGGTTGTCGATGCTGCCGGTATCGGTGCTGAACCGGCGTCGTGTGCGACGGTCGCCGGACTCAAAAAATTAATCAGCAGCGGGACCATTAAGTCAAGGGAAACCGTAGTCGGAATTCTGACTGGAAATATTTTGAAGGACCCGCAAATCATCGTCGACTATCATATCACAGGGCGGGGCCCACACTCAAATCCGCCGGTCGAGATTGAAGCAACGATCGATGAAGTGAGAAAGTTTTTGTAGTTTGAGAATTCTGAATAATCTATTAAGAGAAGCTCGCGCAAAGTCGCTAATTAATTCTATAATAACATCTTCGCGCCTCTGCGGCTTGGCGAGAGACAATTTTTCTGAAGACTCAGTTTATTGTTTTCTGCAATTTCGGTGAAGCCATGAAAGTGAAAATTCCAGCGTCAACTTCTAATATCGGACCCGGCTTCGACACGCTCGGACTCGCATTAAATCGGTTTTTGTATTTATCGGTTGATGAAGGGAACGCGCACGAGCCATCCGTTCATATTTCCGTTGAAGGGAACGGCAAAGAACATATTGCGACAGACGAGACAAACCTTGTTTACCAAGGAATGGCGGCATTGGCAAATTGTACAGGGGCCTTGCATGTAAAGTCCCTGCGCAATATTCATCTTCACATCAAGAATGAAATCCCGTCAAGCGGCGGGCTTGGCGGAAGCGGTGCTGCGATTGCCGGCGGTGTTTTTCTTGCCAACGAATTCCTTCACGCGAAAATGTCGCGTGAGGAGATGCTGAATATTGCCGTTTCAATCGAGGGTCATCCGGACAATGTTTCCGCCGCGATGATGGGGGGGTTGACGATCAATTGTTTCGATAAAGGGAAAGTCCGCTGCCGCAGCATCAAGATCGCGTCGAAGCTTTTCATCGTTGCCTGCAGCCCGAATTTTCAGGTTCTTACAAAGCAGGCGCGCCAGATTCTTCCCAAAGAAGTCTCCTTGAAAGATGCAGTCGTCAATATAGAAAACGTTGCATCCCTTATTGCAGCATTTATGGAAGGAGACGTTGAAGCGCTGCGTTATGCAACCGGCGACCGGCTCCATGAGCGGTACCGGGCCGCACTCATTCCAGGGTTCGAGAATGTAAAGAACGCTGCACTTGGTGCAGGGGCATTGTCATTCAATATCAGCGGATCGGGACCAACGGTATTTTCGTTTGCATCGAACAATGAGAAACAAATCGGCGAAGCAATGGTGAATGCATTTTCCGCCCGCGGTATCTCCTCGATGTACGAAATTATGACGGTCGAAAACAAAGGGGCAGAGGTTATTGGCTAAGACCCTTCCGAATGGTCCGATTACACAATTTTTTGGGTGCCGAAAAATTGTTTGCCTTCCAAAGCTAACCCTTCGGAAGGCTTGCTATCGATTGTCGAACTGACGTCACCTTGTCTTGTTTCACTCTAAAAAATCCGCTATCTTTCCCACCGAAACGGTCTCAATAAACTATCAATGAGCAGTCGAATATGAGAAAAGTCGTGATTACGGGCATCGGCTTAATTACTCCGATCGGGTTATCGACTGAGGAGTCATGGAAGCACTGCGTTGCCGGCGTTTCTGGAATTGGCCCCGTTACACGTTTTCCCACTGAGCAATATCCCACGCGCATTGCGGGGGAAATTAAAGGGTTCGACGTAACGAAATATTTTGAGCCGAAGGAAGCACGCAGGTTCGACCTTTTCAATCATTATGCGGTCGGAGCGGCGCTCGATGCGTTAAAAGATTCCAATTTTGAGATTACTCCGGCGAACGCGGAACGGGTTGGCATTATCATCGGCTCCGGTATCGGCGGCGTCATCAGCATTAGCGACACAGCGATTAACGTTTCGAAGAACGGACCGAGGTATATTACTCCATTTTTTATTCCGGGGGCGATCATCAATATGCCCTCGGGCTATCTCGCGATTCGCACCGGAGCAAAAGGACCAAACTATGCGGTCGTATCGGCGTGCGCCACGGGCAATCATGCAATCGCAGATGGGTTTCATGCGATCAGGCGCGAAGAAGCCGATGTTATGATTGTCGGGGGATCGGAGGCATCTGTGATGGATGTTGCGTTTGCAGGATTTTGTTCCGCGAGAGCTATGTCGAAACGGAATGATGAGCCTCAACGAGCTTCGCGTCCGTTTGATAAAGACCGCGACGGTTTCGTGTTGAGTGAAGGCGCGAGCGTTATTATTCTTGAGGACGAAGAACATGCCCGGCGGCGCGGCGCCCGCTTGTATGCGCGAATGTTAAGCTGCGGGATGACGGCCGATGCTTACCATATTACCGCGCCCCCAGAAAACGGCGACGGCGCTCAACGTGCAATGAAACTTGCCGTTGAGTATGCAGGACTTAAACCGGAGCAAATCGATTACATCAACGCACACGGGACGTCGACCGGTCTTGGCGATATTGCGGAAACAAAAGCAGTAAAAAAAGCTTTCGGCGCACATGCAAAAAAACTTGCAATAAGTTCAACAAAGTCGATGATCGGACATTTACTCGGCGCTGCCGGTGCGGCAGAAGCGGCGTTCACAATTCTCGCTTTGCGCGACGGTATTCTGCCGCCTACAATCAATCTTGATAATCCCGACCCCGAATGCGATCTCGATTATGTTCCGAACATTGCGCGGAAGCAAGATATTCACTATGCCCTGTCTAACGGTTTTGGGTTTGGTGGAACGAATGCGACTGTGTGTTTTGAGAAGATAGATAAATAGAGATTGTCCACGAAGAACACGAAGGGGCACGAAGAAAAGATTATGGCAGAACGAAGAACGATAAAAGTCGGATTAGTGCAGATGAGCTGCGGGGAGAATCCGGCGGAGAATATGAAAAAAGCAATCGCCGGTGTTCGCGAGGCAGCTGCAAAAGGAGCGAACATTATCTGTTTGCAGGAATTGTTCCGCTCGCTCTATTTTTGTATCAAGGAAGACTACAAAGCATTCGGATTAGCGGAACCTATTCCCGGCGATTCGACGGCTCAGTTTCAATCGCTTGCGAAAGAACTTGGTGTTGTTGTTATTGTGCCGTTGTTTGAGAAACGGGCGGAAGGAGTTTATCACAATTCCGCCGCAGTGATCGATGCCGACGGGAAGTTCCTCGGCAAGTACCGCAAGATGCACATTCCGGACGATCCGTCGTTCTACGAAAAATTCTACTTCACCCCCGGGGATATCGGTTTCAAATCATGGAAAACAAAGTTCGGAACAATCGGTGTGTTGATTTGCTGGGACCAATGGTATCCGGAAGCGGCGAGGCTGACTGCATTGTCGGGAGCCGAAATATTATTCTATCCAACAGCGATCGGCTGGGCCAACGATGAAGAGGCGAAAACACGGGAAGATCAATTCCAGGCATGGCAGGTAATCCAACGGGCGCATGCTGTCGCAAACGGGATTCCTGTCGTTACGGTCAACCGTGTTGGCACGGAGGGAAACCTTAATTTCTGGGGAGGTTCGTTTGTTGCGAACACGTTTGGCGAAATGCTCCATCAGTCGCCGCGCGACAAAGAAGAAGTCAGCGTCATCGATGTCGATTTGAACCGTTCGAACATCACGCGGACGCATTGGCCGTTTCTCCGGGACAGGAGGATTGACGTGTACGGCGGTTTGACAAGCAGAATGCTGGATGAGTAGAACCTTTCAGTAAGCAGTTAACAGTTAACAGTAAACAAAAAGTAATTGATGGCTAGGGGGGAAAATGATACTAAACAAAGAGAACAATCTATATTCAAAATCGTTTAATTTTGCTGTTCGCAGTGTTAAATTATATAAATGGATTACCGACAAGAAAAAAGAATTTATTCTCTCGAAACAATTTCTTAAGTCTGGAACATCGATTGGCGCCAATATAGCCGAAGCGAACGGAGCAATCTCATCGGCTGATTTTTCCTCAAAAATTTCAATTTCGTATAAAGAAAGCCTCGAAACAAAATACTGGCTTTCCCTAATGAAAGAAACAAACTTTATCGACGGAAAGCTATACGACTCTTTGTTTACTGATGTCGATGAGTTATCGAAAATCCTCTTCGCTATTCTTAAAAGGACCCGAATACAAAACAACAAAATTGCTTCATGAGGATTCTTCCGGTATCCTTCAACACTGTTAAGATATTGATAATTGTTAACTGCTCACTGTTCATTGAATAAGACTCCACGACAACTTGGGTACCGTTTTCCCGCAGAGTGGGAGCCGCAGGCGGCGACCTGGTTTTCCTGGCCGCACAATAAAGAAACGTGGCCGGGTAAGTTTGAGCCTGATCCCCGGCGTTTTTACAAATATTGTTAAAACACTCGCGCCGTACCAGCACGTGAATATCAACGTGGTCGACGACGCGATGGCTGACGACGTCCGCTCACGGCTGTCGAACGCCAAAGTCGATTCTTCACAATTTACGCTGTTTAAAATCCCGACAAACGATACCTGGAGCCGGGATCATGGTCCCGCCTTCGTCGTCAATCCAAACGCCCCGGAACCGCTCGCCATTATCGATTGGGGATTCAACGCATGGGGAGGGAAATATCTCCCCTACGATCTAGACGATAATGTACCATCGCGAATAGCCGAATTGCGAAAACTCCCCGCCTTTCATCCCGGAATCATCATGGAAGGAGGGTCAATCGACGTCAACGGCGAAGGATGTTTACTGACGAGCAGATCGTGTTTGTTGAATAAAAACCGCAATCCCGCACTTAATCAAAAAGAGATCGAAAAATATCTTGGTGAATATTACAACATCGAGAAAGTATTGTGGGTTGATGAAGGAATTGCCGGAGACGATACCGACGGGCATATTGACGATTCGGCGCGGTTTGTCAGCCCGAATACAATTGCCGCCATTGTTGAGAAGAACCCCGCTGACAAGAATTACGACATCCTTCGTAAAAATCTTCTGGAGCTACGGGCAATGACAGACACAAAAGGGGATCGTTTTCGGATTGTCGAGCTTCCTATGCCTGCCCCTCAATTTTTTAACGAACAGCGTTTGCCTGCAAGTTATGCAAATTTTCTGATCGCGAATAACATCGTGCTGGTACCGACATTCCGTGATTCAAGCGATGCGACGGCAATAGAAATTCTGCAGCGGGAATTTCAAGACCGCACCGTGGTCGGCATCGACTGTGTTGATCTGGTGCTGGGTCTTGGAACCCTGCATTGTATTAGCCAGCAAGAACCCCTTGCTGCGAACAAAAAATAAAGCCATAATAAGAAATTCCATAAAAATGAGGTTCAGAAAATGAAAAGTTATGCACTTAATACATGGCATCGCGGAAGATACTTCTTTTTTTTTGTTGGACTATTAGCCGGATGCGCTGCGAGTCAGCACTTTCTTCACACCGGAGAGAGAATAGTATTCCTGGGGGATTCTATTACTCAGCTCGGCGTGAAGCCGAACGGTTATGTAACTCTTATCCAGGATAGTCTTAAAAAAGAACATGAAGGGATGAATATCGAAGTCATAGGAGCAGGAGTAAGCGGCAACAAGGTGCCGGACCTGCAGAAACGGCTTCAAAGAGATGTGTTGGACAAACACTCGACGCTGGTTGTTATTTATATCGGCATCAACGATGTGTGGCATTGGGCGACACCGGGTCTGAAGGGAACAACAAAAGAAGATTTTGAATCCGGATTGAAAGATATTATCGCCTCAATCCAAAATGCCGGTGCACGAGTCATCCTCTGCACGCCGAGCGTTATCGGGGAAAAGAATGACGGAACAAATCCCCAGGATACAACGCTTGAAGAATATTCAGACATCAGCCGTCGCGTTGCGAAAGAAACCGGCAGCACATTATGCGACCTTCACAAAGTTTTTGCCGAATACTTGAAATCTCACAATCCTAACGATGATGAAAAAGGAATTCTGACTGTCGACAGAGTTCATTTAAACGACGAAGGTAATCGGTTCGTCGCCGAACAAATTCTCAAAACTCTTAACCAATAATTTTATTGGACGAATCGCGGTTTCGGAATGGAGAATGGAAATGTATAGAACAATAAAGGACTTCTCAGAAGATTGGCGCCGGGAATCACTATCGACGCTGAGAGTTTTTCGCGCACTGAACGATACATCACTGGGGCAAAAAGTCATGCCCGATGGACGATCGCTTGGCTTTCTCGCCTGGCATATCACGCTGTCGCTCGGTGAAATGGGAGAACAGGCGGGGTTGAATGTTATCTCCCCAGCAGAAAACGCGCCTGTGCCGAATAATGCGCACGACATTGCAGATGCGTACAACTCTGCAGCCCAATCCATCGCAGACCAGGCCAAAGAACGTTGGAACGATGCGGCGCTCACCGAGGAAATAGAAATGTTCGGCGAAAAATGGAAGCGCGGCTTTGCCCTTGCCTCGCTTCTCAGGCATCAAACGCACCATCGCGGCCAGATGACGGTGCTTATGCGTCAAGCCGGGCTCCGTGTTCCGGGCGTTTGCGGGTCGTCGCGAGAAGAATGGGCGAAGCTGGGTATGCCAGCAATGCAGTAACACCATAACCAAAACTTTCTATGACAACAACTCAATCAATTCGCATCGAGCCTGCAACTGAGAGGGACATTCCTCTAATTCTTACGTTTATAAAGAGCTCGCTGAGTACGAACGTTTATCGGAACAGTGTGTTGCCACAGAAGCTCTTCTCCGTGAGACATTGTTCGGCGAGAAGAAGTTCGCTGAAGTTGTCATCGCCTATTATGAAGATAGACCTGCAGGTTTTGAAATCTTCTTCCATAACTTTTCCACATTTCTTGCCCGTCCTGGAATTTATCTCGAGGACCTCTTCGTCTTTCCCAATTTCCGCGGTAAAGGGATTGGAAAAGCACTTCTTGTTTACCTTGCTCGCATTGCGAAGGAAAGAAATTGCGGCCGTTTCGAATGGGCTGTGCTGGACTGGAATGAGCCATCGATTGCCTTCTATAAAAAATTGGGGGCAATTCCGCTCGACGACTGGACAATATTTCGCGCGACGGGGAAGGCGCTGGATGCGTTGGCAAAGGGATAAAAGGCGAATTTCCTGCGTTGTCGGGCCGAATTCTGCCTTAAAATCGGGGTAGGATATCCGCTTATTTATAGCTGTCGCACACCTTATCCGAGAAATTACGATACGTTGAAATATTTTGTACGGTAAATTAAAAAGGTGCCCGACAGCTGCTCAAAACGCACCTCTACCCATCGTTGATTCTGTTTTCAAATTTTCGCATATTGGATGCGCGCTGTTGAAACCTTTCCCCCCGGAAATGCGTTAGATATTCACCCGATTGTAGAGAAATCAAAAATGTCATCTGAAACACAAAAAGCGGACCTGTCGTCGCTCCGCATCAATAGAGGTGCTCCCGAATCGAACGGATCGGGCTCGACAAAAAAGAATTTTATTCTTTATTCGTCGGTCGGAGCCGTGTTGATCATCAGCATCGCATTCCTTATTCTGAGCGGTGGAATGTCTTCGGCGGAGCAAATTGAAACAGCGACTGTTTCTATGACGTACCCATCACAGGCCAACACTGTGCTCACGGCGAGCGGTTACGTTGTTGCTCAGCGCAAAGCTGCCGTTGCGTCGAAAGGGACCGGACGGCTTGAATATCTTGGAGTGATTGAAGGCGACCGTGTGACAAAGGGGAGCATCATCGGAAGACTCGAAAGCAGCGATGTTGAGGCGGCTCTCGGCCAGGCAAAAGCGAACCTCGGTGTTGCGAAGGCGGGAGTGGATCAAGCCAAGGCTGAGCTTGACGATGCAACGTCAAATTATGAGCGGGAAAAATCGCTTTACAACCAGAATCTGGCGTCCAAAGCAGATTACGATCCGGCAAACGCTCGGTATAAGAAAGCCATTGCAGGAGTGGTATCAGCTGAAGCATCGGTGAATGCTGCGGAAGCCGGCGTTCGTTCCGCCGAAGTGCAAGTTGAATACACGTACATCCGCGCCCCCTTCGACGGCACGGTGTTGACAAAAGATGCGGACGTTGGCGACGTTATTACGCCGTTTGGCGCTGCGTCGGGTTCACGCGGCGATCTTGTCACACTTGCCGATATGGGATCGCTTGAAGTAGAAGCCGACGTGTCCGAATCGAACATAGAAAAAGTCCATACCGGCCAGCCGTGTGAAATTACACTCGACGCCATTCCGGATAAACGGTTACCACGGCACAGTTCATAAAATTGTTCCAACTGCCGACCGCGCCAAAGCAACCGTACTGACGAAAGTTCAATTTCAGGACCGGGATGAACTCGTCCTTCCCGAGATGAGCGCAAAAGTAATTTTTCTGAACAAGGAACCTGAAAAGACAACAGAGAATTCTACTCCGAAAATTTCCGTGCCAGTCTCGGCCGTTACCACGCGGGACGGGAAAAAGGTTGCATTCCTTCTCCGCAATGAGAGTGTCGTGGAAACGCCCGTCGTTGTCGGCGAGCTTATGGGGAACAGCATTGAAATAAAACAGGGACTTTCTGTTGGAGACAAGGTTGTTCTGCACCCGTCCGAGAAACTTTCATCGGGGTCAAAGATAACACTAGCGAAGTAATCAGTTTTTCAAGTCGAGAGAATATTTTTCACATTTTCATTTGAAGCCTATGGCGGAACCGATCGTTCAAATTCGCAATGTCACGAAAATTTACAAACGCGACAGCATGGAAATTCCCGTGCTGCAGAACATCACTCTCGATATCCCTGAAAGCGAGTTTCTTGCGCTCATGGGGCCTTCGGGGTCCGGGAAAACTACGCTGCTGAATCTCATCGCGGGAATCGACCGGCCAAATAGCGGATCGCTGGTCATTGCAGGAACGGATATCTCGACACTCGGAGAATCGGC
>CAWJKX010000174.1:0-28293 GCA_963843065.1 uncultured Bacteroidota bacterium
ATCTACCAATATCCCGATGTCGAAGAAGACGAGAAAAAGCCTGAGGCGCAGCTCGAAAAACGCTACATGCGCAAGCGAACGAAGCCAATGCGGAAAAAAGTGTACGAAACCCAGCCGACTCGTGCCGAAGTTTCATCAAAATAGACCCGAAAGTCCCGCCCCGAGCGGGGCTTTTTGTTTTTGACCTTTCCTCGAGATGTCTAAACCGCAATACCGAGGGAAATGTTTAAAGCTCTGTCGGCACGTCATTCATTCCGGATCTCCGATGTCACGACAAACACTCGTTCTTCGGCTTTGTGGTTACGCGATCCTTCTCTACGTCTGGTTCCTTCTTCCGTTCAACCTGTACGAACCGACACCGACATTTCATCTTCCGGCAATTCTGTGGTTTATCCATCTCATTATTCTCTACATCCACGAAGCGGGACACTTCTTTTTTAGAATCTTCGGCGACACGATGTACATTCTTGGGGGATCGATCATGCAGGTGCTCGTTCCCTTTGTATGGTTCATTGTTGCATGGCGGGAAGAATCTGCCAATGCGCCGGTTGCAGTGTTCTTCACTGGCGTGAGCCTGGTCGACGTCAGCATCTATGTCCGTGATGCCGAGACGAGGATATTGCCGCTTCTCGGCGGCCACCACACAAAACACGATTGGGCAACATTCCTCGGCGATCATGACATGCTCGATTGGGGAGTCCCGTTGGGAAATTTATTCTTCTTCGTCGGATTGTTTGCGGCACTCGGCGCGATGATCTGGGGAGTGAACCTTTCATTGAAGCTATATCAACAAGACCGTTTGGAAGAATCGCAATCTCCCGGACCGGATGGTGTTTTAAAAAATGACCGGCAGAAAGATTCGCCGCTATGAAATAAGACGTAAAGTACAAAGAAGATTTAACTCCTCTTGGCGCCTTGGCGGTCCCATCTTTTCACCTGCTTCCTTGTTTCTCACCTCTCTTTTGGCTAAATTTTTTACGTGAGAATCCCCGACGACAAAATTCAGGAAATCCGCGCCGCGACCGACATCGTCGAATACATCGGCACGTTCGTGAAGTTGAAAAAACGCGGAAAAAGTTATCTCGGTTTGTGTCCCTTCCATTCGGAAAAAACCCCGTCGTTTAATGTCAGCCCCGACAAAGGGATGTACGATTGTTTCGGCTGCAGCCGCGGCGGGGATGTCATCAAATTTGTAATGGAATGGGAGAAGGCGACGTACGTCGAAGCGATCGAAATTCTTGCGGAGCGGGCCGGAATCGCCATCGTTCGAACGGAGGAGTCGATCCAATCTGTCAGTGAGACCGAAAAGCTCTATTCTGCATGTTCTTTCGCCGCGAAAATGTTCCACCGGAATATGATGAAAACAGAGGAAGGGTCGTTTGCGCTGAAGTATTTTCAATCGAGAGGATTTTCTGATAAGACGATCGTTGCCTTCGGTCTTGGATATTCTCTTCGCGCGTGGGATGCGTTGGTGAAGCAGGCGGCGGAAGAAGGGATAAAGCCGGAGTATCTGGAAAAAGTGGGCTTGGCTCGCAAACGAGATGACGGGGGATATTACGACGCTTTTCGAGGACGGGCAATGTTCCCAATTTTTTCGACGACGGGAAGAGTTATTGCCTTCGGAGCGAGAAAGTTATACGATGATGACACGCTGGGAAAATATATCAACTCATCCGAAACGCCCATCTACCACAAAAGCAAAGTGCTTTATGGATTGTCTCAATCGAAAGAGGCGATTCGGGAGAGAGATTCTGTCGTTTTGGTAGAGGGGTATGCCGACCTCATTTCCGTTTTTCAATCCGGAACATGCAATGTTGTTGCGTCGAGCGGTACCGCCCTTACCGTCGAACAGATTCAATTGATTTCACGGTACACCAAGACCGTCACATTCGTATATGACGCAGATTCTGCGGGTGTCTCAGCCATGATTCGAGGCGTCGATCTCATTCTCGAGAATAATTTGGACGTTCGGATTGCAGAACTTCCCCCTGGCGACGATCCGGACTCATTCGTGAGAAAGAACGGTGCCGACGGTTTTCAGGAGATACTTTCCAAGGCCGTCACCTTTGTTGATTTCAAAGCCAACACATTGCGCCGCGAAGGAAAACTTGATTCGCCGGAAGGGAAGGCGGAAGCAGTGCGGGCCCTTGTCCAGACAATTTCAAAGATCAAGGACCCGTTAAAGCAGAGCTTCTTCATTAAAGACGTCGCCGAAAAATACAAGCTCTATGAATCGGCCTTGATCACAGAATTGGAGAAATTCACGCGCAAAGTGCCGGAACGATTCCTTTCGGTTCCGCGCGTTGGAGGTGAAAGGACAACCGCCAAGGATACGAAGAGCGTTGCGGCGGTCTCGGCGCAGCAGGAAATACCGGTTGAGGAAAAAGAATTACTCCTTGTTGCACTCGAGGAGCCGATGGAAATGATCCCGTTTATTTTTTCGTATATCCGTGCGGAGGAATTTTCCCATCCTCAGGCGAAAGAAGTGGCCGAGATCCTCATCGATGAGTTCGACAGCAAAGGCACGGTGGACGTTCATCAGCTTATGCCGAAAGCTTCGAGCGATGCTGTCAGGAAACTTATTTCGGAATTGTCATTCACTCCATACCAGCTTGGCTCACGCTGGGATAAAGTCGGGGCGCGGCTGAGCGAAACAAGGACGTCGGAGCGGGCGGAGGGGGCGATCAAGCGGATGAAGAAAAAAGTCCTGGAACACGAGCTTGCAGAGAACCAACTTCGAATGAAGGACGCGTCGTTGAACGGAGAAGAAACGGTGCATTTTCTAAAGCCGACACCAGGAAATTTTTAAGTCGCTGAAAGAGATCGACGGCGCACAATTGATACGCACGCCCGGAACAAAGAAATAACGCGAAGCTCAATTCAATCCTGGAAGAGGACGCGAACCTGCCATGCTGTATTAGAAGCCATCTCAAAAATGGTTTCTATGGAGAAAGCAGCCGTAATTGTCATGCTGAGCGGAGCGAAGCATCCATGACAGGAAAGCTTTGGAGATTCAAGGTGTGTCATTGTCATGGATTCTTCACCCCGTCTTAAAAACGACGGGGTTCAGAATGACAATGATGATGCATTGTTTGTTCAAAATGAAGTTACTCAGAGTTTTTGAGATGGCTTCTACTGTTGTGTAACAGAAATTCCTTGAATAAGTGTGGCCAGCTAAATCCATGATTCCTGACGGATTTCGGACGTCGATGGCTTCAGACATTCTTAACTTATTTGCGATACGGGACACTACATATTCTTCACGATTGCTTCGCCGAATTCAGAACACTTCACTTCCTTTGCGCCTTCCATGAGGCGCGCAAAATCATAGGTTACCGTCTTTGCTTGTATCGATTTGTTCAGTCCCTTCAGAATCAGATCCGCGGCCTCGGTCCATCCCAAATACCGAAGCATCATCTCTCCGCTGAGAATAAGAGATCCGGGATTGACTTTGTCCATCCCTGCATATTTCGGCGCAGTGCCGTGAGTTGCTTCGAAGACTGCGAACCCGTTTTGATAATTGATATTTGCGCCGGGGGCAATTCCGATGCCGCCCACTTGGGCAGCGAGTGCGTCGGAAATGTAATCGCCGTTCAAGTTCAGTGTGGCGATCACTTCATACTCGGCAGGACGGGTCAGAATCTGCTGCAGAAATGCGTCAGCGATGACGTCTTTAATAACAATTTTTCCGGCAGGTGGATTGCCGCCGCATTCTTCCCACGATACTACTTCCTTAGAGAATTCGCGTTTCGCAAGTTCGTAGCCCCAATCGCGAAATCCTCCTTCGGTGAATTTCATGATGTTGCCTTTATGGACAAGCGTAACGGACTTTCGTTTGTTGACGATTGCATACGTTATCGCGGCACGCACGAGCCGCTCCGTCCCCTCCTGCGACACCGGCTTTATGCCGATACTCGAAGTTTTCGGGAATCGTATTTTTTTGACGCCCATCTCTGTTTGAAGCCATGCGATGACCTTTTGCGCTTCAGGCGTTCCGGCTTTCCATTCAATGCCGGCGTAGATATCCTCCGTGTTTTCCCGAAAGATAACCATGTCCACAAGCTCGGGATGTTTGACGGGCGACGGAACGCCGGTGAAATATTGGACGGGGCGCAGGCACACATAGAGATCAAGCATTTGCCGAAGCGTTACATTAATGGAGCGAATTCCCTTCCCGACGGGAGTCGTGAGAGGTCCTTTGATTGCGATCGTATAGTCCTTAATCGCTTCGAGTGTGTCATCATGAAGCCAGGTGTTTTCTCCATACACTTTATTTGCCTTCTCGCCTGCGTATACTTCAAACCAACAGATCTTCTTTTTGCCGCCGTATGCTTTCGCAATTGCAGCGTCAAATACCTTTTGAGATGCCCGCCAAATATCAGGTCCCGTTCCATCTCCTTCGATAAAGCAAATAATCGGGTCATCGGGCACGGTAAGTTCTCCACCAGTAACGCTGATCTTGTGCCCGGATGAAGGGGAGACGAGTTTTACATACTGCGGCATAATATGTTCCTTCTATGAAAAATTATTCGTGTATCGCGGCGCGGATTTTTGAAGCAACTGCCTTCATGTCGGCGCCTTCATACCGCTTCAATTGCAGAACGAACTTGATATTGTCGCCTTCGTACCGAGGTGTGATGTGGATGTGAAAATGAAAGACCGATTGGCCTGCAACAGTTCCATTGTTTGAAAAAAAATTAAAGCCTTGAAGATTAAAGCTTTTTACCAAAGCGCGGGATACAACGTGGACGGCGTGCATGATGCCCGGCAGTTCATTTTCGGGCACCTCCAGAAAATCTTTATGATGATTTTTCGGGATAACGAGCGCATGGCCATAATGGATCGGGATTGACGTCGAGGATTGCAATCGCACAATCGTTTTCGAAAAGAAATTCGGCTGGAATTTCTCTTTCGATGATTTTACAGAAAATACACGCCATCGTCAGCCTTGCTCTCTCCGGAGAAAAGTCTGGAATTCCGCTTTGACGGTGTAGAATATGGCCATGGCCTCTCTTTAATAGGATGCAAGAATTTGGTGTGCTGCAAATAATATCGAAAAATCGTCCGAAAGTCAACGAAACAGAAATACGGAGTGGTGTCTTCATTAGAACAAAGTCCAAGGGACTTTTTACGGAGAGCTGAAAACATCGCGCAAAGACGCTAAGCCGCAAGGGAAAAATATCCATTCTCTTTGCGGCTTAGCGACTTTGCGTGAGCAAACTTCACACCTTTCCTAAATTAAGACACTACCAAATACGGAGCTTGGGGAACTTTCCGAAGGCCTTTTAACTATATTTTTGAATATCTAGACATTGCTCACTTTTCAAAGAAAACCTTCGGAAGGTTGAACTCTATAGCAGCGCATGCGTTCGCAGCAATGCTTCGCAGGATCGGCAAAAATTTTCGGACTTAACATCAATATCTTCTACAGCCGTTGAGCTATGCATGACACACCGATAATCGAGGCAGTGAAGAAGCCCGAAGGTATGGCCGAGCTCATGGACAGCTTCCTTGACGAGCCGTTCTTGGAGAAGCGTCGGATTCGCAGGCAGCCCATAGAGCGTATCATCGAGGCGATGGGCAGATACAACTGCAAACGGTCCGTCGAGCTGTGCTTCCCCAAAAACATATGTCAACACGGGCACGAATAAATCCACAGAAGTAACCCCGATAATTTTTCCTTGTAAACCTTTGAATCGCTGAATGAACGCGGAAATAAGCGCAGTGGAATTAAATTGATTGCGATAGACGTCGAACGCAAACGAAGGGTCTATTGCCTCGGTGGCATCGATCGAGGCGGGGAACCGGAAAATAGATTCGAGCGGAGAAACAAGGGCGTTCACGGAATCGTTATCGCATGGCTGTACCGGAACAACGAGGATAGAAGACATGGGCTACGGTTTAATAAGGCCATACTTGGCGATTTTATTGTACAGGGTTACCCGGTCGATGGAGAGAATTTCCGCGGATCGGGTAATGTTCCAGCCTGACTTCGCGAGAATTGCTTCGATATGCGCCTTTTCGACCGACGCTATCGAATCGTCTGTCGGCACGTGGTGATTCACTCCAAGCTGAAACGGCAAATCGTCCGGTCGAATAGCAGGAGGTTTTGCCAGCACCATTGCACGCTCGATCACGTTCTCCAATTCTCTTACGTTCCCCGGCCAATCGTACCGGACGAGCAAATCCATTGTGTCGGGCGTAACCTCGTTTATCGGCTTGTTCATAACGGCGGAGTATTTCTTGAGGAAGTGTTGGACGAGCAGGGGAATGTCCGTCCGGCGTTCCCTGATCGGAGGAATGAACACCGCGAACACGTTGAGCCTGTAATAGAGGTCTTCGCGAAATGTTCCTTCTTTTACCGCTTCCTCGAGGTCGCGGTTTGTTGCGCAAATAATTCTGAAATCGCTGTGAATGACTTCGTTCCCTCCGACACGCGTAAATTGCTTTGACTCGATAACGCGGAGGAGCTGCACTTGCATTTTTTGGGAAATGGTTCCGATTTCATCGAGGAAAATCGTCCCGCCGTCGGCCATTTCAAATTTCCCTTTGCGCCGGTACTGCGCGCCGGTGAAAGCCCCTTTCTCATGTCCAAAAAGTTCGCTTTCGAGAAGGGTCTCCGGCACGGCGCCGCAGTTCACCGCGATAATTGGAAAGTAACGCCGCGGGCTGTTGACATGAATCGCCCGCGCGATCAACTCTTTTCCCGACCCGCTTTCTCCCCGGATCATCACTGTTGTATCGGTTTGTGCTACCGTTTTTGCAAGTTCGATGACTTTTTTCATCTGCGGGCTGTTGCCGACGATCTCGTCTCCCTGCGCCATTTCAGAAATGTGTTCATGCAATTGGGCGTTCTCTTCGGCGAGTTTCTTTTGACGAAGTGCATTCGCGACAAGATGTGAGAGATGATCGGGGTCGACCGGCTTTGTAACGTAATCGAACGCTCCTTCCTTTAACGCCTGCACCGCGCTTTCTACCGAAGCGAATGCAGTGATCATGATGGTGCTGATCGCAGGGTCGATTTCCCTCAATCGTTTCTGCAATTCAAGTCCGCTCATCCCCGGCATCTTGATGTCGAGAAGGATGACGTTCCACGGGCCATCATTCATTTTTTTAATTGCATGACTTGCGTCCTCTGCCGTATCGACACGATAACCGTCCTGCTTGAACCACTTGGAAAGTGAATCGCGCACGACAAGCTCGTCGTCGACAATAAGGAGGCTGTTCTGTTTAGTTGATTTATCGTTCATGGTTTGTTGTCAAGAGTAAGTGAAGGTGGCGAAGCGTTGTTCTCTCCTTGAGTAGCTGTACGAGGCAAGAGTAGAGTAAAAGTTGTTCCCCCATGAAGTTTCGATTGGACATCGATCGTTCCGCCATGGCGTTCGATAATTCCGTAGACGACAGCGAGACCGAGTCCCGTTCCTTTTCCGTTTTCCTTCGTCGTGAAAAAAGGCTCAAAAATGTGCGGCAATGCATCATCCGGAATCCCTATCCCGGTGTCGGCGACGGTAATGTGGATTGCGTCGGCGGATGCGGAATGATGCGCCTCCACTTTCAGAGCTCCACCCTCGGGCATAGCTTCGATAGCATTGATCTCAATTGCAAGAAGAGCCTGCTCTATCTGTTGGGGAGCACAGAAGAGCATCAGCGGTTCTCGTTGAAAATCCGTTTCAAGGGTAATGTTATGTATCTTCAAATGATGGTCGATAAGATTCAACGACCGCTCAATCGTCGTCCGAATATCCGCTTCGACAAATTCGCCGACTTTCTGTTTGGAGAAGAGAAGCAGGTTCTTCACGATGTTTCCGCATCGGGCAGTCTCGTCCGCAATGATCGAAAGTTCGCTTTGAATTTCTTCTACCGTTTCCGGTGTTTGCACTCCTTCTTTCACCATTTTCTTGAGGAGTTTGGCGTATGTCAGCACTCCCTCGAGAGGGTTGTTGAGTTCATGGGCGACGGTCGAAGCAAGCTTTCCGAGCGAGACCATTTTTTCCATCTGGACCATGTTGGCATGTGCCCGCCGCAATTCTTCTGTCTTTTGTGCGACACGCCCCTCCAGAGTTTGTGCCCACTGCGTCAACTCGTTTCTCGCCCGCTTCAATTCATCGGCCATCTGGTTGAACGACGTTGCGAGTCTGCCGATCTCGTCGCTCGACCGGGCAGATATCCGATAATCCAAATTCCCCTTTGTAATTTCCTGAGTTCCAAGAGTCAATTTATGGACAGGAATGTTCACAACGATCCATATAAAAATGCCGACAAATGTTGTCATCACGAAAAACATGAAAAGGGCATTCAAGTATTGAGACCGGTTCAAACTCGCCAGGTTGGCATCGATGTCCCGCAGAGGCATCATGACATCGAGTACTCCGAGGATGGTTTGCGATGATGCGTGAGCATGACAATCTGCTGTCGAACATGTAGAGTCGTTTTTGATCGGGACGATCATCCCTAGCACTCTGTAACCCTTCGGAGAAGAAAAGATACGGCTCAATTCACGCGGATTAGGGGAGAGAGGCGCTTTGCCGGCGGAATGGCATGCGTTGCACGCTTCGCCGTTCATGTTCACGTACGTTCCAACTTCTCCCGCAACGGTTGAAAGCCTGATTGCTCCCTTTTTGTCATAGATACGGATAGCTTCAATACCTGGTTCATTGCCAATGGTGTTGATGATCTGATGGATGTCTTCCTGGCGATTCAGCATCATGCTGTAATTCGTCGACCGTTTGATGACGTCGCCAATACGATTTGCTCCGAGAATAGCGTCGCGCAAATATTGTTCCGCCTGATGGTCGACGCTAAGCTTTGTGAGCACTGCCGTTCCGACCAGCATGACAAAGAGGATGATCAAAAACACGCGGAAAGCGAGCAGGTTTAAAAATTTCATAGTTTTCTCCACTCAAAGAAAGACAAGTACCGTGCCATTTCCAGATAGTGGGAAAGCAGGCATAAAGGGTTGAAAAAATGGGGGTATGGAAGGACCAATTACGCAAAAATGCGAAACAAAGCCGCTAATTCTTGTTTTTTGAGAGGGGATATTGGCTCGAGTTATTTCACATTTTTGAAAACAGCCTGCTCATGATCTCGAAGTATTTTCTCTGGCCTATAATTTCGTAGATGCTTTTTACCTGTTGGCCGCCGTCATAGAGCGTGGATCCGACTGCAGGCTGCAATTTGTTAAACACGGCAGAAAATTTTTCCTTCATTGCTGCCATCTCGTTATGAAAGAAGGGAATGAAATCATTCGAGTTGAGGAGCTCAGTTCCGGGTTTTGCTGTCTCTGCGATACGAAGAACCCATCCGGATTTGTAGGGATCATCGAGGAGGAGATACGGGTGGTCTAGGAGTTCTGCATTGGATTCGGTCCCGATTCCGGAAACGGCTGATCGAAGTGCAATCGTTCCTTCCCGAAGAACAAGCCATGCGCACGGCGAATTGTACTCGACCCGGGAGGGTGTTTGCGGCAATACGACACTGACAACGGGCCGCAGGAAATATGCCCCGACATGGTCGACGCCGATGGTCGCAGTGGTTGTTGATTCATTTTTTATCCACATGTGGCCCCTGCTGTACATTCGGTCATCCGGCAGCGGCGTTGCAAGAAGAGGCTGGAAGAAATCTTCCATGCTTTGCTCGAAATATTTTTGTGGAGTACTAAAATGTTCCATTGGGACGTCCGTGAAAGAGTTATGAAATGACTACTTGGGATGCTGGCCGATGAGTATTTTTTTCAGTTGATTCGTCCAGCGTGCACTCAATTACTATTCTTTTTATTCCGCAACCTTGCATTCTTCTACTGTCAGCGTTCTTTTGAAGCAAATTCCAATTCTTTTAACAATTCGCGATCGATGGGTTGAGCCGGAATGTGGTTATTATGATGTCCGAAAACCGGAAAATATTTCGCGATGTAATAGAACGCGACAAACCCGGCGGTGCCAAGTGCGACCGTGATGGATAATTCCTGCCACGACGGAAAATATGTTCGTTGGGGCCAATGTTCCATGCTGGTAACCGCCGTGTTCATTCTGTTTGCCACAAAGCCCAGGATGACGAGGACGGATGTATAGAAAAGGCCTTTCTGACTCGTCCTAATTTTTCGGAAGAGAAGGAGACAGAAAGGGACAACCACTCCAAGCATGATTTCAACGAGAAACAACGCGCTTTGGTACGTCGGTTGGAATGCATAGTGAAGTGCATCCCTGTTCATCAAATCTTGAATTCGCACGGTAAAAAACAGCGCGAGAACGACCGTTAACACTCTGGCCAATTCAGAAAAGAGAGGCATTTCGATTTTTCGGCCGAATGCGCGGGCTGACATGAACGATGAAAATATTACCATTGAGATGCCTGCTCCGACACAAGAGATGAAAAAGAGGAATGGAACAATGTCGGAGAACCAGAGCGGGTGCATCCGTTCCGGTACGACCAGATATAATGAGCCGAAAGACGACTGGTGGAGTGTAGAGAGAATCACACCGGCGACCACAATGGGCAAAGAGATTGTTCGTAAAACTCTGATCGGTGCGTGCAGATGAAATTTTTCCAATACGACAGGGGCAAATTCCAACGTCAGCACGGTAGTGTAGAGTATGATACACCATGTAATTTCAAACATCACTGAATGAGGATTCCACATGACAAGCGGATGCCAGAAATTTTGGGGACGCCCGAGATCGACAATAAGCACCATAACAACCAGCATGTAGCCGATGTATGCGGTCAGTATGGCCGGCCGTACGATAGGTTCAAATCGTTCGGCGTTCAATATATGGACAGTGGCGGCAATAGTGAACCCCGCCGCTGCTAGACCAACTCCGATAAAATCAAACCCGATCCAGAACCCCCACGGGAATTGATCACTCAAATGTGTCGTTGCACCAAGGCCCATGGTAAATCGTTGAAAGGCTGCAACTGCGCCGACTGCCATGAGAATGATTGCAGTAATTTTCCAAAAAGTCGGTTTGTATGGATGAAAATTGCTCATAACATTTTCTCTCTCAGTTTCGCGTAGATTCCAGTTTTTTTTGTTTTTCTTCCGCCTCGAACTTCGCCACCTCCGAACGGCGGGCGGTTATCCAATGGATACCGAATAAAACCACGCCTGCCGCAACAGAATACTTTGGAACTTGCGAGAGAACTCTCCACGAAAGCTGCGGGATCGGATTGTTCGGGAGGTTCATTGGGAGACCGAGTTTCTCGAAAGGAATGCTCGAAATGTACAATACCGATGTTCCGCCCACTTCCGTCAGACCATAAATATAGTTTACGTATGTCGCCGGGTTTGCATCGATGCGTTTGCGCGCTTCTTTGATTAAATCATCGCGATCGCCAAATACGGTAGCGTCGAACATACATGCTTCAGCACAGGCAGTTTTTCCGCCTGCCGCGATGCGCTCGTAACACATTTTGCATTTTTGTATCCTTGGCGACACGCTGCTCCACTCATATCGCGGAACTTCAAAAGGACATGCTTGCATGCAATAGCGGCAGCCGATACACTTTGTTTCGTCATAAATGACAGCGCCCGTGTCAGTTTTTTTGAAGGCGCCCACGAGACAAACGGATACACATGTCGGTTCATTGCAATGCATGCACAATCGACGAACAAAATTCTGATCATCGTTAAGGCTCTGGACGACGGTATAGTGTGTTGCGGACAGTTCGGTGGCTTCTTCCTGAGGCAGATGGTTCGCTTCTGCACACGCCCGTGCGCACTCGCGGCATCCGACACACTTTGAGACATCGATCAATAGCGCTTTCCTGCTCATCATTGTCGTCTCCACTCGCGTTATTGGACGTTAAGAAATTGTTGTTCGAACTTTTTGCACTGTTCCGCACTAAAGTCCTTGAGCAAGCCTTCGACCGGCGTACCGCCATCTTGAAGCAGTACGGGGACTGGTGATCCGGCCTGCGTTGCATCTGCGATAAAATCCCGCAGTCGTCCGAGTTCCTGTTGGATCCACGCCCAGCTTCGTTCGCCAAGCAACAGTTGCGTAAGATCGGATGCCCGGTGAGGTTTCATCGTATAAGCCCAACCGTCGCTGAAAAGCTCTTCTTTCATTTTTCCGGGATATTGTCGGAGGCCTTCATTCATGGCGACGACTTCTCCGTCAATCGGCGAGTGAACCGTGAGCGTTTTTGACCCTTCCTTTAGTTGGAAGAGAGCCTCACCTTTTTTAGTGAACGATCCCGGGACTTTTAGAAATGAAACATTTGGGTTTTTCATCATGCGGAGGACAAAATCGTCGGCTCCTACTCGGACATTGCCGGAGGGAAACAGCCTGAGCCACGTATGCGACGGCGCAAAAAATATTCCGGACGGTACGCGCAAGGGAAGTGGAGAGTGCTGCGCTTGAGCCGCTGCCGGAACAGTTTTTTTCTTGCGTTGGACAACAAAGTCAACCCCGAGGAAGATGATAATCATTGTGAGAAATAATAAGACTGTCATAGTAATAACCTTTATTCAAGTGGTGATGTATGTGTATTGCTCAAACTACTAGGAAAAAACTCATCGACCAGTATTCGCCATTCTTCGCTGTTCGTCAGGTCGCTTACGTTTTCAACGATTTCGCCGCCATCCTGCATTACTGTCCCCAATCGAGGCGAGAACCAGTGGATGAGGTGTGCCCGGACTGCTTCTTGCCATCGGTCCGCGGTAACACCTTTGAAAAGATTGCGCAAATCAAGCGTTAAATCTTGAGGAGCCATCTTTACAATCCATCCTTTTTCCAGCGGGGAATCGTTAATCATTGAAGGGGTTTCTTTGAGGCGTGTGTTGACTTCAAGAATAGTACCTGATACCGGCGCGACAGTTGGTAGTATCTTGTCTCCATGTTTCATCGTTGCAATAATCTCGCCCTGCCGGACGACTGACCCCGCTTGCGGCAGCTCGATGTCGCCGACCTTCCCGATGAATCGTTGTGAAAAATCATCGACACCAGCGATGACCTTTTTTGCGGATTGGACAAGCACCCAGCTATGCCCCCGATGAAAGTAGCGCTCGATAATTTCAGTCGATACCGGCAAATGGACATCGGAATTGACTTCTGCGGTTGCGGAAATCTTTTTAGAAAGGGAAAAATATTCGGCGGTAAGGAATATTACCACCATCAGTATGAAAAGTGCGATGACCATTTCGTTGCCTCTTTCGGTGTTGTTCTACCAAAAGAGTTGAAATAATCATGCCAGGAAAAGGGGTAAACTCTAATTTTACTGCAAAGGAGCCCAGCTTTTGGAGTTACCGCGGATTAACAAGAGAACTGCGCAGATATTTGGAAGTGGTAACTGTATATAAATTCAACAGAATTTCAATTTTACAACAAGAAACCGTGTAAGTCTTTGCAACAAATAGGAAATATCAATGTAGAAAAATGAAACGTCGCATGTTGAATAATTCAACGTTAATAATTTATTTCTGAGACTCTTTTTCCCATATCGAATCAAGCGTTTCTGGATTGCTGATGAATAGTTTTGCGCAGAACTCGCCTACGAATTTTCCACTCTTTTTACACTGCGCAAGCGTTTTCTTGATCGCCTCAGTGTCGTCCACTCCGTTTGAGAAGCAATAATTTTCGAGTGATGCATTACATTCTGTACAGAATATTTCTCTCCGTGGAGGATTTTGACCACTAATTTCGTCTTTTGCCATGCTATTTCGTTGATCCGTAATGAATTCTGAGTCGTTCTTCAAAAGTAACTAACAAAATAATAGTCTAAGAGTCAACCGATCGTTTGGCATTTTCTCAGTTTGAGCAGATCAAACTCAAAAATAAGTGTCATGCCCGCCTAAGCGGTCATCCAAAGCAACCAAATCGGAATCTCGACGGGTCGTCGACCGGCTTTCGCCGGATTGACATCCAAATTGAAATTGAGACACCTCTGATCATTCAAAGCGCACGTCCGCTGACAGCCGTTTAAAAATGACGTAGTGCTCGCCCATGGGAAGAGGTTCGGTATATCCGTTCTCCTTCAATTCAGCAAGAACTTGTTTCACGTTCTCGCCGTATCGCGAAATATCTACCTGACCCAGATCGCCATGATTTCCTTTCGATTTTGAAATCGAAAAATTGGATACGAGCAAGTCAAAATCCTTTCCCGCCCGGAGGAGTGCATATACCGAATCTGCGGTTGAAGCTGATCCACACTCGATTTCTGCAAGCCCGATGTACACGGGTGTTTCGCATTTTACGCGAGCGTGAAAATTGATCCACATTGATATCGGTTTTCCGTCATGTATTGCTGGTGAGAACTTCCATTGTTCCATCCGGGCAATCGCGAGCGCATCCCACTCTGCGTCGCCGCTTGGATTCAATAATTGAGCCTTCAAGACCGAGCCGTCCTCCGCAATGAGGATTCTGAGGTCGAGTTCAGAATGGCTGGCAAGCAGTGCCTCGGACATCGGCGGAAAGGGATCCTGTTCTATGAGCCGCGGCATTTTTTCCGGCATGTCTACTGATTGTGTAGATGCGCAACCGTATGCGATAGCACAAGCAAGGAAGAAAAAATAAGTTGATTTCATATGACACCTCCCAAAAAACAAAAAAACCTCGTTCCTCCGCCTTAACGGAGTCCTGAGGTTTTCTATTTTTAACCTTGCTGATCCCATAACACCTCCTTCTTGAGGTGGAATCGTGCGATCGACCAGCAAAAGCGTTCGTTAGGTGAACATTACAGCCCTATATCTACCGGAAAGATGAAAAGTTTTCCTATCAAAGTCAAGAAGGGGTCTGATAATGATGCGACATGAGATCAGTGCGAATTGCGGAGTAAAAAGTGAAACCCCTGCGCTAACATCTTTGATCCAGAAGCTCTCCTAATGGTCCCTGTCCAGAGATTCTGACCGACACAGCGACTGAAAATTTTTGTTTCTATTTTTTCTTCTCGGCATACACGACGACAAATTCTTCCAATCCTTTTGTTATTTGGGCGGCGATTCGGATTCTAAAATTATCATCAAGCAGCAGCATCTCATCTTCGGGATTAGACATGAAAGCTGTTTCCACGAGGACGTTGGGAAGCTGGGTTAATCCGTTGAGAGTGAAGTTAAAGCTTCCTACTACGCCAAACTGGTCGAGTCCCAGGTCAAGCATTTTGCCGTAGAGTATGTTTGCCAGCGATTGAAAGCCTGTATGGCGATAGTATGCACTTGTTCCTTTCGAAAGTTCCGGGTCCGCGGAGGTGCTGGTTGAGTTCGCATGAATGCTGACGAGAAGTTGTGCACCGGAGTTGAGAATCTTGTCCGTTCGATCCATCATTGAGACGTTCTCATCCGTTGTTCGTGTCATAATAACCTTTGCACCCTTCATTCGTAGAAGTGAATCAAGATGCTGGGCGATCGAGAGTGTTATTTCTTTTTCTTTTTTTCCCGTTGCTCCAAGCGCGCCGTTGTTATCTCCTCCATGCCCGGCGTCGACCGCGATGGTCAATCCGGCGAGCGCAGAATCGAGCGACGCAATGATCGGAGGCCGCCGTACAGAGATACGCATGATCGAGCCGCTATCGTAATTAATATCGTACCCCCAATGTTGTTGATAGTTCAGTGTGATAGTAAGGCGGTACTGCCCGGCCGCAACCTGGTTCCACGTCACATTTTTTATTCCGCTTCCCGACAGTTGGTGGGTGATCCAATTTGTATTGGAGGTGGCGCCGAATATATCAACGACGATGGCCGCAGGATCGACGAGCTGTTGACTGAGGTACGGAAGGCGCTGGTCCAGTGCAACAATGATGATATCTTCCTTATCGTTTCCCGATATCGTCAGCGAGCCGATAAGGGAGCGGGGACGAGGTGTCTCAAGCGGCAGGAGCTGTGCAAAGTCTTCTGGCAGCCATGCTTCCATTTCATCACCAAGTCTCACTCGGTACCTGGTCTCCGATTTTTCCCGTAATCACGACCCGAACGCCGGCTTTAAGATTTCCTAATTTCGCTCCGCCCAAGCGGTCGCTTCCCACGCCGGCATTTAGGTATGGCCGCTTGCCCGTCACTTCTGCAATCCGGGGAAGTTCTTTCGGCAAAATTGAAATTTTTCCTTTTGAATATGCTCTTTCACTTGAGAAAAAATTCTTGGGAATACGAAACTTTATCTGCACCCCCTTTGCCTCATCATTTTCCTTCACTTTGTAGCTCCCGATGTAGATTCCGCCGAGGCCGCCCGCTTTTGAAGGAGGGAGTTCGGTCATCGGGATGCCGGACTCAACACCTTCAATATCGAAAAATGCTTTGTATCCCGGACTCCCTTTGAATTTTACTTCCAGAACGTCGTCTTTGCCCAGCCACATATCCTGCGATGGTTCCATCATGATTGTATCTATAGAAGCAGGTTCTCGCGCCGAGGTCTTCGGAGGCTCCGGTTTCTGCATGAGAATATTTTCAGCGATGGAATCTCCGTTCGCCGACCGGACGACAAGCCGAAGAATCGATGACCCAACTGCAACATTGACGACGCCGCAGAATGCGCCGCTGGCGTAGACTTTCGTTTCTTTGCCGTTGATGAATGCTCTCGCATCGGGAAGAGTGGAAGCAGAAACCCGCTGGTGCGATGCCGTTGTCGCTATGGTGTCTGTTTCGGGTACGACAACACGGAGAAATAATGAGTCTGCCGGTTGTATGAAACCGGAGTATCCAACATCAAAAATAAGAAGCTGGAACAGGAGGATGAAAAGGGAAAGACTAAAGCAACGAGTCATAGTATCTATTCAGTTTGTGACAACAAGAATGAAATTTGTGAAGAATTAAAATACATGAGTCTTCTGAAAAATCCGGAAAGTTCGTCTCACGCAAATTCTCCAAGGCGCGAAATATATTAACAATGAAACAGGGTGCGGATTTGCGTTCCCGCGTGAGAGTATTTTTCAGATGTTCATAATATAATAGAGCAAAGCGAGATTTGCACTACAGTATTTTGACCCGTATATTTGGAAAATTTCCATCGATCAGTATTTATTGCTGCAAGGTCGTATACGAAAGTATTTGATGCAACTTTCCTTCATTTGCACCGTAAACATTGAGCCCTACAATCATCGTTCACCCTAATTAAGGTGTCATCTATGAAAAAAGCTTTCTTCTTGTTTGTTCTCATGATTACCGCGGCTTCTCTTGTGTTCGCCCAGCAAGAAGCGCGGTTATTGCGGTTCCCGACTATTTATGGCGATAAAATTGTTTTTAGCTACGCTGGTGATCTGTACACTGTTTCATCTGTGGGGGGCGTGGCACGGAAGTTAACGAACGATATCGGGTACGAGATGTTTGCACGCTTTTCGCCCGACGGTAAATGGATCGCATTCACCGGTCAATACGATGGCAATACGGAAGTCTATGTGATGCCGGCAGAAGGGGGCGTTCCGAAGCGGCTTACATTCACCGCGACCCTTGACCGCGACGACGTTTCCGACCGTATGGGCCCCAACAACATCGTGATGACATGGAAGGATAATTCGCATATTGTGTTTCGTTCACGAATGAACGAACCGAATGATTTTAAAGGCCAGCTTTTCATCGCTTCGGTCGACGGCGGAATTCCCGAGCAATTGCCTTTGCCTCGCGGGGGCTTCTGTTCCTTCTCTCCGGATGGAAAGAAAATGGTCTACAATAGAGTGTTTAGAGAATTCCGGACTTGGAAACGCTATCGCGGCGGCCAGGCGGACGATGTCTGGTTGTATGACTTCGACACGAAGGTTACGACCAATCTCACAAACAATCCGGCGCAAGACATTATCCCGATGTGGGGCGGGAACAAAATCTATTTTGCGTCCGATCGCGATGACAATAAACGCATGAATCTGTATTCGTATGACCTGACGTCCAAAGAAACAAAACAATTGACGAACTTTGTTGACTTCGACGTGAAATTCCCTTCAATCGGAGACAATGCCGTTGTGTTTGAAAACGGAGGGTACATTTATCGTCTCGACCTCGCGACTGAAAAAGCAGAAAAGCTAACAATGTTTATAGACGAAGATTTTGCCATGGGGCGCACGAACATTGTCGACGTGAGCAAAAGTATTACAAATTACGAAATCTCTCCCGACGGAAATAGGGCTCTCTTCGGCGCGAGGGGAGAAATATTCACTGTGCCGGCAAAGTACGGAAATACGCGCAACCTGACGAATACCTCCGGCGTTCATGAACGCAATTCGAAATGGTCCCCCGATGGCAAATGGATCACCTATATTTCTGATGCATCCGGCGAAGATGAAATCTATATCATGCCTCAGGACGGGAGCGGCGCGGGGACGCAATTGACAAAGAACGGCGATACCTACAAATACCAGGGGTACTGGTCCCCGGACAGTAAAAAAATTATGTGGGCCGACAAAAAACTCCGTTTGCAGTATGTCGACGTTGACTCCAAGAAAATCACTCCGGTAGCACAAGCTTCGGCGTGGGAGTTCACGGACTATGCATGGTCCCCGGACAGCAGATGGATTGCCTACGCCAAACCGGAAGACTCATCGATGACGAATATCTACCTGTATTCGCTTGAAAAGAAGGAATCGTATGCCGTTACCGATGGATGGTATTCTTCGTACTCGCCCTCGTTCAGTTCCGACGGGAAGTTTCTCTTCTTTGTTTCGGAGAGAACTTTCAATCCGACGTTGAGTCAAACAGAGTTGGACCATGTCTATAACGATCTGGCAAAAATTTATTTCGTCACTCTTGCAAAAGACACAAAATCACCCTTCGAGCCGAAGAGCGATGAGGTCAAGATTAAGGAGGCGAGCAAAGAATCCGACAAGGCGGATAAGAAGAAGGACGAGAACGAGGAATCAAAGCCTCCGGTAAAGGTAGATATTGACGGTTTGCAGGAGCGAATCGCAGGCCTGCCGATTTCGGCTGCTAACTACCGGAATTTAAACTCGGTGGGGGACAAGCTGTATTACATCAGAAGCGGAAGCAAGGATGAGAAGGCGAAATTCTTCTTCTATGATTTCGAAAAATTGAAGGAAAACGAACTCGGCGATTTTAACGGTTTCGAGATTTCGGCCGACGGTAAAAAAACCATCGTTGGGCAGGATGGATCGTACGCGATCATCGATTTGCCGACGTCGAAAATCGAAATCAAAGACAAATTAAACCTTTCAGATATGAAAGTGAAAGTCGACCATCACGCGGAATGGAACCAAATCTTCAATGAAGCGTGGCGCCAAATGCGGGATTTCTATTTTGCCCCAAACATGAGCGGTCTTGACTGGGAAAAAGTCCGAAAGAACTATGAACCGCTGGTGGCGTACGTCAACCATCGAGCGGATTTGACATACATCATCGGCGAAATGATAGGCGAGCTGAGCACCGGGCATACGTATGTCGGCGGAGGAGAAATGCCGCATGCGGAACGGATCAAGACCGGCCTGCTCGGCGCAAAAATTGAGCGCGACTCCGTCTCGAAATATTATCGCATCGTGAAAATCCTTCGAGGGCAAAATTGGGACAATACGCTACGCTCTCCGCTCACCGAAATTGGTGTCAACGCAAAAGAAGGGGAATATATTCTTGCGGTGAACGGCAAGCCGGCGAATGAAATGAACAATATTTATGAATCCCTCGTGGGGACAGTAGGCAAGCAAATCACCCTTACGCTAAACGCCGAACCGAAAGAAGAGGGGAGCCACGAAACCGTTGTCGTGCCGACGGGCGACGAGCGTGAACTGTACTATTTCAATTGGGTCCAGTCGAACATCGAGAAAGTTTCAAAGGTGACAAACGGAAGAGTCGGCTATGTTCATATCCCCGATATGGGATTTAATGGGCTGAACGAGTTCGTCAAGTACTATTATCCACAGTTGACGAAAGAGGCGCTCGTTGTGGACGTGCGTGGCAACGGCGGCGGTTTTGTTTCTCCGATGATCATCGAACGGCTGCATCGGGAGATCGCGATGATTGATATTGCACGGAATACGTCGTTTAGCGTAAATCCGAGCGGAACGATGGTTGGCCCGAAAGTGCTCCTCCTCGACGAATTCTCCGCGTCAGACGGCGATATTGTTGCGTACCGATTCAAACAGTACAAAATCGGCACAGTGGTTGGTAAGCGTTCATGGGGCGGCGTGGTTGGTATTCGCGGATCTCTTCCTTTTCTTGACGGCGGATTTCTGAACAAGCCGGAATTTTCCCGCTACGATATCGAAGGAAAAGAGTGGATTATGGAAGGACACGGCGTTGACCCCGACATCGTCGTCGATAACGATCCGGCGAAGGAATACGCCGGAATCGACGAGCAGCTCAACAAGGCGATCGAAGTGATACTCGACCAGATGAAAACACATCCGGCGAAACTTCCGCCGCCTCCGCCGTATCCGGACAAACATTAGCGACACAATTCCTTTTCTAATGAAAGCTCCAGAGTGTTACAATGACCTGGAGCTTTTTTTGTATAATGTCCACTAAGAACACGAAGAAACACGAAGGAATAAATTTGTGTTATGGCATTTATTTTTTGTGAAGAGAGTTTATCAGAAAACATCCTGTAAAACCATATCTTCTTTCGTGTTTCTTCGTGCCCTTCGTGGACATCTCCGACGAATTGATTTTCCTCCGAATTGTTCGTATCGTGTGTGCAAGAGGAACTCTATGGCTGTGCAGCATTCCAAATTTGAGACCGAACTCCAGGTCCGTCCCGACGACATCGATATGAACAATCACGTTCACAATACGAGGTATCTGGATTACGTTCTTGCCGCTCGCTACGACCAGATGGAGCGCTGCTATAAAATGAAGATGGAAGAATTTATTGCCCTCGGTTATACATGGGTTGTGAATACGACACACGTTGAACACAAGCGCCCGCTCGGTTTGGGCGAAAGAATTATTGTCCGGACATGGATCGAAGAAGTGCTGAAGGACGGCGTGAAGGTGCGATTCGAAATCCTCAAGAAAGAAAACAAGAAGCTTTCATGCGAGGGCTATGTTCATTATACGATGGTGAATCAGAAAACGGGGAGGGGGGAAGTCATTCCCGAATGGATCGTCGCAAAATACTCTGTCTGAAATAATGGCTGCCGCCGATTCATTCACAGCCGCAACGTGTCAAAAGGGAACGCAGGGGCGGTGCTTCAGTGGTTTTTCCTTTATGTCCAAACTTTCCGAGGTTTGGATATTTTGTTTTAGAAGCTTCTAACGTTCAATCACTTTGAAAACCGCATCCGATGCTTTCGGGTCGCAACCAGGAAACTGACATTCGCCTGCCGTCAGCGACAGTTTTGACTGCCTCTGCCGGTGCGGGGAAAACGTATGCGCTTACGCACCGGTACGTACAAATATTATTGTCCAATAAAATTCCTCACAATGCTCTTCAAAATGTCCTTGCGATAACGTTTACCAACAACGCTGCTGCGGAGATGAAACAGCGGATACTAACACTGTTGAAGCTCGCTGCATTCGGCGACGGGAATGCGCTGCGCGAACTGGGCGATCGTCTCTCGCTGGAACACACGGACATCCAATCAAAATCGACGCGGCTGATCGATGAAATCCTCGACAACTTTTCCGATTTTCAGGTAAAAACCGTCGACAGTTTCATGTCGACAGTTTTCAAATCTTCATCACTCGAGTACGGCTATCATCCCGATTTCGAAATTCTCCTCGGCGCCGACCGCATATTTGACTTAGCGTTTGATATATTTTCAAAAAATGTGAAAGAGAATACCGCGGAAGCCGCGGTCATGGAAAACATTATCGAGTTAATTACGGAGAACAAGAAAGCGGACAGCAATTTTGTATGGAACCCATACAGAGATATTGCCGGTCAGGTCAAAAAAATATATAAGACCATTGCCGGGCAGACAAAGCCTCTCGGTTCCAGCAATTCATCGGTCGATTCTCGTTGCGTTACGGGAACAAATCACAACGCAGGCGTTGAAGGTTGAAGCGCTGATAAAAAAATCTGGGCTGCCCGTCAACAGCCTCTTCGCCGACGATCTTTCATTGATCAAGGAAGGGAATATTCACGCCTTGATTGAGAGGAAATTACGGGCCAGTCCTGTCAATAAGCCGAAAGGAAAGGCTGAAACGGCGGCGTATGAAAGCTGGAGTGAGGAGATCGACCGAGAACAGCGACAATTGAATGTAATTCTCCGTCAGTTCATTCTGCGTTACGTTGAACTGTACTATAAGCCGTATACTGAAGCCTATACGATGCTGCAGCCGACGGTCGAAAAATTGAAAAAGCAATACGGCCAAATTTTTATCGATGATGTCGCTCGTTCGCTCGCAGAACATCTTACCAATGAAAGTGTGCCGGAAATTTATTTTAAAATCGGTGAGACGATTTATCATTATCTGATCGATGAGTTCCAGGACACGTCGCAAATCCAATGGAAGAACTTATTCCCTCTGATTGAAGAATCACTCTCCAAAGGGGGCAGCCTTTTTGTCGTCGGGGATACAAAGCAATCGATTTACGGCTTTCGCGACGCCGATTGGAGGATCATGAAGCGGTTGACGGAGGCAAACCCGTTTCCCTCTGCTTATCATGATGTGCAATCGCTCGACATAAATTATCGCAGCTACGAAAAGATTGTCTCATTTACGAAAGAAGTATTCCACACAATTATTCCGGGCCAGGGGTTTGAGGATGAAGCTGCGGCGAGCGGACTGTCGACGTATGAACAGCATGCGACGCCGGAACATACCGGTAAAGGATATGTCGAGGTCGATATTGTTCAAGAACAGGATAGTGATCCTCCCGAAAAGCAGGCTCTTCGCATGATTATTCAAGAGTGCCGATCCCGCGGGTACCGCTACAGCGAAATCGCAATCCTGACACCGACCAACAATCGTGTTATCGAAGTGAGCGGCTGGCTCAACGAAAAGGGGATTCCCATTATTTCGCACTCCACGCTCGACGTGAGGCGCCGAAAAAGCGCGGGAGAATTCATTGCTCTTCTCCGTTTCCTTGATTCACCCGTTGACGACCTCTCTTTTGCGACGTTTATTCTTGGTGATGTTTTCAGCAACACTCTTACGAGCCGAAATAGCGGAATTTCGCGCAGCGAGCTCACCCGGTTTATCGTCGAAGAACGGATCCGCGGCCGCGCCCCGCTGTATACGGCATTCCGCGATCGTTTTAAAAATTTGTGGGACGAATATTTCGAGCATCTCTTCAATGTCGTCGGTTATCTCCCCTTGTATGACCTGGTCTCTGAAGCGTACAAAATATTCGATGTGTTTCAGTCATCGCCGGATGAAGAAGCATCGATGGTGAAACTGCTCGAAGTGATAAAATCTTTCGAGCAGCAGGCGGCGAACACCATGAAAAATTTTCTCGAATATTCCGATGATGATGCCGCCGAGGATGTCTGGAGGATTGATATTCCCAAAGATATCGATGCTTTGCAGGTGATGACAATCCACAAAGCGAAAGGGATTGAATTTCCCGTCGTGATCGTCTTGTTGTACGACCAATCCCCCCGGGGGAAAAGTTTTCTGCTGCGGGATGATGAGCAATCCGTATCGATCCTGAAGGTCAATAAAAAGATCGCGGACAACGTTGACGAGATCCGCGAACTACTGGAAGGAGAGCAATTCCGGGATACGGTGGATTCATTCAATAAACTCTATGTTGCTTTTACGAGAGCGGAAAAAGAAATGTATGTCATCGGCGTGTACAAGAAAGAACGGAAAGAGCCTACAAAATTTCTTCCTCAACAAGGGTATGAACCTGCTCCGAAGCCCTCCGTTACCGCGAACGCTGTTCAGAAGGAGAATATCTTCAAGCCGTTTCATCATGCAATAAGAAAACCGCTTGGTGTGCAAACGTACGAAAATGTCGGGGCTCAGGAAACAAAAAGAGGGGATTTTGTTCACAGCGTTTTCTCGCGCATCGAGTTTATCGACGACGACCCGGGCGCGCAGGTCGATGCGGCGATCGCGCGTGTCAGCCGCGAACTCCCTGCTCCGCTCTCTCTTGACGAAGTGAAATCCATGGTTCATGAATGTTTGAACGATCGCGCTATGCGCGACTGGTTTATCCGAAAAGAAGAAAGGATTGTACTGCGGGAGCAAGAACTGACAAACCGCGACGGTGCATTGTATCGGGCGGATCGAATCGTCGTTGATGCAAAGTCCGTCGCAGTGATCGATTATAAGACCGGTGGGGACGAACATGAAAACGACTATATTGTGCAGGTCAAGAATTACATGGAGATGTTGAAAGAAATTTATCCGGAGAAAGTAGTTCACGGCTGTCTTGCGTACGTCGATTTGAAAAAAGTGAGGAGCGTTTCATGAGCGTGGTTTCCCTGATCCCGGCTCACGTTGTTATGATCGACGAAATTGCATCTCTCCTCGGTCAGAAGGGACGGGATTATTCAAAAAACATCGTCGTGTTTCCCGGGAAGCGTCCGGCTCATGCGCTGCGCAGGGCTTTGTCGAAGAACACCGGTGGAGGATTCTTGCCTCCGAGGGTATTCTCGATCGACAATTTTATCGACTACCTGTTCCGGGAAAAGTTAAACATCCCGGATAGGACTTTGGAATCGCTCGACGCCGCCGCAATACTGTACGAGATTCATCTGGCGGACACACGGCGGATAGGCGGCAATAATTTTACATCGCTCGATTCATTCTTGCCGCTCGGGATGAAAATTTTCGGCGAGCTCGAAGAGTTGTGGATTGCCAATATTCCGTTTTCCCGTGTCCGGGAAGCTCTTTCCGGAATTACATTCAGCGGTGTTACATCGCTGCTCGTCTTTTACGAACAATTCTACTCCCTCGCCGGCGAAAGGGGCTTTGTAACCCGCTCGATGAAATACCGGACAGTCGCTGAGAAGGTTGAGTCATCGATTTCACTGAATATTCAAAGATCATTTTTGCCGGATTTTTTGCCTTAACGAATTCTGAACGAGCTATCTTGCGGCATTTGAACGGCCTTGAGAATACTGTACTGATTTTCCAGAATGGTCCGGGCATTGGCAAGCAGCTGAAAGAGATAGGTCTGTCGCCCGAAACACCTCCGCAAGAGGCGACACGACCTTCATTCCATTTTTATCAAAGCGCTGATACCCATGGGCAGGTGTTTGCACTCACGAAGCAGATCGATGAGCTGCAGCAGCGCCGCGATTTGTCATTTGACCGAACGGCCATCGTGCTGCCGGCGGCGGAGACGCTCTTTCCCGTATTTCACCAGACCCTCGCACTCGTTCCGGACAACGAATACAATATTTCCCTCGGGTATCCGGCAACGCGGACACCCGTCTACGGTTTCCTCGACACATTGCTGGAATTGATTGTGTCAAAATACGAGTACCCGGTATTCGGTTACGCATTACATTAAATTCATTCTCCATCCCTACACCAAAAACATTCGGTACGAAAAGCGGTCGGATGCCACACGCATTCTCTTCAACACGATCGAAGAGTATTTCCTGAGGGAACATTCGGCAGAGTTCTTTTCTCTCGAAGAGTTAGAAAACAATACATCATTGTTCGAACGGGCAGTGAAACGGATTGCGGGACTCAGCGAAAGCGTATCGGCAGAGTTGTTGAAAGAACATTTAGTATCCATCCATACAAATACGGTGCGAATGTTTGACGCCGTAGAAAACATCGGTGCGTTCGCAGCACAAGCAACTGGCGTTCTCAATTATATCAATGCCCACAGCACGGCACAGCTTCATCCATTCTTTCGTCCGTTCATAGAGACGATAGTCGAATCCCTTGAGGCTGTTTCAACGTCGCTTCTATCCGACCGCCAATTCAATCAATTTGTTGAATACGTATCGTTTTTCCGGAACTACATTGCCGCAGCGGAAGTTCCTTTTACCGGAACGCCGCTTCATGGGCTGCAGGTGCTTGGATTTCTGGAGACAAGGAATTTGCAATTCGATAAGGTTTTTATCCTGGATGCCAATGATGATGTTCTTCCCGGCAATAAAGGGCACGATGTTCTGCTGCCGGTGAAACTGCGCGAATCACTCGGACTTTCGACGTTCCGGGAGAGGGATCGCATGGCGGAATACTATTTCAACTGCCTGCTGCAGGGAGCAAAAGAAGTGCACCTCTTTTTCATCCAGGATGGGAAGAAGGAGAAAAGCAGGTACGTTGAAAAATTGTTGTGGGAAAGGGAGCAGCAGGAAAAGAGGATTCAAGAAAGCGAATATGTTCAGACCCTCCGATACCGGATTCAGCTGGCAAACGCAACGCCGACGGCAATACCGAAAACTGAAAGGGTAGTTGCTTCTTTGAAGGATTTTTCATTCAACGCAACGGCACTGGATACATACCTGAAATGTCAATTGAAATTTTACTATGCGTACGTGCTGGAGCTGCAGGAACGGGAAGAAGTTTCGGGCGAGTTGGAGCATGCCGACATCGGAATCTTTGTCCATCTCGTGCTTGCAGAGTACCTTCGCAAATTCAAAGAGAAGGTGTTGGAGAAAGACTGCACTGACGGCTCGCCTCACTTGAACACACTATCGATGTGCTTTCTTTACAAAAGAGTCCGGCGGCAGCATCATGGGTCCGGTAATATCTCTCCAGAGAAACAGATCACAACACATTTGAAAGACTTTCTCGTTTACTATCAATTTCCTTTATTGGGAAAAGACATCACGCTGCTCCCTTTCCCACAACAATTTTTCAACTACCTGCTTTTCTCCTTCTTCCCATCCTGGATGAAAAAGAGGTGCACTTCTTTTGCTCCCTGCAGCAGGCAGTTGAAATAGTATTCCGCCATGCGATCCCTCTCCCGGAACGTCGAAAGTCCGAGTGATTCGCGCAGTTTCACCGGCAGCAGAACATCGTGCCCTTTATTGCCGGGAAGAACATCATCATTGGCATCCAGGATAAAAACCTTATCGAATTGCAAATTCCTTGTCTCCAGAAATCCAAGCACCTGCAGCCCATGAAGCGGCGTTCCGTAAAAGGAACTTCCGCTGCGGCAATGTAGTCCCGGAAAAACGATACGTATTCAACAAATTCATTGAATTGGCGGTCGGATAGAAGCGACGTTGAAACAGCCTCAAGGGATTCGACTATCGTCTCTATGAACGGACGAAAGAATGGATGAAGCTGTGCCGTGCTGTGGGCATTGATATAATTGAGAACGCCAGTTGCTTGTGTGCGAACGCACCGATGTTTTCTACGGCGTCAAACATTCGCACCGTATTTGTATGGATGGATACTAAATGTTCTTTCAACAACTCTGCCGATACGCTTTCGCTGAGTCCCGCAATCCGTTTCACTGCCCGTTCGAACAATGATGTATTGTTTTCTAACTCTTCAAAAAGAACTCTGCCGAATGTTCCCTCAGGAAATACTCTTCGATCGTGTTGAAGAGAATGCGTGTGGCATCCGACCGCTTTTGGTACCGAATGTTTTTGGTGTAGGGATGGAGAATGAATTTAATGTAATGCGTAACCGAATACCGGTAATCGTATTTTGACACAATCAATTCCAGCAACGTGTCGAGGAAACCGTAGACGGGTGTCCGCGTTGCCGGATACCCGAGGGAAATATTGTATTCGTTGTCCGGAACGAGTGCGAGGGTCTGGTGAAATACGGGAAAGAGCGTCTCCGCCGCCGGCAGCACGATGGCCGTTCGGTCAAATGACAAATCGCGGCGCTGCTGCAGCTCATCGATCTGCTTCGTGAGTGCAAACACCTGCCCATGGGTATCAGCGCCTTGATAGAAATGGAATGAAGGTCGTGTCGCCTCTTGCGGAGGTGTTTCGGGCGACAGACCTATCTCTTTCAGCTGCTTGCCAATGCCCGGACCATTCTGGAAAATCAGTCCCAGTCTTCTCAAGGCCGTTCAAATGCCGCAGGATAGCTCGTTCAGAATTCGTTAGGGCAAAAAATCCAGCAAAAATGATCTTTGAATATTCAGTGAGATCGATGACTGCAACCTTCTCAGCGACTGTCCGGTATTTCATCGAGCGGGTTAGCAAAGCCCCTTTCGCCGGCGAGGGAGTAGAATCGTTCGTAAAAGACGAGCAGCGATGTAACACCGCTGAATGTAATTCCGGAAAGAGTTTTCCCGGACACGGGAAAACGGAATATTGGCAATCCACAACTCTTCGAGCTCGCCGAAAAATTTTCATCCCGAGCGGCAGGAATGAATCGAGCGATGTAAAATTATTGCCGCCTTATCCGCCATCTGCCCGCCAGATGAATCTCGTACAGTCTTGCGGCGGCGTCGAGCAATTCCGAAGGTTTATCCGGGATGTTTAACTTTTCCCGGAACAGGTAGTCGATAAATTGTGGGATCGAGAATACCCTCGGAGGCAAGAATCCTCCACCGGTGTTCTTCGACAAAGCCCTGCGCAGCGCATGAGCCGGACGCTTCCCGGGGGAACACG
>CAWJKX010000175.1:0-8270 GCA_963843065.1 uncultured Bacteroidota bacterium
GTGCAGAGGAAGCGCTCCAGGAAAGTGAACTCAAATATCGCCAGCTGGTTGAAGGATCCCCCGACGCTATTGCGATCTATGTGGACGGAAAAATTGTTTTTGCAAACAGCGCCGGTGTTGCGCTGGTCAAAGCTTCAAGTGTCGAGGAATTGATCGGAATGCCAGTCCTCGATCTGGTTCATCCCGAGTACCGAGAAATGATTACAGCGAGGATGAAGGAAGCGCTATCGACGGGAAAACCCCTCCCTCTTCTGGAAGAAAAGTTCTTGGCATTCGACGGATCAGAAGTGGATGTTGACGTCAAAGCACTGCCGGTGGCCTTTGGCAATAAATCTGCGGTTCAACTTATCGTTCGGGATATCACTGAAAAAAAGAAAGCACAGAAGGCGCTGAGGGAAAGTCAACTTCGATATCGTGCAACTGTCGAGCAAAGCAATGAAGGCATTACCATTGCCGATCTCGACGGGCGGTATATCATGGTCAATCCAGCGTACTGCAAAATGACCGGATACAGCGAAAGTGAACTTCTCAAAATGCGGGTTGTCGATTTAATGCCTAAGCAATCCTCCCTAAGGTTATTCACTCAGGTCGCCAAAAATAATGAAGCTGGGTATCGAGAAGTAGAACTCGAGAGAAAAGATGGAACGACATTTATCGCCCTTATCACCGGTTCATCGCTAGAGATAGGCAACGATCGTTTTGTACAGGGTATTGTTCAGGATATCACCGAGCGCAAGCGGGCAGAAGAAGCGCTCCGGCAGAGTGAGGAACGATTTCACAATATGTTTGAAATGCATGACACGGTGATGCTCCTCATAGAGCCCGTATCCGGACAGATCAACGACGCCAATCCGGCGGCTGAAAAATTTTACGGGTACTCCGTTCATCAGCTTTGTGGAATGTTCATACAAGACATCAATGTGATGCCGTCGGGACAAGTCGCCGCTCAGCGCTGGCGGGCAGTCGCAAGCGATAAGACCTCTTTCATTTTTTCACATCGCCTTGCAAGCGGCGATGTGCGTTTTGTGGAAGTCCATTCTTCCCCGATCACATTGGGAGGGAAACAAAGTCTCTTTTCAATCATTCACGATATTACGGAACGCAAAGAGGCGGAGGAAGAGCTCCGTAAACTCTCCCTTGCCGTCGAACAAAGCCCCGCTTCCATTGTCATCACAGATACACGTGGCAACATAGAATACGTCAACCCCAAATTCACACAGGTTTCTGGCTATACAATGGAAGAAGTCCGTGGAAAAAACCCGAACATCTTGAAATCGGGTGAGACTCCGCCGGAAGAATATAAGAGATTGTGGGAAGCCATCAGTGCAGGCAATGATTGGCGCGGTGAATTCCATAACAAAAAGAAGAACGGTGAGCTCTTTTGGGAGATGGCCTCTATCTCCCCCGTCAAGAACGCAAACAACGACATTACCAATTTCGTCGCAGTGAAAGAAGACATCACCGAGCGCAAACGAGCAGAAGAAGCGTTACGCCACGCACAGAAGCTGGAAAGCATCGGAACACTTGCGGGAGGCATCGCCCACGATTTCAATAACCTCCTCAATGCCATCATGGGACAATCTTCTCTGGCTCTTGGCAGGCTGCCGAAAGAAAGCCCGGCAGGCAACAATATCGCGAAAGCACTCAAAGCTGCCGAGCGAGCGGCAGACCTTACACGGCAGCTTCTCGCATACTCCGGCAAAGGGAAGTTCCTTACCGATGATTTCGACCTTAACCGCCTAGTGGAAGAAAACGCACAGCTGCTGGAAGTCTCCGTGCCAAAATCGGCTCATTTGCGGTATGAACTGGATCCAGCGATTCTTTGTATGCGTGGAGATGTAGGACAGATACAACAGGTCGTCATGAACCTCATTATCAATGCCGGCGAAGCACTCAGCAAAAATCCGGGTACCATCACTGTTCGCACAAGGCAGATTGAAGTGACAGAGAATGACTCGGAATTCTGGAAGTATACGCACAATCCTCTCCCACCAGGGACATACGTTTCGTTCCAAGTACAAGACACGGGACAAGGGATAAAGCCGGATGCGCTGGCTCGCATCTTCGACCCATTTTTCACAACGAAGTTCACCGGACGGGGTCTTGGGCTTGCTGCCGTCCTGGGTATCATACGGGGACACCACGGAGGGATCCGCATACAAAGCGAAAGAGGAAAAGGAACGGAGTTTGACGTCGTTTTCCCGATGGTCAATTCTTCCGCTGCATCCAAAGTGCAGGAAGCGAAGTTGACTCCGGCTATCAACGGAGAAGGAAAAACCATTCTTGTAATTGATGACGAGCCTTCAATTCTGGAGTTGTTGACGGATGTTTTCACCGATGCGAATTTTAAAGTGATCGAAGCGTTGAATCCGGCCGAAGGGATTGAACTGTACCGCCAGAATCAATACACCATACTGATGGTTATACTGGACTATTCAATGCCGGGGATGGATGGAAAAGCTGCCTTCCAAGAACTTGTAAAGATCAACCACGATGTCAAAGTGCTGCTCTGTTCCGGCTATACGGAAGAGGAAATAAAATCGGTATTCGGCGATATCCACCCGCATGCTTTTATTCAAAAACCATACAAACCAAGTTCGCTATTGGAGAAAGCTTCGAGCATTCTCAAAGAAGAGGATTTCGGAGCGTGAGCATACTTGTCCGATCAAAAAATGAAATCAGCTGTTCGCTCACAAACCCTGTGTCTCCGTGGAACTCCGCGAATCTTTGTCTCGCTCCGTGAAATATTATTTGTTGGATGCGAATACGGCACAGAGAATACCGGGGTCAAAGCTCACGGGACGGTCGCACGATCAATATATTTTCCCCTTAATCAAATAGCATTCTCTGTTACAAACAAGGAGTACATATAACAATGGATCCTCTACTCTTATCACGTCTCCAGTTCGCGATCACTGTCGGGTTTCATTTTATTTTTCCTCCAATCACTATCGGTCTTGCGTGGCTGTTGGTGATTGTCGAAACGCTGGGCTGGAAAAGGAATAATCAGACGTACGTCCGGATGGGAAAATTTTTCGCACGAATTCTCGCTCTCAACTTCGCCGTCGGCGTCGCTACCGGAATCGTAATGGAATTTCAATTTGGCACAAACTGGGCAGAATACTCAAAGTTCGTCGGCGATATTTTCGGAGCCCCGCTTGCGACTGGGCGTTCGGAATCGGAAGTCTCCTCCCCGCCATTCTCTTCGGTGTTGCCTTTGGAAATATCCTCCGGGGCATTCCGATCGATGCGGCCGGCTCGTTTACTGGCTCGTTCCTCGGCCTGCTGAATCCCTATTCTATTACGGTCGGTGTCCTCACACTTGTACTGTTTGTGATGCACGGAGCCATCTATATGACAATGAAGACAAACGACGATCAGCGGGCGTGGATGTTGAAATGGATTACCCCTTCGTGGATTGCATTCATCGTGTTGTACTCACGCGCGACTTTAGCCACTTTTTTTGAAGCAGGTTTTCTCTTCCAGGGATTGCTCACGAACCCACTGTTCTGGGTACTCATTCTCTTGCTGTTTGGATCCGTGGTGTATGTTCCGGTCGCGATGAAAGGAGAGAAATACCTCAGAGCATTTGCGGGTTCCTCAACTCTTATTGCATCAGTGATCGGACTCGCCGCCGTAGGTTTATTCCCGCGGCTTGTTCCTTCAAACATCGACCTGGCATATAGTCTGACTATCTACAATGCCTCTTCAACTCCGGGCACCCTCAGTGCGATGCTCATCATCGCCCTCGTCGGGATGCCTATTGTCATCGGATATACGATATTCGTTTACCGTGTGTTCAGAGGGAAGGTCGTATTGTCAAAGGAGAGTTATTGATGCACGTTACGCATTGGTCGGTATCCACGAAGGGCACGAAACAACACGAAGATCTAAATCCAACTTATGAGAGTTAGGACTTGTTTTTCATAAAGAATTTATTCGGTAATAGTCTGCATTTATATGTTCTCTTTGTATCCATTGTGAACTTAGTGGATAGTTCAATATTTTATGTCACATCAGTTATTGACAAAGAGGATTCATGCATTGCTCGAGACTGTTCTTTGGGATTCAGTCCGTCTTTTGGGCAGAGTGAAAAGTTGCCATTGCTTCCCTGCATAAATTTCAGTAAGATTCCCCCACATCATTACCACCTAAGGCTGATCGGGGGTATCGGTTAACAAGACATAACCTGTACGGTGCCCGGTTATAAGAACAGGTCCAACTACTTGACCATGGAATTCCTTGGTCTTACAATGGATGAAGCTCCGAAAGCCTGTCGCTGAAGGTCCGAAGAATCAGCAGCAATGAAAAGGCGCCTGGCTGTACTGGCGTCGCTCGCATTCTTTCGGGAATACTCAATAAACACTTTGCAAGGAGACTTTATGAAATGGTACCATTATGTCGCTTGCTTCTTCGCGGGGCTATTCTTGACCAACACAGTTCCTCATTTCATACATGGAATATCCGGCGACAGTTTTCCGACCCCGTTTGCTACCCCACCGGGAAAAGGATTGTCATCACCGATGGTAAATGTCCTATGGGCGCTAGGTAATTTACTTGCCGGCTACCTCCTTTTGAGGGGGGGCAAGCTTTCCCAATCGAATAAATGGAGTCTTCTCGCTTTTTTTTCCGGCGTCGTTTACATAAGTATAACGCTAAGCATAGCGTTCGTTGATAAGATGCATTAACATTCAATCCAAATAGAGAACAGCATAATTACTCGGCCTGACCGGCATTTCACAAAACAGAAACATAGTTCGAGACATCTGAAAAAAATGTTTCTCGCAAAGCCACCCCTTTGGGAAGGGCGCTACAATTCTGTTTAAGAATCATTTCGCGACCTTGCGTCTGGCGAAGCCATCCCCTTGGGACTTGCGCGAGACGCATTTTTGGGATTATTCAGGAGTCTTAGTTCTCTTGTTCTGTCTTTTCCTTGATGCATATTTTTCACGTTAGCTAATTTTTGCAAACACACGATAGGCATATCGATCAATGAAACCGACTAGACACAACTATATTCTGTGCTTGTTATGTTCGATCTTGATCCTTCTCCCCTCTTGCACTAATCACAAGGTTGATCAGAAACCCCCTTCTCAAAAGATCGAAGCAGCGTCGATAACGCCGCCCGCCTCAATAATTCACTACCCCGCGGACCAAATCTCTTTTCATGAGACTAATCTCCGCTTTCAAAATCAATTGCGCTTTGCAAAAAATGATATTCAGCGATCCGCACTGGTCAACGAATGCGATAAGGCCAGGTCAAAATTCTTCAAGGAAAAAAAATCACGAGTGAATAACTGGGTTGGCAAAATTGCGGACATCAGGAATGAAAACAAAGGCGCCTGGGCTTTTCTGAGGATTGTAAGCGACGCCGAAGGATTTCCAATTTCTTACCAGACTCATTATCAGCGTTGGCCGACATGGGAAGAAAACTCTATCTTGGAAAAAGGAACAAAGACATATCAACAGGTCTCTCGATTTTCTATCGGGCAAATCGTAAGCTTTTCTGGCACCATCATTGGTAGTATTTACTATAGTTACATCGAAGATAAGAGCATCGATATCGAGTCAGTCAACTCGCCTAAAATTATCTTGAAGTTCAACAACATCGTACCTTTCGCCCTCGGGAAGAAGGAATAATGCGAGGAGCCTCACGATCAACCGGAGTGTATTGCTGTGTCAGGATAACGGATATTTGTAAACATTTCATAGTCAAACCATCGCATTACGATAAACCTGTTACCGCCATCTTCTTGATTACAGGGTTTCTTGCGAACGATAATCTGAACCTCTTTTCTCGGACAGTTGGCTGAAATTGGACAGACCGTCCGGCATCACAAGTTTGAAACTCCGTTTGAACTAGCTGCTTCCTTCAATCTCGCCTATTTTTGCGCCTATAAAAGTGAATCCCCACGGTTATTGTGGCACATCTGTTGCTCCTAAATATGCGAAGATGACCTCTTATCGCAGGTGGTTAATTATAGCGATAAGGGTAATGCGGCCTGCGCGGAATTTGGACATAACAACTTCTTAACGGCTTCCGCATTTTAGCAAGGTATAGGTGAAGGGATGCATGAAAGCATTGCACCTCGATCGTATCGCGAAGTCGGGGAATAATAACCTTTCTGCATCTCTATCCTTTTCCACTTAATTCATCTGAAGTCAAATAGTTTCATAAATGATGTTACGCAGAGGCTAAAACTCTTGCCACGAAAGCAGCAAGACTCTTTGAAGCAAGTTTCATTACGCAGAGTCGGTTAATTAAAAAGATTGTTTTTTTGTGATGTTGCGACATTGTGGCAATATTGTTGGTGTTTTGCGCATTATGAGTTAGTAATAGACAATTATTCGAGGTTCACATGGGGAAAATAGGCGTCGACCAACTCAGCGAAGGAATGATCGTAGATGATCCTGTCAGCGATTTCCACGGAACCATTCTAATGCAAAAAGGAACTGCCATTACTCGAAACGGCATTAGGGTTCTAAAAACGTGGGGCGTGCTCGAAGTAAGTATTGACGATGCGAGCGTAAAAGAATACAGCATTTCCCAGGAGCCACAAATCGATCATCGCTTCGTGCAGGAAGCAATGAACGAAGTGCAAATGCTCTTTCAACACGCAAACCAGAACAATTTGTTTGCGATGGAATTGATGCGGTTAGCGACAATTCGAATTGCAGAAGCAAGATCGGAAAGAAGATAGGTATGTTTAGCAGCCCTCGAGATCTTTTAGACGGCACCGAAAAACTTTCTTCCGTGTCGGTTGTTCATGAACGACTGAACGAAGCGATTTTCAGCCAGCGAGCCACTGTCGGCCAAATCACCTCCATCATCATGCAGGATGCGGGCCTTACGGCAAGGCTTTTGCGCATTGTCAACAGCGCATATTTCGGTTTTCCACGGGAGATCGATACTATCTCCCGTGCGGTCATGGTAGTCGGAACGCAACAGCTGCACGATCTTACTATCGCAACTTCCATCGTGAAACTATTTCAACGGATTCCCGAACGCTTTGTCTCCATGGAATCTTTCTGGAAACACAGCGTCGCCTGCGGCCTGGCTGCCAGAGTGATTGCAGGGCTCAACCGGGAATCAAATGTCGAACGCTTTTTTGTCGGCGGCATCTTGCATGATGTTGGGCGATTGATCATGTATGACAAAATCCCCGAGATGATGGACGAGGCGTTTTCTCACGTCATGAATCATCCGGCACCTATGTTCATATCGGAACAGGAAATCATCGGTTTTGACCACGCGGCGGTAGGCGGTGCATTGATCGAAGCCTGGCACCTCCCGGGAAACCTCGAGGAGATTGTTCGATACCACCACACTCCCCAGAGCGCGAATCGTTATCGACTTGAAGCCAGCGTCGTTCATATCGCAGATGTCATTGCTCATGCGATGCAATGCGGCAGTAGCGGAGAGCTCAACGTGCCCCCCTTCGATGAAGATGCATGGAGTCTCCTCGAACTAAATCCGGGATTCCTTCCTCAGATTGTCGACCTCGTCGATCGTCAGCTAGAGGGTGTTTTGAAAATGTTTCATTCGAATGAATCATGATAGAAGAGAACATAAATACGATGCCGAGCGTCGAATCGTTGATGGAGCGCGTTCGCTTCCTCGAAGAAACCAATCAATGGATGCTCGAGTCATTCGAGGACGTCTCGGCCATCGATGATCAACGGTCATCCTCCAACTCGCGTTGGGATAAGAGTTCTATCTACGGTACGGCGCGTGCACACCTGCGCCGCCTCGTCGGATTTGAAGCAATGGCTTTCTTTATACCCGATGAAGCGAACAATGAATTTGTCCTCGAGGAAGCCGACCCGGTCGGCGAACGGGAGTCCATCATAAACGAAGTTAATCAACTCATCGATGAAGGACTTTTCGGCTGGGCATTGCATCAAAACAGGCCGATACCGATCCCCTCTCGAAATGGCACGCGCGTCTTTGTGCTGCATGGACTGGAAACACGAAAGAACGTTATCGGCATGTTTGTGGGTATCGCGAGAAGCAGTGAATCAATTCCGAATAAATTTGCGCTCAACCTGATGTCGATCGTTCTTTTCAAAACGGCTGTCGGATTGGAGCAGCTCGAGCTCTACAGGCGTATCAGCAACCAGAACAGGATTCTTGAACAAAAAGTCGAAGAGCGTACCAAGGAACTAATGAACGCAAAAGATATTGCGCTTCGTGCTTCTCGTTTGAAATCAGAGTTTGTCGCCAACATGAGCCATGAATTGCGCACACCCCTGAGCGGCATTATGGATTT
>CAWJKX010000176.1:0-13922 GCA_963843065.1 uncultured Bacteroidota bacterium
ACTCAAATAGACGACAACCTGTACAGATTCTTCATCACTTCTACGCACACGGCAGATCCCCTCCTCATGCGAACCGACAAGATTATCTTCACCAATATTTTTAATAACGCCGGTACAGGCATCGTTGCGGGCGCATCTATCGACACAACAAGGATTTTTTTGTTTTGAAGACTCTCTGGATAATAATCGTCGTAATGACTGCTTCACCCCTTCTCGCACAGGATAAAACCATTTCCATTACGGGCTCAGTCGTCGACAGCGCAAGCGGCGAACGGATACCCTACGCGACAGTGACTGTGGTCGGTACATCTGCCGGCACAATCGCGGATGTGAATGGCTATTTTATATTGCAAAATGTAGCACTCCATGGTACGAGATTAAGAGCATCAGCAGTCGGCTATCAGGGGAAAGAGTTTCAAGTAGAGTCCAACGGTGAACAGACCGTCGTCATGAATCTGAAAATCCCAGAATCTTTAATGACATTGCCGACGGTCGAGGTTATAGGAAAAACCATCGCCGGGACTGCGGGAAGCACAGTTATAACCCCTGCTCAACTTCAGAATAATGTGGGAATCTTTAAAAATGATGTCGTTCAATATGTGACACAACTCCCCGGAGTCGTGACCGTCAGCGGAATATCCAGCCAATATTACGTGCGGGGGGGCGGTCCGGATGAGAACCTTGTCTTAGTGGATGGAATGCAGATATATAATTTGTCTCATGCGTTCGGACTGTTAAGCTTTGTAGACCCGTTGATTGTGAAGGTCGCCGATTTTAGTGTCGGCGGTTTCCAGGCCGAATACGGCGGCAGACTATCATCTGTCTTTGATATCCAAACGATTGACGGCGATAAGAATGAATTTAAAGCGAAAGGTACTTTGGATTTAATCTCCACCGATGCACTGGTGACCGGGCCGCTTTTTTCCGATGGGAACAGTAGTTTTGTCGCTTTCTATCGCCGCCCGCTTTTTGAAAATGCGCTCCAGAAATTCTACTCGCTCGGCTTACCGTTCGACTATGATGACGGTTTTGCGAAAGCCACAATTGATATTCCCGGCGAAGGGTATGTCAGCGCAGAATTTTTAACGAGCGCCGATCGCATCCGGCAGCAAAGCTTGACCGACCCGGATTTCACATGGAGTAACAACTCCGGCGCAGTTTCCGGAAGCTTCATTGTCGGAGATCAATTCGATTTAAGGTTTTCAATTTCGTACTCAGAATATCGGGCCGAACAACTCCCCAAACAATCGCCGGACCTGGGCTACCAACTTGACGATATCACAACCCCATCGTTTTACGGCGATGTAACCTCCTATACTTCATCGGGGGATCAGTTCGATCTGGGGCTCCTTTTTACTTTTCCCGGCTACAACTACACATTTACCAATAAGTATGGGATGTACAATTGAAGAAACAGTATCAGACATAGAACCGCAGGTTTGGACGAAGTACATGTTCAATCCTCAAGAAAAGTTCTCGTTCGAAGTTGGCCTGCGTGCCGATCTTCAGAGGACTTTTCAATGGCTTTCCGGAACGCCGGGGGGCTACGCTCCGGAACCGAGACTTACGTTTTCTTATAAGCCTGCAGACGCGGTCGCACTGTACGCAAATTATGGAATGTATCATCAGCACATCATGGATCTGAATGACGAAAATCTGGTCTTCACTCCGTTCGACGTTATCGCGCCTATTCCAGAAGGCAATGGAGATGAGGAATCGAATCAGTACGTTGTAGGATGCAAGCTGGAGCCCAATATTTTGACGTCCGCGAAGGTCGAACTCTACTATAAAAAGCTTAACAATCTGGCCGCAGTCAATCTGCAAAAAGTATATGATTGGGAAAGCGATTACATCTTCGGATCGGGAGAAGCCTACGGCGCGGATGTCAGCTTTAAGTACGATGCGGGTGAGAACCTCTACCTGCAAACGGGATATTCCTACAGCTGGACGACGCGGACGTTTAACGGTATAACATATTTTCCCCGTTATGACGTGCGCAATCAATTGAACATTTCTTCAGGTTTGCAGCCGTCAAAAAATCTTTGGGTCCGGGCGCGGTTAAAACTGACAAGCGGCCTGCCATACACTCCTATTAATGGATACTTCGGCGTGATTCAATTCGACCCTTCCAACCTGACGGCGTACACGAATCAGGCTCTAAACGCTCAGGCCCTATTCGGCAAAGTGAATTCCGCGCGCCTTCCCGGTTATCAGAGTCTGGACCTTAGCGCATCGTATGACCTGAATCTAAGCTGGACACGCTGCAATATCCAAGGCACATTGATCAATGTCTTGGACAAAAAAAATGTTTTTTATATAAACAATGTTACCGGAAATGTCGTCTATCAATTGCCGACAATTTTCAACCTCTCAGTGGGATGGAGTTTTTGAATTTGCAAGCAGATAGAAATTATGGCATCTAAGGAATTACTGCTTTGTAAATCTGGATTTTCACCATTGAACCCCAGGTGCCTTTTATGTAGAACTACCGCACTTCCTAGTGAAATGCGTGAGTGGCACAGTCAAACTATGCAATAGAGTAAATTATAGTAGTGGAAATATTGCTCTCTTTTTGCTATGTTAATAAGAAAAATTTTGCTGTTTAAGACCTGATAATGAGAACCAGAAGCAAACAAAAATCCATGGCCTCAAGCTTCGCGAGTAACATCGCTTCCTTAGATGAAGATTTCACAATTCGCAGTTTAGGGTTCTCGCAGATCCGAGAATTCGGCAGTACACCCACGAAATTGAATCGCCTGCTCGTTCTCCCAGAGTTATTGCTGAGATCTACACTTCTCCCACCTCCTTCCAATCCATGAAGCAGACATTCATTAAGGTACCCGAATCAGCCGATTCTTCAGATTCGAAACGGATCCGTGTTGTAATTATTACGACCGTGATGTTGTCGTTTATTTCGTACTGGCGAGCCTCGGCAATTGTTCTGGCCGACCTTGCCTCCAGCGCCTATTATGCACTCGGGATCGCGGAAAAAGCAGTCGGTGCATCGGCCCCATGGTTCATTATGTTCGTCATGCTCTTCGCATACGGAATCCGGGCCGTCTACATCGAGTCGTCGGGAATGTTCGTTCGAGGAGGTGTGTACCGTGTTGTGCATGAGGCCCTTGGTGAAACGGCTGCGAAGTTCTCCGTCTCTGCCCTGATCTTCGACTATTTGATCACAGCTCCGATCAGCGCAGTATCTGCCGGTCAATACATCGCGGGACTCCTCAATGCACTCCTGCATTACGGCGGGATTCCAATCGTCTTGCGCGTGGACTACGTCTCGGTCGCAACTGCTCTTGCGATCCAGTTTTATTTCTGGCGGAAGAATATCATTGGTATTGAAGAATCAAGCGAGAAAGCATTGCGGATTTTCCAGGTGACAACAGTTCTTGCGGTCATCCTTTTTGTGTGGTCGCTTGTCACCCTTGGCGTCCGTGGCTTTCATCTCCCTCCTTTTTCGATCCATCTTTCCGACGAATCTCTCGGATGGCTTAAAGACGTCGATTGGCTGAAGACGGTCGGGGCTGTCGGCGTCCTTGTCGGCATGGGGCATGCAATCCTCGCCGTGAGCGGAGAGGAAACTCTCGCACAGGTCTACCGCGAACTTGAGGCCCCCAAGCTGAAGAACCTGAAACGAGTAGGGATGATCATCTTCGTGTTTGCCCTCATTTTCACGGGAGTAAATTCATTATTTGCCGCGATGATTGTGCCGCAGGGAGAGCTTATCGGCGAGTACAACGAAAATGCCCTCAGCGGTCTTGCCATGCATCTTGTCGGTTCCAAAACCGTCCTTCTGGGACTGCAGGCATTTGTTGTATTCACAGGATTTCTCATCCTCGCAGGAGCGGTCAATACCGCGATTATCGGGGCGAACAGCGTTTTGAACCGCGTTGCCGAGGATGGAGTGCTCCATGATTGGTTCAGGAGGCCGCATCCGAAATACGGCACATCCTACCGTACCCTCAATACTCTCTGTCTGCTGCAAACGATAATTATCATCGCCAGCCGTGGAGATGTGTTTCTTCTCGGAGAGGCGTATGCCTTCGGCGTCGTCTGGAGCTTCATCATGAAAGCATTTTCCATGATCGTGCTCCGATACAAGAACAAGTCTCCCCGCGAGTGGAAAGTTCCACCAAATATCACTATAAGAGGGGTTGAAATTCCGATCGGGCTCGGCATAATTTTCCTGGTCTTGCTTCTCTTGGGCATTGTAAATTTGTTCACTAAACCAACTGCAACAAAAGGAGGAATTGCTTTTACGATCTTCCTTTATATTGTATTCGGTATTTCGGAACATCTGAACAAAAGAGGAGCGGCCCAAAAAGACCCCAATCTAGAGAAATTCAATGTCCTTGCACAGAGTAATCTGACGGCCGAGGCGATAGGATGCACTCACATTCTCCGCAAGTTGGTTACGGTCAGGAATCCCCGGCTCCTGGACCAACTGAAGAAGGTTCTTGAAGAGACGGACCCCGAAACCACCGATATTATCGTGATGACTGCCCGCTTCTTGTCGGGACAAGAAAATTTACATGTAGAGGAATCGATGAGCAGCCACGGCGAGGAACTTTTCTCTGCGGTGATTAAGATGGCTGAAAAGGAAGGAAAAACTGTTCTTCCGATCATTGTACCGACCAACAATGTTTCATACGCAATAGCACACACGGCGGCCCAACTTGGAGCTCAGGAGGTTGTCTTCGGCACCCCGGCAGCATTTCCCGCAGATTATCTTTTCGAGCAATTCGCACTCCATTGGGGGATGGTCGAGGCTGATGAAGGCCACAAAGTAATTCTGCGTTCCATCGGTCCGAAGGTTGAGCTGCGCGGCGAGTTGTAAACCGACGGAACACCAAACCCTCGTTGATGAAGACAACTTAGCTTCGGAATCCTGTTATTTCGTGAGCCGATTTCTGTTATTTCATCCAGCCGTTATCTCTCATCCAACTCAATAGCGGTTGCATCCATTTTTCCGGCGGAACATTCGCGGCAAATCCGTGCCCTCCTTTCGGAAGTATCACAAGCTCTGCGGGTACGTCATGACGACGAAGAGCCTCAAAGAATTCGATACTGTTATCCGGATCGACCCCTTTGTCGTCTTCAGCGTGGATCAGGAAAGTCGGAGGAGTCTTACGAGTAACATTCTTTTCGTTGGAGAAAAAATCTATAAGCGAATCAGAGGGGTGTTCCCCGAGAAGAAAATTTCTAGATCCTACATGAGTCAATGTATTCGTCATGCTTGTCACAGGATACACTAGGATCATAAAGTCGGGGCGCAAGCTGACGTTTTCTTCATTGGGAACAACTGCTTTGTCAAAGTGAGTGCCGGCCGTCGAGGCTAAATGTCCGCCGGCAGAAAAGCCCATGATCCCGATCTTGCTGGGGTCAATTCTCCACAGTCCTGCACGCTCCCTCACAACTTTTATAGCCTGCTGCGCATCCTGCAACGGTCCGATAGATTTATCAACCATTGTCGAGTCGGTGGGAAGCCTGTATTTAACGACAAACGCAGCGACCCCATGTTCCACAAGTGCCTGGGCGATTTGGGTTCCTTCGATCTCATATGCTTCAAGATAATAGCCGCCGCCGGGAAAAATGATGACCGCCGATCCGTCCGATTGACTGCTGTCCGGAAGATAAACAGACATTGAAGGGATGCTAACGTTTCTCACAAACTTTATTCCGCTGCCTCCGCCCAATATCTCACCTGACTTCACACTGATCGAATTCGGCACTTTGCCTGGATAAAGCGGCACGACACCCTGACCAGCCGCCTGATCAGTCAAGATGAGAGAGAAAATACTAAGTGCGGAAAATGCCAACCTGATATTTTTCAATTCAACCGCCTTTCCATTCTTAAAAAACTACCGATGAGAAATAAGTTTTTTCAACCGCGTGAAGGAAAACGATGATTTCCACAATCAATACATCATTACGGGTTCCAATTGTCAGTCCTAAATGTGGATGCCGGCAACCCTTCCTTGTTGAATAGAGTTGCGACTGTTTCGTTCGTCCAGGCGTATCTGACTGCGATCGGATTTTTCACGTCGTCGTTGTGCACGATAAGTTTCTTCCCGTCAACTGCGACATTTGCTTTTACGAATATACTGTCTTTTCCGGCGATCAGGAAATTTGTTTCTCCATTGCTCTCTTTAAAGACGATGCCTTTTCCGGCATAATCGAAGGAGAGAATGATTTTCCCTTCCCGGATTTTCATCGATTTGTACAACGGTCCCGAACAAATCATATTCTTGTGATAGTCTTTGGCGAGCGCCCACAAAGCAAGTCTTAAACCAACATCTTGTTTATCCGACGGATGAATTGCGTTAATACTCGCGATATCGAGCGTTACCGCCATTCCAGTGTTGGGTACAGCCAGCGTGAGGCGCTGCGCTTCCCTGATCATATATGATTTCGTATTGCTGCCGTAGGTATAAGGAGCGATCTGCACGTAATAAAACGGAAAATTTCTTTCTCGCCAATCATTTCTCCAGTTCTTGATCATCAATGAGAAAAGATCCTTGTAGTCGTTGGGAGAGCCGGAGTTCGATTCCCCCTGATACCAAATCACACCTTTGATGTAATAAGGAATCAACGGAGCAATCATCCCGTTGTAGAGCATCGTCGGGGAGCTCGAGCCGATATTCACTACGGATTTCGGCCGCGAATAGAATTCTTCCCCCAACGCTTTGTAAATGTAAAATTTGCTTCCCATATATTCAGCAACAGGGAGATATTTCCATTCCCCCGAGAGAGCGACAGCTTCCGTTGTATCGCTGCTATTTTCGGGGTGAATCCGCATTTTCACTCCGCCGCCCCAGATCCCGCCAGCGCCGTCGTTATGAATTACGCGCAAGGCGACAGTCACAATTGTATCGCTGACAATTTCTTTTGGAACAGGATAAACGCGAGGCGTTCGCCCCAATCCCCCATTTTCCATTGCCCCGATGCGTACACCGTTCGCATAGCAAACATCCATGTCGTCAATCGGCCCAAACTCAATTACCAATTGCCTGTTCAGCCATTTTCGCGGTATTTCAACTTTCTTCCTGAACCACACGGTACCATGGAATTCTCCGATTTCTGTAGATTCCCAATACGCCGGCAGGATAATTTTTCTCCATGCGTTGTCATTGACAGTTGGGGTCGAACAAGCGCTGTCGCCGAAATCCAGGTTCTCATATTGATGCGCGGCATCCTTCATGCTGATATCGACCGCTGGATGACTGCGTATCCAATCATTCAATTTCGCAACTTCGCCGTTGACGCTGGTAATCTTTCCCACAATCGGTTTGTATTCAGCAAGCTCTCCCAGATATGTTCCGCTGATCCACGATTGTATTTTCGTTCCCCCCCATCCGGAGAAGATGAGGCCGATAGGAACTTTTAATTCCGTGTGAAGTTTTTTTCCGAAGAAGTACGCTGCCGCGCTGAATTTTGCCGCCGTAATCGGATTGCATTCGCTCCATTTTCCGGCACAATCGAATTCCGGAGTATTCGAAACGGCTCTCGTCGCTGTAAACAACCTGATGTCGGGATAGTTTGCATGTTGGATCTCTGCCTCAGAATTTTGAATCAAGTTCCCTGGCGGCCAACCCTCCAGAGGAATTTCCATGTTTGATTGCCCTGAGCAAAGCCACACTTCACCGAGCATGACATTCTTATAAACAATGACTGAATCGGCAATACTGATTGTTATTTCAAAGGGTCCGCCCGCATTCACTGTCTTCAGGTAGACTTCCCAAGCGCTGTTAGCCTTCACATCCGTCCTTGCCACCTTACCCCAACTTGCTTTCACAATGACTTTGGAACCAGGCGTTGCCTTACCCCAGAATGGGACATTCGCTTTCTGTTGTAGTACCATGTTGTCGGAGAATATACCAGGCATGATAACAACTCCGTGCTTCGAATCAGCCTGAGCAATTATCGCCAGCAACAATAGAAACACGATGATTTTTACAGCATTGGATAATTTATACATAAAATGAACCTTTCATGAAACTCCGCGTATTTTGTAGTCGCGCAAAATTAATCTTTTGTAAATAAAGATGCAACCGATAACATAGTATTGTTGGAGGTTGACATTTTTTTTAGAATTGCCCATACTTGTATTGTATTAAATTTGGAAACAATTACATCGACATTTATCATCAGGTTGAGCGCTTGCAAATGAATCCATTCCTATCCAGATTACCAAAAAACAGAAAGAATATGACGTTGAAAACATTGTATATCAAACCAATTCTTTTATTATTTCTGCTTGCCATCGCCTCTAATAAGTCCAGCAGTCAGAAGCTCTCAGACTCGCTTATCCAGAATGCATTAATGGTATCATTCAGGCATCTTGAATCAAGTGTGCTCGAAGTAAAAGACAGCACACGATTCCCTTCGTACGCTCCACATGATCTTCAGTGGAGCTCTTTTAATTCGGGAGGATGGACCAGCGGATTTTATCCTGGTTGTCTCTGGCTCGCGTATGAGCTAAGCGGGAGAAATGAGTTTAAGGATTGGGGAAAAAGATGGACAGCCGGGCTTGAGAAGGAAAAATATAACACCGGCACACACGACCTCGGTTTTATGTTTGACTGTAGTTTTGGCAATGGGATAAGGAACGTGTCGCCAGATGAGGCTAAAACGTACGGTGATATCTTAGTGCAGGCAGCAATCACGCTCGATAAAAGATATAGTACAAAAGTAGGCATGCTGCGCTGTTATTGGGATGAGCCTCCATTCAGCCAAGACACAACCCTTTTCCCAGTGGTCGTCGACATTATGATGAATCTGGAACTTCTTTTTTGGGGGGCGGAACACGGAGCTCCAGCATCTCTTAAAGAACATGCCATCAGACATGCACTTAATACCTATCGTGATTTTGTTCGTCCGGATGGAAGCAGCTACCATGTTGTTCGGTATAACAAGAATTCAGGAACAATATTCAACAAAGGCCAATTGCAGGGACTAAATGAAAATTCGACATGGACACGCGGCCATGCCTGGTTCATTTACGGCATGACCGTCTGCTACAGGTGCACAAAGGATGAAAACTTCCTTGCAAAAGCATGCGCGTTGGCTGACTATTTTTTGAAAAGATTGACACCGGACAATGTTTCAGCATGGGATTTTGATTCTGTTCCCGAGTACAAAGATGTCAAAGATGCCTCTGCCACGGCGATTGTCTCTTCTGCTCTTTTCGAATTAAGTACGTATGTTAAAGATCCAACACGAAAAGAAAAATATCTCGAGAAAGCAAAGGCCATGCTCGCCGCCTTGTGTTCGGAAAAATACTTAGCCGAGAGAGAAAACACTAATGTCATTCTGCTTCATTCTACACAATACTTAACTCAACCGGGAAATCAGAACACTGACAAACCGGCCATCTTTGCCGATTACTATTTCCTCGAAGCCATAAAAAGGTATTTGATATTGGAAAAGTCTAACCGGCTTTTTTGATTTTGAGTATTCGACCAGCGATGTTTTTAAGGGGAGTGGAGAGGAAATCCTCTGAGCCCGGCCGCACGGTTACGCAATCCTATTCCCCAATTGTAGCTTCGAGAATTCTTGCGCCGCCGAATCTTTATCTCCTTTTGTTCGTAGACTTATTGAAGATAACTTCTCCTCATAATACATCACAGTCCATATGGATGGAGATTCGCGCGTCGAACAATTCGATACTACCGTAAGACAATTGACTGAGAAATACCTCGCGATGTGGCGAAACATTCCTGATGTCATGCCCGAATTCAGCCGCCGATTTACTCCATGGCAGCAGCGGGAGAATGAAAGACAGCTGGAAATCCATTTCAAACGATATCCTATCTCGTTCGCCGCGGATGGTGATGTGCAGGATCCCGGAAATTCCCCCATCTCGTTCGATGTGATAAAAACTGTTGTAGGGTCATCTCTCCTGTCGCATGAAGGGCTAAACGACAAATACTTTGATGAGTCCGAGAAAACGACAAGGCGATTCATGAAAGAAGCGATGATTTTCGACCCTTCTCTATCGGAGGGCGACATCCATCAAGCCCTCAGAAATCTCTGGGTATTCAACAGCATCCAGATGATCGTGGGAAAGGAGATCAAGTTTACACCATCTTCGTTTGCGTATAGTTTATTGTATCCGTATACGGATAACGGATTAGATTCCAGCGCACACACATCAGAGGAGAAGCAGGAATATATTCGCTGGCTCAATCAATGGTTGCGGGGAAACAAGTACGGGCCGATGGACATTTGGACTGGAAAGACTGCAGAGTTATTGGTGATAATAGAAAATGAATATCCACCTCAAAAATTCAGCGATGTGCATTTGAGCCTGTCCGCAATTCATCGGGCCCAATCAAAAAGCCTTCTCCTCCACAATATCCAGCCCGGCTGCGATGAAGAGAGCCTGGCAGCAATCACAATTGAAAAAGGAGGAACTTCAGTTCTCGCAGACGGCTATTTGGCCGCCGGCCGCCTGAATGATGCGGAAGCTGATTCCTTTTTTGAATATGGCGTTCTGCTTCAGCTTGTCGACGATCTTCGCGACATTGACGAAGACAGGGTCAATTCCCATTCAACTCCTTTTTCCCGGATCGCGGCTCAAGACAACCTTGACAGCGCTGCTCGGCGGCTTCTTTCATTTGTCAAGCACTGCGCAATGCAATTATCAAGCCTCAATCACTCTCATGCACATCAAGTTAAAGAGATGGTAGAACAAAGCTGTTCCTTTCTGATCCTCGAGACAGCTGCACGTCTTCGTGAATTCTATTCAACCCGTTTTTTGAAAAGTGTTGAGCGTTGGATGCCCCTGCGTCCGGCTTTTTTAAATGAGCTGCACCGCGAAATTGAGATGCGGCAAACTCAATCCGCAAAATATTCTCGTGCCACCCATGCTTAAGGTTAGTCAGTTCAACGCCCCCCGATCGATACTACAAGTACCCAATAGTCCGCCTGGAACCTAATTCAGATTTTCTCGGATTTGAAGAGAGAACTAAGAGGCGCTCTTGGTGGGTCATTGATTCAAGACACTTTTTGCCCGAAAGAGAACGCGCTCAACTATGGAATCGGAGACGAGTTCATCCTAACAGATATATTCACAAAGTAGATTACGAGAATAAGGTAGATTCAACAAATCCGTCAACGCTCGATTGACAGCGGTTTCCATCAATCTCTCGACCGTTGATTGCGAGACCTGTTGTTTCTTGACTGGGGGGATAGGTTAGACTAAAGGTTGAACCAGATTAATGAGGTTGCCGCATGTATCTTCAAATAACACTGACGTAATTGGACCCAAGCTCACCGGCTCGCCGTGGAAAACAACGCCTAAGCTTTTGAGCCGGCGGTAATCAGCAAAAATATTGCTGGTGATAAACGCGGCGGCCGGAATTCCTGCATCAAACAGAGCTTTGTGGTATACTTGAGCCGGCGGAAAATTCATCGGTTCGAGGTACCTAGTTCGGTCCCCTTGACACCTTCTGGCGAAGTAACAGTCAGCCAACGGAACATTCCCATAGGAATGTCAGCCATCTTCTTAAAACCTAAAGTACCTAGTATAGAATTGAAGTGCTTTGTCCTGATTATCGACCATGACACTGGAGAATTTGATCTGCATGATTACCTCGACGTGTTTTGTTGTTTGAGAATTTCACAGCTGATTGTACATCTATCGCGAACAACATCCTAGCGGGAATCATTGGCGTCAGCCTTTACGAAATGCTTCTTGGCAAACGCTAAAAATTTTTCCGTATCATAGTCAATTAAACCATGTTTCCCTTTCCGCATGTGATAACCGATAAAATCACCGACCGAGGTTTCTACCGGCGGCATTTCGCTTACACCCAAGCCAGATTTCCCGAACAACTCGTACACCGGTTCTGCGGCCTTTGCTGCCAGAAAGGTCCCGCGAGGATCACCCCACAGATCTTCCTCGGCCGTCGACACATAAACAGGCCTTGGCGCCATCAAAGCAATAAGCATGTGCCAATCTATGGGGAGATCGCTCATTCGATTGTTGAAGCTCTTGAAGTTTCCATCGAACCAGTGAGGAAATTGATCGTTGATCAGTTTGACAGTCTCGCCAAAACCGCGGCGAACGATCGTTGCGCCGCCGCAGCCCGATTCGCAGGAAAAGACAATTGCAAATCGCTGATCTTGTGCACCTGCCCACATTGCCGCTTTGCCAAACCGCGAAAAGCCGAGGAGGCACACTTTTTGAGCATCGATTGAAGAGTCGGTTTCGATGTAATCCATTACTCTCCTCATCGTCCATGACCACGCGGCAATCGTTCCCCATTCACTCGGTTCAGGTTCCTTTCTATCGCGCGGGTCGAAGAATTTCCTGATTCCTTGGGCATATGCATTTTCTTTATCGTCTGGCTCGACTTCTCGAGCGTCAAATGTTACGAGGCCAAATCCCTTCTTAATGACGAGTTCTGCATCCGGAACCCAGGTGGACGCCAGAAAAACAGGGACAGCTTTCCCGGTCTTTGGTAAAATTATTTCGATCTCGAGCTTGGGCCAATCTTTTTTCTTCGAAAAATAAATCGTCACTTTTTTTTCGGTGGCGGAGCCATCCAAGGCGGTACTATCCTCTGCTGATGTTTCCCAATGCATCCCTTCCGGTCTGTCCACTGCCGCTTTCCCGTAAACATTCTCCTCGAACAATCGCAGTATCTCCGGTCTTCGATTCTGGTTCCAGTCGCTTGTGTCGGACACTCGCTCGCCGCTCATCATGACGAGGGGATCAGGAAGAGAATATTTCGGCACTTTCGACTCATCGTATTGCCCCGGTGGAAGCTCTTGCGGACTTTTTGCGCAGGAAAAGAAAGTCGTGCAAAGAGGAAGGAATGCAATCGCAAAAAGAGAAGAAGACAAAAGGTCTTTCATTTTCATACTCCCAAAAATAAATTCGGCAGCTCGATCAGATTGCAAAATGGAAACGACGGGACATCTCTTACACCACGTACGCCGACGAAGCTGTTTCACCGCCTCGGCCTGTCCAGTTTGTGTGGAAAAATTCTCCGCGGGGTTTGTCAATTCTCTCGTACATATGCGCTCCAAAATAATCGCGCTGCGCCTGCAGTAGATTCGCAGGCAAGCGGGGATTTCTGAATCCATCATAATAATTGAGAGCAGCCGCCATCGCCGGAACCCAGATGCCGTTCAAAATCGCCGTTGAAAGAACGCGCCGCCATGCATCCTGTGAACTGTCGATCGTCTCTTTAAAGAACGGATCGAGAAGAAGATTTGTCAGACCTGGATTTTTGTCAAAAGCATCCTTGATTCTTCCGAGAAATTTAGATCGGATGATGCATCCCCCTCTCCATAAAAGCGCAATGCCGCCGTAGTTCAAATTCCATTGATATTCTTCTGCGGCCGATTTCAACAAAATGTACCTTTGTGTGTACGAGACGATTTTGGATGCATAAAGAGCCTTTGCACAATAACTTTAAGAAGGCCTTCTTGTCTCCAATGAATTTTGGCTTGGGTCCCGCCAATATCTTTGATGCTTCCACCCGCTCTTCCTTTGTTGCTGAAAGACAGCGGCCGTTAACTGCTTCACTGATCATCGTCAAGGGAATACCGAGGTCTAACGATGTAATGCTTGTCCACTTTCCCGTTCCTTTCTGTCCTGCGGTGTCGAGAATTTTATCGACGAGTGGTGTTACATCTGCATCTTTAAAGGCGAGGATATCCCGCGTAATTTCGATGAGGTAACTGTCGAGTTCGCCATTGTTCCATTCCTCGAATACGTTGTGCATTTCCTGCGCCGACATCCCGAGAGAATCCTTCATGATCTGGTACACTTCGCAGATGAGCTGCATATCGCCGTATTCGATTCCGTTGTGGACCATCTTGACAAAGTGTCCCGCCCCGTTCTCTCCTACCCAGTCGCAGCACGGGGTCCCGTCGGCCACCTTAGCAGCGATTGCTTGAAAAAT
>CAWJKX010000177.1:0-22479 GCA_963843065.1 uncultured Bacteroidota bacterium
GTTCTGAAAAAATCCGTCTCTTCAGTTCGAAGTTTTCATCCACAGCCTCAATGATGATATTGCATTGTGCGGCATTTTTAAAATCGACCGACCCGTGAATACGGGAGAGCGTCGAGTTCTTTTCGCTCTTGGTCATCGTCCAGCGCTGGATTTCTCTATCCATGCTCTCCTTTAGGATGCCGATCATCGTTTCGAGCTGCTTCTCATTTTTTTCGATTGCAACAATTTCGATTCCATGTGCGGCGATCGTTTGCGCGATGCCTTGTCCCATCACTCCAAGTCCGATTACTGCGACGGCGTTGATTCCGTCTTGATCATTTTTTTCAAGCTTCAGATCGTTGAAAATATCTTCTATTTTTATATTCGTTGCCATTGGAAGATTGTCCATTCATAAAAATAATTGTAAATGCCCATATTTTAAGGCAAAAGTAGTGCCAGTCATTTGAACTCTCAATTTCTTTAAAATTCAACTTTTTGCCCCTGCGATTTGTGAAATTGACAAAAATCACGATTCAACTTACCCAAAAATGGAACTCAAGTCAATAAGGCCGTTACTGATGCCATGCTTCTTATGCTCCTCGGCTTGACTTTCGGACGACATTTGATTAATTTTATATAGTTTTGTGCATGTTGAAACGAATCTATGGTAGTGTTTGTTACTAGAGATGAGCCAAGGATTGGGTTGCGATAAAATAAGACATAAACAGTCGGGTATGTGCAGATGTTGAAGTTGTCCAAAAGAGTCGAATACGGATTGATTGCGATACGGCATATTGCAGCCGCGGAGACGGGGAGGATTACGACCGCTAAAGAAATCGCAGACCGCTATAAGATTCCGTATGAACTGTTAGCGAAAGTGATGCAGCGACTGGCAAAAAGAGGATTGATTGTTTCCCATCAGGGAGTCTATGGCGGCTATACATTGGCGAAAGGCGCCGGCGAACTTTCAATTTCCGCGATCATCAATGCAATTGAAGATCATCTCCCGGCGCTCACGCAGTGTATCGCAGAGAGTCCGGACAGTTGTTCCATCTACGACAATTGCACGATAAAGAATCCACTTGGAAAAATTCAGCTCAACATTGATCAAGTGTTCCAGACAATGAAGCTCTCAGAGATTGTGTGATGATGAAACTCCCGGTGTACATGGATAATCATGCCACAACGCAAACCGACCCGCGGGTGGTTGATGCGATGATTCCATTTTTTACAGAGCATTTTGGCAACGCAGCGAGCCGGCAGCATCGGTTCGGTTGGGTTGCAGAAGAAGCGGTAGAAAACGCTCGAAAAACAATTGCGCGTCAGGTTAACGCGGATGCAAAGGAAATTATTTTTACCAGCGGGGCGACGGAATCGAACAACCTTGCGCTCAAGGGTATTGCCGAAGCCTATTGCAAGAAAGGCAAGCATCTTATTACAAGCAAAACGGAACACAGGTCAGTTCTCGACGTTTGTTCTGTGCTTGAACGATCCGGATTTCGGATTACGGTTTTGGGTGTGGATGAGTTTGGAATGGTACGCCCGCAGGATGTTCGGGATGCAATGACTGAGGAAACTGTTCTTGTCTCGGTGATGATGGCTAATAATGAAATCGGAACGGTTGCGCCTCTCGCGGAAATCGGCAGCATCTGCCTTGAACGTGGAATCTTCCTGCACACCGACGCCGCACAATGCATCGGGAAGATTCCGATCGATGTCCAATTACTAAATATCCATTGCATGTCATTTAGCGCTCACAAAATGTACGGTCCGAAAGGTATCGGAGCATTGTATGTACGGAGCAAGAATCCGCGAATCAAGGTAGTGCAGCAGATGGAAGGGGGAGGGCATGAGCAGGGAATGCGTTCGGGCACGCTCAACGTACCGGCGATCGTCGGGTTTGCAAAAGCCATTCAACTCGCGGCTCAGCAACATGGTGAGGAGTCGACTCGCATTGCAGCACTTCGAGACAAGTTAGAAGAGCAATTGCTTTCGGTCGAAGGAGCGCGCCGCAACGGCTATCGGACAAATTGCTTGTACAACAATTTGAATATAACGTTTCCATACGTTCATGCAGACGACTTGATGATGGCATTGAAGAGCGATGTGGCGATCTCATCCGGATCGGCATGTTCTTCCGCAGATCTCGACAGTGCGAAAGTCTCGCACGTATTAAAGGCGATTGGACTTGACGACGAACTGGCTCGTTCTACGATTCGAATTGGGCTAGGAAAGTTTAACACTGAAGAAGAAGTCGAATATGCAGGAAGGAAAATCGTGGAAGCAGTACATCGACTGCGCGAATTGTCTCCCCAGTACCAAATGCTTAAGAAAAGGAAATCGTCGGTATTCACAGCGTCAGCTCATTAAAATAGAAGAAAATTCTCGCAATGAAAAAATCAGCAACAATCATTAATAACCAGGTTGAGTTCCTTCATTTTCTGAAGGCGAAATTCCCATTGTATCATTTATCAAATTTCTTTTTTCGGGATTTGCACTACGGCATTATCAGTTTTTTTGCACAAAGGAACGTGAAGATCGGCTACGGTAACGCGGAACATGTTGCCCGCGAAGTAGCACAGCATTTCGAAAGGCAAAATATTTTCAAGAAAGTCAACCAGCAGGGATGGGTGCTGCTGTATCCCGAGTTTACGGCGAAGAAAGCGTCATAGCAAAATTAAGAATTAATAATTAAGAATTTACAATCAACAAGGAGTAGTAACCATGTCTGAAGTACTTACAGCGCAGGGGCCACAACCGCAAACGGCAATTCCGGATGAGATTCAACTGACGGAAAAGGCCGCGGCAGAAGTGAGAAATATCAAATCTTCGAACAACATCCCGGAATCGCACGGCTTGCGGCTTGGTGTGAAAGGCGGCGGATGCTCGGGACTGACGTACAGTCCTCGCGTTCGACGAGAAGGCCAATGAAAAAGACAATGTGCTTGACCTCCACGGTATTAAAGTTTTCGTAGATCAGAAAAGCATGTTCTATCTTTCGGGGACCGTTTTGGATTTTACCGACGGACTGAACGGACGCGGCTTTGTTTTCAACAATCCGCAGGCTGCAAAAACATGCGGCTGCGGCAGTTCATTCGGCGTGTAAGTTGAAAACAGATTAACCTTAGATTGGAGTTCTGATGCAAGAATCAATGGAGACTCTTGTTAACAAGGAATACAAGTACGGTTTCGTCACCGATATCGAAACCGATGCGATTCCGAAGGGCCTGAACGAAGATGTCATCCGCTTGATTTCATTAAAGAAAAACGAGCCGGAATTTATGCTCGAATGGCGCTTAAAGGCGTATCGCCATTGGTTGACGTTGAAGGATGAGCCGCATTGGCAGAATTTCTCTTATCCGGCGATCGACTACCAGAACATAATCTACTACGCCGCCCCGAAGAAGAAGCCGCAGGTAAACAGCCTTGAGGAAGTCGACAAAGAAATATTGGCAACGTACGAGAAGCTCGGAATCTCGATAACCGAACAAAAGCGGATGAGCGGCGTTGCGGTGGATGCCATCTTCGATAGTGTCTCTGTTGCGACGACATTCAGGGAAAAACTCGGCGAGCTTGGAATTGTGTTTTGTTCCTTCTCGGAAGCGGTGCAGCATCACCCAGACCTTGTAAAGAAATATCTGGGATCGGTCGTTCCGTACACCGACAATTTTTTTGCGACACTCAACTCGGCAGTGTTCAGCGACGGATCGTTCTGCTTCATTCCGAAAGGCGTCCGCTGCCCGATGGAGCTGTCGACGTATTTCAGAATCAATACGGCGGAGACGGGCCAGTTCGAACGGACACTTATCGTAGCCGAAGAAGGGGCAAGCGTCAGCTATCTTGAAGGCTGCACGGCTCCGATTCGGGATACCAATCAGCTCCATGCGGCAGTCGTCGAATTGATTGCGCTGGACGATGCACAGATAAAATATTCGACTGTGCAAAATTGGTACGCTGGGGACAAGGAAGGCAAAGGTGGAATCTATAATTTTGTTACGAAGAGGGGAAAATGTCTCGGCAAGAATTCCAAAATTTCGTGGACGCAAGTCGAGACCGGCTCTGCCATTACCTGGAAATACCCGAGCGTGATCCTGCAGGGAGATAATTCGGTCGGAGAATTCTATTCCGTCGCCGTTGTCAACAACCGCCAGGTTGCGGATACCGGGACGAAAATGACGCACATCGGCAAGAATACGAAGAGTACGATTATCTCAAAAGGCATTTCTGCAGGATTTGGCGGCAATACGTATCGCGGATTGGTGAAAGTACTGCCGAACGCGACAAACGCGCGCAATTACACACAATGCGATTCGATGCTCATCGGAGACAGGTGCAGTGCGAATACTTTTCCGTATATCGAGGTGCGTAACACGACCTCGAGTGTGGAGCATGAAGCATCAACATCAAAGATCGGCGAAGACCAGCTTTTCTATTGCAAGCAGCGCGGCATCGATACTGAAAACGCGATCTCGATGATCGTCAACGGTTTTGCGAAAGAAGTCTTTAAGAACCTTCCTATGGAATTTGCCGTTGAAGCGCAGAAACTGCTGGGGATCAGTTTAGAGGGAAGCGTTGGTTAACAGTCAACAGTGAGCAGTGAACAATAAACAGCTAAGAACTAATAGCCAACACCTAACACCCAATACTTATAAAAAACATTAAGGAACGAAGAACTGATGTTAGAAATAAAAAATCTCCACGCAAATGTTGCGGGAAAAGAAATTTTGAAAGGCATCAACTTGACGGTCAACGCTGGCGAAGTCCATGCCATTATGGGACCGAATGGTTCGGGAAAAAGTACGCTCGCCCAGGTACTTGCGGGACATCCTTCGTATGAAGTAACCGAAGGGACGGTTGTTTACGATGGAAAAAATCTGCTGGAGATGGACCCGGAAGTTCGCGCACAGGAGGGAGTTTTCCTAGCGTTCCAGTATCCGGTAGAGATACCCGGAGTGAGCAACAGTTACTTCCTGAAAGCCGGCGTAAACGAAATTAGAAAATACAAAGGGCTTGAGCCGCTCGATGCGATGCAGTTTCTTAAAATCCTCAAAGAAAAAATGAAGCTCGTCGAGATGGATCCGAGTTTTATCAATCGTCCTGTGAATGAGGGATTTTCCGGCGGCGAAAAGAAGCGCAATGAAATTCTGCAGATGGCGGTGCTCGAGCCGAAACTCGCGATCCTCGATGAAACGGATTCGGGACTGGATATCGACGCGTTGAAGATTGTCGCCACTGGCGTCAATCGGCTCAAGAAGCCGGACAATGCGGTCATTTTAGTGACTCACTACCAGCGGTTGTTGAATTATATTGTCCCCGATTTTGTCCATGTGCTGGTCAACGGCCGGATTGTAAAATCAGGCGGTAAAGAACTTGCCCTCGAACTCGAGGCAAACGGTTACGACAATGTGAAGGAAGAAGCAGAATCTGTAGCAGGCTGATTTTCAAAAAACCATAAGAAAAATGCAATCATCCCAAGAAATAGAAAAATATCTCTCAGACTTTCAGGCGTTTGAAAACAACGGCGCGTCCCATGATCCGGAGTGGTTGAAGACTCTGCGTCTTGCATCTATCGGAAAATTTTCTGAACTAGGGTTTCCAACGGTCAAACAAGAAGATTGGCGATTCACCAATATTCTTCCGCTGACTCGATCTCATTTTCGGCGTGCGACAGGTACAAACTTGCCGGGCGTTCGGCTGGAAGAGATCAGCAAGCACATTGTGGACGGATGTTCGAGGAGTGTTTTGGTTTTCATCAACGGCCATTTCAACAAAGGCCTTTCCAATATCTCTTCTCTTCCAAAGGAGATTGTTGCAGGTGGATTAGCAGATTCGCTTGAGAACTATGGTGATCTCGTCCGGCGGCATCTCGGCAAACATCTTCCCCTTCAGAACCATCCTTTTGCGGCATTGAATTCAGCTTTTATTCATGACGGCGCTTTTGTTTATGTGCCTGAGGGAACAAAGGCTGCGGCGCCCATTCAGTTGCTTTTTGTTTCTGTCGGAGATCGTAACAATCATGCCGTTGCATATCCGCGGAATCTCGTTATCGCCGACAAAAATGCTTCGGCGACCTTGATTGAAAGTTACGTATCGTTGTCGGAAGACGTCTATTTTACCAATACGGTGTCCGAAATTTTTGTTGAGAGGGAATCCGCTGTTGATTATGTGAAAATTCAGCGTGAAAGCGAGAGGGCATTTCATGTAGGAACGATGCAGGTTGAGCAGGGGAGTCAAAGCAGGTTCACCGCGTTCAGCCTCGCACTCGGTGCGTCGATCGCCCGCAACGATATCAACATCGCCGTCAACGGCGAGCAATGTGAAACGATGCTCGACGGCCTGTACCTTCCCGCAAACGATCAGCTGGTTGACCACCATACATTTATCGACCACACGCAGCCGAATTGTTCGAGCCGCGAAATTTTCAAAGGAATAATCACCGGCAAATCACGTTCTGTGTTCAACGGAAAGATCTTTGTGAGAAAGGAAGCGCAAAAAACAGATTCCAAACAGACAAATAGAAATTTGCTGCTTTCTGATCAGGCGACGGTCGACACAAAACCGCAGCTCGAGATTTTTGCCGACGATGTGAAGTGCACGCACGGCGCGACAGTCGGCGGATTGGATGCAGCATCCCTCTTTTACGTCAAAAGCAGGGGCATCAGTGGGGAAGCGGCGCGAGCGCTGCTGACAGTCGGATTTGCGGGCGAAGTAACAAACTACATCAACAACGAAGCGCTTCGCAAGCACGTCGATACGCTTGTCATTGAGCGGCTCCAGGAAAAAGTTGTGAAGACGGCACTGCCGGAAATTGTTCACTCTGAAACAAAAGCGTTATGAAACCTTCAACAGAAACTCTTGTGAAAGACGCCGGGCAAAACGGCGAAACACAGTTTGAGGTAGCACGTATCCGGGAAGACTTTCCGATCCTTCGACAGAAAGTCCATGGCAAGCCGCTGGTCTATCTCGACAACGCCGCGACAAGCCAGAAGCCCCAGGTTGTCATCGATGCGCTGGCAAAATATTATTCTTCACAGAATGCGAATATTCATCGCGGAGTTCACGCCTTGAGCGAACTTGCGACGTACGAATACGAAAAGGCACGCGGCAAGGTGAAGCTTTTTTTGAATGCCGCTGAAACACGCGAAATTATCTTTGTCCGGGGCACAACTGAGGGAATTAACCTTGTCGCGCAGAGTTACGGAAGAAAATTCATCAAAGCCGGCGACGAGGTCATCATCTCAGCGATGGAACATCATTCGAACATTGTTCCGTGGCAGCTGCTGTGTGAACAAACCGGTGCAGTGCTTCGCGTGATCCCGATGAACGACGACGGCGAGCTGTTGATTGACGAGTATGAGAAATTGCTGAACAAGAAGACGAAGTTTGTTTCTATTGTCTATCTCTCGAACTCACTCGGGACAATCAATCCGATCAGGCACATTATCAAACGAGCGCACGAATTCGGCATCCCGGTGCTTGTTGACGGAGCCCAGTCGACTCCTCATCTTGCGGTCGATGTGCAAGAACTCGATTGCGACTTTTACGCTTTCTCCGGCCACAAGGTGTTCGGGCCGACGGGGATCGGCGTCTTGTATGGAAAAGCGAATTTGCTGGAATCGATGCCGCCGTATCAGGGCGGGGGGGACATGATCAGTTCAGTAACGTTTGAGAAGACAACCTACAATGCACTTCCATACAAGTTTGAGGCTGGTACACCGAACATCGCCGATACCATTGCGCTTGGTGCTGCTATCGATTATGTCCACAACCTCGGACTGAAAGCGATCTCGTCATACGAACACGATCTGCTGACCTATGCAACAGAGAAGCTTTCCGCAATTGAAGGCGTGCGCATCATTGGAACAGCGAAAAAGAAGTCGAGCGTCATATCCTTTATTATGGGAAATGTTCACGCGCACGATGTCGGAACGATTGTCGACCGGGATGGGATTGCAATTCGGACGGGACATCATTGCACGCAGCCGGTCATGCAGCGATTCGGAATTCCTGCAACGGCGCGGGCATCGTTTGCGTTCTACAATACGATGGAGGAAATTGATGCGCTTGCAGGCGCTCTTTTGAAAGTTAAGGAGATTTTTGGAACATGAGCAGCGATCTCAATGAACTGTACCAGCAATTAATTCTCGACCACAACAAAAGTCCGAGGAATTTCGGGAAGCTGGAACATGCGACAAATCATGCCGAAGGCTACAATCCTTTGTGTGGCGACCACTTCACCGTGTTTGTCGAAATGGATGGAGACGTTATCAAGGACGTAAGCTTCCAAGGTTCGGGATGTGCAATATCGAAAGCATCGGCTTCGATGATGACAACGGCGGTGAAAGGAACAAAAAAGGAAGAGGCAGAAAAGCTTTTCGAGAAATTTCATTCCGTCGTGACGCGTGATGTCCATAAAGAAGTTGACGATCTTGACGACCTTGGATGCCTCGGAGCTCTTGCCGGCGTCGCTGAGTTTCCAGCTCGAATCAAATGTGCAAGCCTGGCATGGCACGCACTCCACTCAGCGCTGAAATCGAACGGCGCGGTTATATCGACTGAAGATCCAAAATTCAATTGAACGATGACGAGATGAGATGATGGAAAATTCCGATTTTAATACATTCGAATTGTTGATTGTGAAGGATCAGGTTATCCAGGCGTTGAAAACATGTTTCGACCCTGAGATCCCTGTGAACATCCACGAATTGGGATTGATTTATTCCGTCGATGTCGACAAAGCAGGCGCCGTGCAAATCAAAATGACGCTCACTTCGCCAGCGTGTCCTGCGGCGCAAAGTTTGCCGCCGGAAGTAAAACAAAAAGTTGAAGCGGTAAAGGGGGTGACATCAGCAGAGGTTGACGTCGTGTGGGAACCTCGATGGGATCCGAGCATGATGTCGGAGGAAGCGAAACTCGCGTTGAACATGTATTAAGAATTGTTTTCGGAAAAATAATTTAGATAAAATTTTAACCACTTTCATACCACATAAATAGAAGGAGAATTTGCAATGGCTTACACTGTCCCCGCACTTCCTTACGCATTTGATGCTCTCGAACCATACATCGATGCAAAGACGATGGAAATCCATCACGACAAGCATCACGCTGCCTACGTCACAAACTTGAACAATGCTCTTGCGAACAACCCGGAGTTGCAGAACAAACCGGCAGAAGAATTGATCAAATCGCTGAGTTCATTGCCCGAAGCAATTCGAACGGTAGTCCGCAACAACGGCGGCGGCCATGTCAATCATTCAATGTTCTGGCAGCAATTAAAGGCTGGAGTCAAAGAGCCCACGTCCGGGAAGCTTATCTCCTCGATTAACAGCGCGTTCGGTTCAACGGCGACATTCAAAGAGCAATTTAATAAAGCCGGCCTCGGACGATTCGGATCCGGATGGGCATGGCTCGTTGTCGGCAAAGATAAAAAGCTTGCGATCATCTCAACGGCGAACCAGGATAATCCGTTGACTGATGGTGCGACGCCGATTCTCGGCTGCGATGTGTGGGAGCATGCATATTATTTAAAGTACCAGAACCGCCGTGCAGACTATCTCACTGCATTCTGGAATGTCGTCAGTTGGTCGGACGTTGCCGACCGGTTTGATGCGGCTTCTCGTTAACGAATGATTATCAGCGCGGAGGACGATCCGCATCGTCCTCCGCTCATATATCGGCATTATGAACTCACATCGAATTCGAAACCTCCCACTCTTCCCGCTCAAAGTCGTTCTCTTTCCCGGATCGCTTTTGCCTCTCCATATTTTTGAAGAACGGTACAAGACTCTCATCAATGCATGCATCGAGAACCTCACGGAATTCGGGATCAACCTTATCGAGAACGACAAAATCGACCCGACCGGATGCAGTGCGATTGTCAAAAGCGTTGTTAAAGAGTACCGATGATGGACAATTGGATATTGCCGTAGAAGGGAGAACTCGGTACACACTGGGGCAGCTTGTCGACAGCGACGCTCCATACTTTGTCGGCGAAGTTATTTTCTTCGATGATAAGGTGGAAAAGGTCAACTATTCCCTTCGGCGACGGGCGATAGAGTTGTATAACCGATTCGTCGAGACCGCTTTTAAAGGGACCGTAATGCCCGCCAACGAAGCATCCTCCGATACCAAAATATCCTTTCTGCTGGTGCAGAAAGCCGGATTAGAGCTAAAGGACAGGCAAAAGTTTCTTGCCCTCCAGTCGGAAAACGAACGGCTGAGCACGCTGAACCGGCATTTTGAATCAATGCTTCCTCTTCTCACATCGCGCGAAAAGTACGAACGGTTTGTCATGAACGACGGATACCTTTCGCCGTCGTGAGAGTAGCTGAGCTGCCCTTCGATGCTCCCGTTCCGCTGAAGCGGAACGGGATTACTCAGGGTGAACAGGCTATGCTCATCCTGAGTAAGTGATCCCGCTCGAAGAGCGGGAGAACGCATCGAAGGATGAAATAAGAACGCCGTCGTGAGATGTTCCTTGATTCCCGCCATTCATTTTTTTATTTTGAGTCAGGATGGAAAAGGAACTAAAAATCACCGAAATACAATCGATCCTAACTTCTGCCGTGCAGCGTGCCGCGGCGGAACCCCACTACTGGCAATATTGCGTTAATTGCGGAACGAAGCTCGACAGCCGAAAATGCAAATTGTATTGCCCGAAATGCGGATTTTATCATTCATGCAGCGAACCATAATATCCAATCTAAGGAGAAGTATCTTCGATGAATAAAAAAGGACTACGGGTCAGCAGGAAACATCGGAAGCGCCAGCGCAAACAGAAGGCAAAGTTGAAAGAGATGCTTTCTCATAAGAAAAAACAATCGGCGTAATCCACAACCCTCTCGACCGAGAGGGTTGTTCATTTATTGCTAATCGTTCATCATTTCGATATATTCTGACGAAATGAATGTCCGACGACAATGCCCTCAGTAGAAACAGACATCCACAATTCACAGTTCGCCTTTCGATGCGGCGGAAAGTTCATCGACCTCTCATCGCGAACGTATCTGATGGGCGTTTTGAATGTCACGCCCGATTCGTTTTCTGACGGCGGGAAGTATTTCGACAAGAAACAGGCGGTCACGCATGCGCTGCAAATGGCAGCGGACGGAGCGGATATCATCGATGTGGGAGGTGAATCGACAAGGCCGAAAGGCCCGTACGGAGAAGGCGCAGAAGAAATCGGCGCTGATGAAGAGATCCGAAGAGTCGTCCCGGTCATTGAAGAGCTTTCTTCGCGGTCGGATGTCTTGATTTCAATCGATACCTACAAAGCAGTTGTTGCAGAAGCTGCATTGAAAGCGGGCGCAGTGATCGTGAATGACATCAGCGGACTGAATTATGATTCCGCGATGGCTCAAATGGTCGCTTCTCACGAAGCGGTATTAATCGCAATGCACATCAAGGGGACGCCGAAAACGATGCAGCAAAATCCCGTTTACGAAAACGTCGTTGAAGAAGTGGCGTCGAGCCTCTCCCAATCAGTCGAAAAAGCGAGGGAAGCCGGTATTGAGCACGTTTGGGTAGACCCTGGATTGGGATTCGGAAAGAAACTCGAACATAATCTCTCCCTCATTAAGGATTTACATCGGCTCGCCGAGTTGCACTGCCCGATTGTCGTCGGTCCTTCCCGAAAGGCGTTCATCGGAATGCTTCTCAATCTTCCCGTCGATCAGCGGCTTGAAGGAACAGCCGCCGCAGTCGCGGCATCTATTTTTCAGGGAGCGAATGTTTTACGGGTGCACGACGTCAAAGAAATGAAACGGATTGCGGTTGTCGCTGATGCCATTATGAGAGCTGCATAAACATTTCAAGACTCTTTCTATGGAACTTTTCAAAATTGGTTTTGTGGCCGTTTCTCTCATCGATCTGTTCGATATCGCCGTGGTATCGTTTATATTTTACCGGCTCTACATTGTCATGCGAGGGACTATTGCGGCGCAGATCTTTGTGGGAATGGTAGTTATCATCGGTTTCTCATTTCTTGCCCAGGCGATCAATTTAAAAGCGATGGGCTGGCTTCTGAGGACGCTGACCGACATATGGGTGATCGCGTTTGTCATTTTATTCCAGCCCGAGATCCGACGGTTGCTCTCCACGATAGCGCGCAACAGAATCGTACGGATGTTCTTGCGGATTGATGTTGATGAATCGATCGAAGAAATAGCGAGTGCTGCGGTCGATCTCGCAAAGAAAAAACAGGGAGCGCTGATCATCATCGTGCGGGGGACTGGTTTGAAAAGCGTCAGCGAATCGGGCATAATCCTCCAGGCAAGGGTGAGCAGAGCGCTGCTGTTGTCTATATTTAATCCAAAATCTCCTCTCCATGATGGTGCTGTTATTGTAAACGACAGGACCATCGAGGCGGCACGATGTACGCTGCCGTTGTCGGCTGCTACAAGAGTCGGAGACATCGTGCTGGGGATGCGCCATCGTGCAGCGCTTGGGATATCGGAACAGGCGGACGTCATTTCCGTCGTGGTATCGGAAGAGACGGGAACAATTTCCATTGCCGAAGACGGCGTGCTGATGCGGGGATTAAAATCACAGGAACTTCGGAAAGAATTGCGCGAACGCCTCGTCCTTTCTATGGAGCGTTCGTGGAAGAACATTTGGCAGGCCGTTCAGGACGAAGTGTAGCCTGACGGAATCGTGAGTCAATGAAGAATATCGGCGTTATTATACCCGCTTTTAATGCGGAGGGTACGATCGGCGCGGTTATCGTCGGGGTTGCGCAACATATCGCTCTTGAAAACATCATCGTTGTTGACGACGGTTCTTCAGACACGACCGGCTCGGTTGCCGCCTCCTTCGGCGCCAGAGTCTTGAGTCATCCGGCGAATAGGGGAAAAGGGGCTGCGCTTCAGACTGGATTTAATTTTATACTTCAGTCATCGCTCGACGCTGTCATTACCTTGGACGCCGATCTTCAACATCCGCCGGATTTCATCCCGCAGTTTACCGGCCTGTATTCATCGGGCGAGTACGATGTTATCATTGGGAGCAGGCTTCACAATAAAAAAGGGATGCCGTTTCATCGGGTTCTTTCCAACACGATCACAACCTTTTTAGTCAGCGCGCGGACGGCGAAAAAAATTTCCGATAGCCAATCGGGCTACCGCCTTATCGATAGAAAAGTGTTGGAGTTCGTCTGTCTGAAGACAAACGGGTTTGAGGCAGAGACGGAATTCATTATCAAGGCTGCCTCGCATGGGTTCCGATTCGGATTTGTTCCGATTGACACGGTCTATGACGGGGAGAAGAGTCACATGAGACATTTTTCCACAACGATCAATTTTGTGAAGGTGTTGTTTCAGGATTATTAATGCGTACTTTGTGAAAACCGGGAGAATTTATCTCGCGCAAAGTCGCCAAGGTGCAAGACTTAAAACAAAGAACTTCAGCGGCTTTGCGTCTTCGCGCGAAAATTATTTTTTGCAAAACATCAACGGCAAACCTTGGGACGATTCGAGACTGAACGAAAAGAAATGATTTCCCTGTTGGAAACGAAGGGAATCTCCGACCCGAACGTCCTTGCCGCGATGGCGAAAGTCGAGCGGCATCTTTTTGTGGAACTGCCGTTTGTCAACCGTGCCTACGAAGACAGCGCCCTGCCGATCGGCTATGAGCAAACAATTTCTCAGCCGTACACCGTCGCCTACATGACTCAGGCACTTGCATGCAAACCGGGAGCCAAAGTGCTCGAAGTTGGAACAGGGTCTGGTTATCAGGCGGTCGTTCTAGCGAAGATGGGATGCAGAGTGTTCACGATCGAGCGGCATCTCGGCCTTCTCTCTGAGGCCAGAAAAATGTTCGATAAATTGAATTTGCGCATCGCGTCGAAAGGGGGAGACGGCACTGTCGGATGGAGTGAATTTGCTCCGTTCGACGGAATTATCGTCACTGCCGGTGCTCCCGATGTTCCCGAATCGCTCAAGCAGCAGCTTGCCGACGGCGGGCGGCTGGTGATTCCGGTCGGCGATCGGGAGGTTCAGAAAGTGATGGTCATCAGAAGAATAGGGGACACATTTGTGGCTGAAGAAACCTTCGGCTTCAAATTCGTACCCCTCGTTGGAAAAAATGGATGGAGTTAAACAGCCCGCTTCCTACAATTCTCGTCATCACCAGCCCTACGGCCTCGGGGAAAACTCATCTCGCTTTAGAAATTGCCCGCATCATGCCGGCCGAAATTATTTCCGCAGATTCCCGCCAGGTCTATCGATTGCTCACTATCGGAACGGCAAAACCTTCTCAGGATGAACTGAAAAAAGTCAAACATTACTTCGTCGATGAAATTCTTCCGGATCAGCATTTCAGCGCCGGCGAGTTCGGCACTGACGGTAGAAAAATAATTGATAAAATTGTGAAGCGAAAGAAACTGCCGATTGTTGTCGGCGGGACAGGATTGTACATCCGCTCACTGGTCGATGGATTGTTCTCGGGTCCCGGTCGAAAAGAAGAGTTACGCGAAGAGCTGGAAGCCCGGTTGGAGTCCGAGGGAGTCGATGTGCTCCTTAGAGAGCTACGGTGCGTTGACCCAGAGGCAGCAGCCAGAATGCTGCCGTCGAACCAAAGGAGAATTATACGTGCACTGGAAGTCTATTATTCGACGGGTAAGCCCATCTCGCAGCATCACGACGAACATGAGAAGAAGAAGTTCTTCAACCCTGTTTTTGTCGGATTGCAATGGGAAAGGAAGAAGCTATACGATCGGATCAATTCCCGGGTTGAGAGAATGCTTGCCGCCGGTTTTTTGGATGAGGTGAAAGGATTGCTCTCCCGCGGTTATGACGACCGGTATAAATCTTTACAGACGGTGGGCTACACAGAGGCATTCGCCTTTCTGCGAAAAGAAATCAGCTATGAGCGAATGGTCGAATTAATGAAGCAGAACACACGGCGGTTTGCCAAGCGCCAATTGACATGGTTTAGGAGAGATGCCAGGATTCGTTGGTTCGATATTGAAGAGGAGAGCGAGATTCCACGGATTGCAGAGGAGGTTTTGATTTTGCTGAAATAGTTTCGTATAATTAATCCACTTGATTCGGGGCGTGGCTCAGCCCGGCTAGAGCGCTTGGTTCGGGACCAAGAGGTCGGGAGTTCGAATCTCCCCGCCCCGACAAAGAAGGCGATTCTCTTGTAGGATCGCCTTCTCTTTTTAGGGATAGCATGTTTTGGATCTATATTCTCCGTAGCGAGATGACAAACAAATATTACACTGGTTCGACCCAGAATGTTTCTGAGCGGTTAAAGGAGCATAATGCTGGTAAGTCGAAGTCGACGCAGAGGGGTGTACCTTGGCACCTTGTTTATTTTAGGGAATATGGGTCTCGAGCTGAAGCGGTTCATGCGGAGAAACAAATCAAAGGGAGGGGTGCTAAACGATTCCTCGAGAGTATCAACCGGTAGAGCGTGGCGCCTGTGGCGCCACGGTCGGGAGTTCGAATCTCCCCGCCCCGACAAAGAAAAAGGCGAACATGATGTATGTTCGCCTTTTTTATTTCCGTTTCAACCTTTTTGTGGACCGTAGCGGGATCGAACCGCTGACCTCGTGAATGCCATTCACGCGCTCTCCCAGCTGAGCTAACGGCCCTTTCGGTGCATCAATATACGAACGATTGTCCGATTTGTCAACGAAATGAACTTCGTCCGAAAAATTCTTCATTTTGTACTTGACAAATTCCTTTCGATAGTATATATTCCACCATAGTAAATATATTTATACTATGTAAAGGATTACACTATGTCATCGCCATTGATCGAGCTCACCTCCCGTCAGCAAAAGGTCTATAATTTTGTGAAGCAGTTCATCGAGGACAACAGCTACCCTCCGACGCTGCAGGAAATTTCCGACAAGTTGAAGATTCAGCCGAGCGCCGCTCGGATGCACCTTCTTCTTATGGAAAAGAAGAAAGCGCTCCGTTATGTTCCAAACACTTCGCGCGGCATTGAGCTGCTGCATGAACGGCCGTCCGGCATCCCGATTTACGGGAGTGCGCCGGCGGGGCATCCGTTCACATCCCAGGAAAACATGGTCGATACATTCGAGGTTCGGCGCTACATTACTGCGTCCGATGATTTGTTCGGTATTTACGTGCGCGGCGACAGCATGAAGGACGCACAGCTTTCTACCGGCGACCTGCTTTTCGTCGACCCCAAAAAAGACCCCCGCAACGGTGAGATCGTGGTTGCCGCCGTGGAAGGAGAGCCGACGATCAAGCGTTATTACAAAGAAGAGAGCGGCGTTGTGCTTCGCCCGGAGAATAAGAAATATAAGCCGATCCATGTCAGCAGGAGCGACGAGAATTTCAAAGTGCTCGGCGTCGTGGTCGGGATGATCCGCGCTCTCGACAAAAAGAAGATCGACGCATTGACCGATGAATACAAAAGCGTACTCAAAAGCGTCGTAAGGAACGAGGCAGTTATGGCAACATCGACGTATTCGATAGAAGAAGAACGGCAGATCAATTTTTATCTCAAACAGATACTGGACCTGCTGAGCGTTCGCATTCCGGACGATCATTTTGGGACGGTGGAGATCGCATTCCCGCGCCAGAATGGAAAGATCGCCGGCGAAGTGGAGATAAAGTTACGTTCGAAACACCGTCGGGGAAGGGTGCAGTAGTGGTAGAGATGTTTGGCGGCTTTCATCCCATCCATCGATCACAAATTTTGGTAGGTTCTAATTTTGGCAAGAGCCATCTCAACAATGTTTTGTTTTGTCATCCTGATCCCGCCGCCTTATGGCGGGAGAATGCCGAAGGCATCACTTCGTGAGGATCCACGACACTGCAGCTTTGAAGATTTACGGCGCTGAGCCGTCATGGATTCTCCCAAGGGGATGCCTTTGGCATTCACTTCGTCCCGCTTCCGCGAGACTCGTTCAGAATGACACGGCTGAAGAATTTTATTATGTTCACACAAATTAAGGTAATACTCAAATTTTGTTGTTGATAATTTTGTCAGCAGGAGATGACGATGAACCGTGCAACCGGAACATTTGAAGTGAAGCTCAACCCTCAGAAACTGGCGGACACTACCGCAGATTCAACATTGGGACGGCTGTCGATTGATAAGCAATTCCACGGCGATCTTGAAGCTGTGAGCAAGGGAGAAATGTTGAGTGCGGGAACAGGTGTGAAGGGATCGGCTGGATACGTCGCGATCGAACGGGTCATCGGAACGCTGCAGGGACGCAGCGGTGCTTTCGTGCTGCAGCATAGCGGCACCATGACGCGCGGTGCCGCACAGCTGAGTGTTACGGTTGTGCCGGATTCCGGTACCGGTCAGCTGACCGGGCTTGCCGGGAAGATGGAGATCAACATCATCGACGGAAAACATTTGTACGACTTCGAGTACACGATTGCAGAAACCCATTACAAACCTCAAGGATAGATAAGACTATGGCAAAGCATCCACTCCTTTTGCGAAAAACGCTGAGCATCAAGGCGCCGGCGTCGAAAGTCTGGGAAGCGTTGACGTCCCCGGAATGGATAAAACAATATCTGTTTGGCACGAAGGTTACCTCCGACTGGAAAGTAGGAAGCCCGATTCGTTTCACAGGGACGTGGGAAGGGAAAGAATACGAAGACAAAGGAACGATCCTGAAATTCGAAAAGGAGAAAGTTTTCCAATACAACTATTGGAGTTCCTTTTCATCGACGTCCGACGTTCCGGAAAACTATGCCGTTCTGACATTCGAACTCTCATCGCACGGTGACAGGACTGAGCTTTCTCTGACCCAGGACAATATCGCCACCGAAGCCGAGCTGGAGCATTCCGGCAAAAACTGGGAGGGAGTATTGGAGGCGATGAAAAAGCTGATTGAAAAATGAATTATCTATCAAATACTTATGGATAAATTCAATCCGCAAATAGAAGTAGAGCCAGATGGGCTTTTTACGCCAACAGTTCGTGAATGGTCTTTGGAAAAGTATAAGTTGGTTGGGAGTTATTGTGATATCTTTACCAACGGAATGAAAAAGAAGTGGAATCAACTAGTCTATATTGACCTGTTTGCAGGAGCAGGTTACGCAAAGATTAAAGAGAATAACAAGGTGTAGTTGTATTATCTTTCCTTTTACTCTAAAGATCCGCGGGGTGTTGATTTTTTTGAGAAAGTTCAACGAAGGATTAAATCACAATTAACAATGGACTTTTAACATGGCACAATCGAGCATTGAATGGACCGAGATGACGTGGAACCCAACAACGGGGTGTTCCAAAATCTCCGCTGGATGCAAATTTTGCTATGCCGAGATAATGTCTCGCCGGTTGCAAGCGATGGGTATTGAAAAATATAAAGATGGATTTGCCGTAAGAATACATCCTGATGCATTAAGGATCCCCTACACGTGGAAAACATCAAAAATCGTTTTTGTTAATTCGATGAGTGATTTATTCCATGAAAACATCCCTTTAGAATTTATTCAGCGGGTTTTTGATGTGATGAATGACAATCCGCAGCATGTTTTTCAGATACTCACGAAAAGAGCTGAGAGACTTTTAAAACTTCATTCAGAACTGAAGTGGACGCACAATATTTGGATGGGGGTTTCCGTCGAGAACGACAAAGTCAAGCATCGGATCGACTTATTAAGAAAGACAAAGGCAAAAGTGAAATTCCTTTCCTGTGAACCTCTTATCGGACCGCTCTGTAACATGAATCTAAAGAAAATAGATTGGGTGATTGTTGGCGGTGAAAGCGGTCATCGACCACGGCCAATGGAGACGGATTGGGTTTTGGATATTCAAGGGCAATGTAAAAAAGCTGATGTCGCTTTCTTTTTCAAACAATGGGGTGGAAGAAATAAAAAGAGAAATGGCAGACTTCTTAACGGTAAGACTTATGATGAGATGCCCGAAATGGTAGAATTGGAAAAGGAATAATTCTATGAAAATATTTGGGAAACAGATTTTATCTGTTATGTTTTGCCTCTGTGGCTTTCTCAGTTTTACATTGCATGCTCAAGATTCATCACATTCCACAATAAAGGAGCCGGCCGTGACAATCTCAAACAACAACCATCGCATCGATTATATAGAATTTCCAGCCACAGATATCACGGCGACGAAAAATTTCTACACGGCCGTCTTTGGCTGGAAGTTTACCGACTACGGTCCTGACTACACCAGTTTCGAAGACGGCCGGATAAGCGGAGGGTTTGCAAAGGCACAATCGATCTCCGGAAACGGCGTGCTCGTGGTCATCTATTCGTCCGAACTGGAAAAAACGAAAGAAGTTGTCATTCGCAACGGCGGAAAAATAACGAAGCCGCCGTTCGATTTTCCCGGTGGACGGCGTTTCCATTTTACAGACCCGAATGGGAATGAGCTTGCCGTATGGAGTGAGAAATAATACATGAGTTGTTTTTCGTTTATCTTTCTTCGTGTTGCTTCGTGTCCTTAGTGGATCGCCGTATCGGGGGAAGAATGTAACTACATAGCAACAGGGTTGTTGAAATACTCAAGCCCGGTTTTGTGAAGAGCGCAGTAGTGTGTTCTCTCGAGACCGGGCTTTTTTATTCTATTACCAGAAGGAGGCTCCTATGTTTGCGGTTGAAGAGTCAAAAATTTTTGCAGGGATGGGCGGATGGGAATTCGGGGCGTTCGATAAGCTTTTTTACCCTCCGGAGGTAAGAAAAGGGTTTCGCAAACTCGAGCATTACTGCCGGTTTCTCGACAATGTCGAGATCAACGCGACATTCTATAACGCCGCTTTCGATCCCGAGCATGCGCGGCGCTGGCTCGAGGATGTTGCGGCGAATAGAAATTTTATGTTCACGGTAAAACTCTTTCGCGGGTTTACTCACACCTTCGATGCGACGAACGAGGATGTCCGTTCTGTTCGCCGTCTCCTTGAACCTCTTGCCGCGTCGGGGAAATTAGGCGGGCTCGTGATGCAGTTCCCTCATTCTTTCATCAACACACCGGAGCATCGAAAATATCTCCAGCAGTTTGGCAGGGTCTTTTACCCGTATCGTGTTTTTGTGGAAGTGAGGCATGTTTCATGGAGCAATCCTTTGGTCTATAATTTTTTGCAGGAGAATAAACTTCACCTCGTCAATGTCGACTTGCCGCCGATGAAGCATTACATGCCGTTTACAGCTGAAGCATGGAACGGAGCGGCATATTTTCGCATGATGGGGCGCGGCAAAAGTATTGCCGGTCATTCGGAACTTGGCGACCGCTCTAATTATTTTTACAACAAAAAGGATATCGTCGATCTTTATTCACGCATCAAAAGAGTGCAGCCAGCAGCCGGCTCAACGTTCGTGGTATTCCATAATGTTGCCGATAACGCTTTTGTCAATGCGCTGCAACTTCAGCAGTATTTTGACCGTGCCAAACGGGAGCATGTGCCGGATAATTTTGTCACTGCGGCAAATGTTCTTCATCGGTTTACCGAATCGCTGGACACGAGATACCCTCTTTTTGCACAAGCATCATAACTAGCCATGGGTACAATTGTTTCTCTACCTGCTTATCCGGTTCCGTATCAGACAATGGTGCAGCATTTTGCAGCGCCTCCCGGCAAAACATATCTTTTTGTACGGCGACAAACCGATCTTCCTGCTCTCGCTGAAAATGGCTGCATACGGAATCGCCGGCGGTTCTTCCGTTGCTGTCGTCGACGGCTGCAACAGGTTCAATGTTCATTTCCTTTCCCAGTTTGCGCGGGAGAGGAAACTGAACATCGACGATTTTCTCCGCCACATTTATGTTTCCCGCGGCTTTACCTGTTATCAGATGGAACAGGCGATCGTTCACCGGCTCCCTTCATTCCTCAACACGATCGATTCACGCACCACGATGATCTTCGGCCTCCTCGACACGTTTTATGACCAGCAGGCGTCGTTGCAGGAAGTCCGGCAGATCCTCCGACGGGTCATCTCCGCGCTTCAGGAAATGAAAGCAGACGGCATTTCTGTGCTTCTTGTGTGCAGGAAATTGAATGTGCTGCCGAAAGAACGGAACGAGTTGTTTGCAACATTACAGGCAGGCGTCGATACTATTTACCGGTTGCAAGTGGACGACGATGTACCGAAACTTTTTCTTGAGAAAGGAGTGATCGACGATGGGGCGAACAGTACCCGACCTTCACCAACATTATAGACAACGAGATCGCAAGCTGGTCGAAGTACCGCCACGGACTTCGCAAAGACGACCAGGAGCTTTTTGACGATATTTTCCGCTCGGCGAAACTGCACTTGGCGGAAAATTTTTACGCCATGCGCATAATTCCGTTCGAAAGCATTGCCATATCGATTGCCGTCGAACAGCGGAAATTGATCAAACGCCTCCACGAGCGAATTCTTCGACTGGAAGACCAACTGGCGGCTTCTCGTCATAGTCAATAAGGAGCAGAATGAGCAGCATTGTGAACGGCTGGCTCTTCGACGTGTATCCTTCAGCGAAAGGAATCACGTTGTGGTTCATCGACCGAAACGGGATGAAGCATTGCTGTTTTCGGCGTTATCGTCCGTCGTTTTTTCTTCACGTGAACGATTCCGACGCCAGACGCGTTACGGCGCTCAGCGACCGTTCTCCGGTTGAAGTGTCGCTGGGGCGGGCAACACGGAAAGAAATTTATTCCGGCGATTCGTGGGATGTCGTGCAGGTCTATGTCCACGATACGACGCGTTTCAAAGAAGTGGTGTGGTATTTCGAACGGTTCTTCCCTCATTTCGCGTTCTATAACTCCGATATTCTTGTCTCTCAACTATTTCTGTATGAGACGAAACTTTTTCCGCTGGCACTCGGCATCTACGAAATTGATGATGCGGGAGAGTTGGTTCGGTGGGAGGTCAACGATTCCGGCAATGCGCTGGAGTATGCGCTGCCGCCGTTGTCCATCATGTCGCTTCGCAACGCGAACGATTTTGTCCCTCCAAAATATCAGAAAAATTTCCAGATTGAAATCGCGTATGACGGCACGGTATATGCGCTTGAGCAGCAAAATCCCGTTGAGATGCTCGAGGCGCTGAACTGGCACCTGCATCGCTGCGACCCTGATATTCTTCTCACTGAATACGGCGACTCATCCCTGATGCCGGCAATTGCAGCCCTTTCGCAGCGGCACAAAATTCCTTCGCTGCTTAACCGCGATCAAACGACGGGATATATGACGACGAAGGAGTCGAGTTTCTTTCAATACGGGAAGATTGTACATAAGGATGGCGCGTTCGAGCTTGCCGGACGCTGGCATATCGATGCGAAGAATTCTTTTACGGTCACGGAAGCGGAATTGGACGGCCTGTTCGAGATGGCACGGTTGACACAAATACCCGCGCAGCGGCAGGGACGGGCGAGTATCGGTACGTCGATGTCGTCACTGCAGCTTTCATGGGCCTATCAAAACAATGTCTTAATCCCGTCGAAGAAGCGCGAACCGGAAGAGTTCAAATCGGCGGCGACGTTGCTGCTCGCAGACCGCGGCGGACTCATTTTCAACCCGCCGATCGGCTTTCATGAGGATGTCGCCGAGCTGGATTTCGTCTC
>CAWJKX010000178.1:0-6672 GCA_963843065.1 uncultured Bacteroidota bacterium
CATCTGTTCGGCTAATTCGCGCCCTTCTTTTAGAATGCGCGACGTTTCTTCGTTCGCCCGCTTCATCGCCGCCGTGTTTTCCGCAAGCAGCCGTTCTGATTCCTTTCTAGCCTCTTCAGCTTTAAGCAATGCGTCGCGAATACTTTGTTCCCGCGCCTGCAAAGCGTTCACCAGCGGCTTCCACGCCACTTTGCCGAGAATGAACAGCAAGAGTATAAAGGTAATAATCGTCCAGAGGATGAGTCCCGGATTAATGTCTAACATATCTATCCCTGTTGAGTTTTACTTGGTTGCAAGAATAATGCAAATAGCGAGCGCAAAAAAAGTTACGCCTTCAATAAGCGCTGCTGCAATCAACATCGAAGTTCTGACCTGTCCGGCAACTTCGGGCTGACGGCCGCTTGCCTCCATTGCCGCTGCGGCGAGCTTGCCGATTCCCAGACCCGCACCGACAACGGTGATTGCTGCTCCGAACCCTGCTGCCAAATATCCCCATTGTGTTGCTACAGCTTTCGCGACTTCAATTGGATTTGCTTCCATTATATTTCTCCTATAAGTATAGATGGTATAAATAGTGAACGATGATCTCTAGAATTTTAATGCGCATGTTCTTCATGGGCGTCATGGCTTTCCACCTGCATACCGAGCCCCATAAAAAGCGACGTCAGCATTGTAAAAATATATGCCTGAAGGAACGCAACAAAAAGCTCAAGAAGATCTATTCCGAGTGTGAAAAGGACAGACGGTAGCGAAACTGTGTATCCCAGTGCCGGAGATAATTTTCCAAACACAAAGATTAATCCGAGCAGTGAGACGATGACGATGTGGCCGGCGGTCATATTCGCAAACAAACGAACACACAATGCAAACGCTTTGGTGAACGTTCCGAGAATTTCTATCGGAATCATGATGGGCCATAGAATCCAATGGACGCCGCCAGTAAAATGAGCGAAGTAATGGACGAGTCCCTGCGTGCGAATCGCAGACGCCTGGATCATGATGTAGGCGATAACCGCGAGACCCGCCGTTACGCTGACGTTCCCGGTAGCCGAAGCGCCGTACGGTACAAGTCCCAGCAAGTTCATCAAAAGAATAAAAAAGAAGGTCGTCAACAGGTACGGAAGATATTTGAGTCCGGCCAGCCCCATATTGGGAATCGCGATCTCATTGCGGACAAAAACGACGAACATTTCGATGAGATTACCAAAGCCTGTCGGAACGGCATGTTTCCTATTTTTCCGTGCAACGAGCGCCAGGATAATGACGAGCATAACCGCGGCGAGCCACAAAAAAACAACGTGTTTCGTTATCGACATGTCGAGGCCGAAGAGATGAAGATGCGGAAGCTCGATGCGTCCGAACGGGGTCTCGAGCTCGTGCGCATCCTGAACGTGTTTGAGGAGATGCGTGAAAAGATTCTCACTCTCCTCATGCGCCGCGGAAACACGCGCAGTGTCGACGATAACGGCAGCAGAGTCGGCAGCGGCATGAATCGCAGGTTGAGTGTCAAAAAGAAAAAACGATGCCACTGATTTATCCTTCGGTTCTTTTGCCCAATTTTTTTTGCATGAACATCACTTCGAGAATCAAAAACAGAACATAAAATCCCATCAGCGAAGCCACGAGAGGCACGGTGCGAAAATGGAAGACCTCTATTAACATCAGCAGCGCTCCGAGCATCACCAACATACGAAGCCCCATTCCGCCGAGCACAGCTTTCAAGAATACCGTGTACGATTTATCGACAGAGTATTCAATCGCCGCATAACCGGCCAACACGTTCGCCAAACTTATCGTAACCCCTGCGATACAGGCGCGAACAACTTCTGCTGAAGCAAAAGCAAAAAGCGGATAAACTGAGAGCAGAGCACTCAGGATAACAACAACGGCGATTTGACGCGGAAAAGAGATATCAAACTTTCTTGTGTTGTTTTCGTTCTGCATCCAATGCGTCTTGCTGTTGACCTAACTTCATTACTGAAGTTATGAATTTAACCATCCCGCCGACTCCGCCGATAATTAATCCTCCGAGCATCAGCCACGGCGACGTATTGAACCGGCTGTCCATCCATTTTCCGAGAAAAAAAAAGACAACAACAGAAAGAGCGAGCTGAATTCCCAGCGTTAGAAACGGAGCAAAACCCCGCAGCGTGTTGCGATCTCCATCGAACAGCTTTTCGTCCTGCTGTTCCATTGCCTCACAGTCTTAATATTTTTGGACGTCATGATTTACAGCGCGCGCATCAGTCATGGAAATTTTCCCGTCGAACACAGCTCCCTCATCAATCACCAGGCGGGCGGCCCGAATATCGCCGCGGACAACCGCTTTTCCCTCGAAGACAAGCTTATCGACCGCGATAATATTGCCCCGAATTTTTCCGCCCACGGTGACATTTTTCCCGTTGATGTTCCCCTCAATTTCACCGGTCAGGCCGACAGCAACATTTTCTGCTGCGTGGAGTTCGCCCATCATTTTGCCGTCGATTCGGATATTTCCTTGCGTCCGGATTTTTCCTTCGACGGTCGTTCCTGAACCGATAAGGTTCAACTCTTTTACAGCATTTTTTTCAGACATGGCGGCGTTCCTTGTTCACATAGATTCGATTGCTATCATATACTCATCCGGGTTTTGCGGTTGGCCGTCTTTCCACAGCTCAAAATGAAGGTGAGGACCATAGCTCGTATTCCCCGAATTCCCGAGAAGGGCTATTGGCTCTCCCCGTTTGACAAATTCGCTCGCCGATTTCAACAGCGACTGGTTATGTTTATAGATTGTAAAATATCCGCTGCCATGGGAAAGAATAATCATATTGCCGTCATCATATGTCCATCCCGAAAAGACAATATACCCGTCGGCAGCCGCGCTTACAATCGAGCCCCGCCGGCCTGCGTAATCAATCCCGTAATGTTTTCGCGCATCATCAAAGCCCTGGGACACGTACCCCACGACGGGGGGGTACAACGGAAACGACGCCTGAAACGGCTTGTTTGCCGACACATACTGCGGTGTGAACCCAAACGCAGCAGTTTCGGTTCTCAGTTGAGGTTCGGACGAAGTTTGCTGCTGCACTTCCGGAGTCGCCCCTTGAGGCGGCGCAATAATTTCCTCATTCGAAGCAATTGAAGATGAAACAGTGTCTTTCTTCAAATTTTCGCCGAGAGCACCCCGCAGTTTGCGATTATACTCACGAAGGACAATAAATTCTTCAGAGACCTTGCTCAGCCGCGTCTGTAATTCATAAAGCTGGATCCCGTATCGTTTCTGAATTTCAGTATTCGAGATCGGAACCAGCACTCCGAGCGGGGTGTAGCCGAGAAGCAAAACGACAGCAACCAAAATTACTGCAACAAACCCGCCGACCATAGCGATGATCCGCCCCATTGTAAGGTCGAACGACCGTTTTTCGCCTGCATTTCCCTGAGGAATGACAAGGATCTGAAACTTTCGCTCTTTTGTTACATGATGATCGCGATCAGCAGACATTCTTTATCGGTTTTCCGCTCAATTTCCGACCTTGTTTCGAGAAAATCAAAAGTTGAATTGTAAATATACTGAAGGTGCGCTACAATGTCAACGAGTTTTTGGTGCTGTTACAGTTTGAATTATTTATGCCGCTATTCTCTGAGTTCCCCATGTCAAAAGGTCAGAAAAGTTCCACAACTTATTTGTAATCTTCGCCTCCATAGCCGGTGTAACCCGTAGCGATTCATGGATTCGTACGAAGTTGTAAAAAAAGAAATGCAATGCAACTGCTGCCTTGTGATGCCTAAGACTCTTTGAATACCCATTCGTCAAACGTGTAAAGCGTCGCATGTTCATACGGATCGTTAGGTTCTGCCGTTCGATATGGCTTGTCGAGATATGTTTCCTCTTTGGGTTTCCGATAAGCGGTTTTATTGTTACACGTATTATTTGACCCGGACTGTACCGTTTCTCTCCCCTCGTTTCTTCTCGATACTCTTTATGGATTTGTCCATAGTCTACATCATTGCCAAAGACAGAATCGACAACATTGAAATAAGGTGCAAACGCATCGGTTGAAAGTTGGAATCGGTTTGTGATTCTGTATTTAAGTTCATCCATAAACGAGAGGGCGTTGCTTCCATTTCGTTTGCCTACTAAGAACGCAGGAACTAGCTTCGTTTCAGAGTCTAGGGCGACATACACATACTGATCTCCCATTTCGTCGTCATCAAGTGCCGTTGTCTTCTTCTGTTTTTTCCCCACGTAACTCCAGGCTTCATCAACTTGAATATATTTCGATTGAATATTTACCATTTGAGAATCTTGAATATCTTTCGCTTTCTCTCCAGCCTCAAGTAACAATTTTAAAACGGTTACAGGGCTAACGTCTGCAATGCGGGATGTCGCCCGTACTGATTGCCCTTCACAGAGAAGGGAGAGAATTAAGGATTTCTTTTCGATGGGTAAATGGTTTGCCATTTTGTACGCTCCTTTAGTTTTTGACTATGAACCAATAAGAGCGTACATTTGTATCAGGCTTTCGTAGCTCTTATCAGCTATGATTGTTTATCGATAGCGCGGATGTCTAAAGCATCCGCGCTATCGAGCTATAAAGTAATTAGGTTCTGTTTGATGTCAACCCAGATGTTTTGTTATTATGGATCTGGGCGGTATAAAAAATCTGCCATATACCGTTGCCATCGAACTGCTCTCCCTTCTGGTGTTTTTAAAGTTCTGAATTAACCCGCTTCAACTGCTATTGGAGCGGGTTCTTTATTGCTAATTCAGTCCCATCGTCCGGCAACAATATACTTAATTCGGAAAGTGGCGTCGGTATTTTGCGGCGTATCCATTTTGGTTACGCGCTTCCTTTAGGTTACAGCGGTGTAACCTTTAGGTTGTAGCGGTGTAACCTTTTTCAACCTCCAATACAAACTCCTTATTCCTTGATCTCCACGTCTTAAAGTGATTTTCCAGGTCCGTATAGATGATCCCAAATTCTTTTGGAGAATAATATTGATTAGCCTTGTTTTCATCTTCAAGTGCCGCTCCAAAGGTATATCCCCTTTTGGCTATAATGTTTTGTCGAACCTTGAAATAACGATGTATCGTACTCTTAAATAATAATTCCCGGGTAGCATCACTCTCCTGATGAAATTTTGCTATTACTTCTGTCAAAGTTTTAATTTTGATCAGGAGCCGTTGATGCTCTTTTAACCTTTCTTGATCAGTATTTTTTGACTCAATCTGGTTTTCATGCATAGATCGTAGAAGTGCCTCAAGAAAAATAATATAGTTTTCAGGATTGTCGAAGGGCGCATGTTTTCGTACGCGTGCTAATTGTTTTGTAATTTTATCTTCTAGTTTGTTAAGTTCGTTATTTTCCATTGGGGACTCCCCTTGTAAAAATAAGAAGGGCAACGAATGCTTTTCAGCACTGTTGCCCTTCAATTAGTTTGTCGCTACTTTCAAGGTGGTTGGTCGTATCTGGCCTGGTTGTCGTGTCCTTTCGTAAATTATAGGAATATGCAGTTTGAGAGTCAAATGATGCTTTGTTAATTCGTGCTTTTACCTCAATACTACTTTACGCGGAGGGGTTTATGATTCAAGGAACTCCTTTATCAAAGGAGAAAATTAAAGAACTAGAAGATGATCATTCTAAAGTTCTGAATGATATACTTTCTAATTATCAGCGGGTTGAATATGAATATTGGGGAGCACTCTTAACCCTTGAGGGGTTTTTATTGGCGGTCTTTTCATTTTTCGGGTTTCAAAACAGTCCTACTCATCAGATTATCAGCATAATAATTCCATTTGGGATTATTATTTGTTTAATTTCATCGATTTTGCTGATTGCGAATTTCTATTCAAGAGTTAGAACATTCCAAGACCATTTAAAACTTTTCTCTCCATTAAGAGAAAAAATCATAACAGAAGAACAACTTATTCAATTTGGCAGGGAGATGAATGCTTATTTGCCAAAGGAAGCGAAGGAATATGAAAGTCGTCGGAAAAGAACTTTTGCTACTTTATGTCTTCTTGGAATTCAAGCTATCATTGTTATTCTCATTCTTTTCGTAATGACTGGGCTATACCAAGAAATCGTAAGATTTTTCTGCATAGTGAATTTTCTTTTGTGTAGATAGATTCACCAAATAATAAACCGTCAGCTCTGAAAGGCTCCTACTCCTGTCATTTGAAAAAAACTATATTGCCATTTAATTAAATCGGCTATTCGAGAGGCTGGCAATTGTCTATAAATTTCCAATTGTTTCTCATACCACTGATTAGCATATCTTATATCGTATTTTATTCTTTCCCAATCCCAATCTGTTTTATCTTCGGGTAGCGTAAAATCTTTTGCCATTGAACGAATTTGTAGAAGATATCCTGCAATAATTTTCATCGTTATTCATCCCATCTCTAATATTGGAAATTGTGAATTATTGATGGCTTAAAGTGGGATGACTCTGTTTCTTGTCAAATGTTGAAGGGGTGGGACTTTTAGGGCGGGATATTTTTAGTCTTTTTCAGATGCCAATAGCTTCAAGAATGCGATCCCATAGACCTTTCTTAACTGATTCTTCTTTAGGGTTTTCATCTTCCTTTACGTTGCCGTAGATTTCTGCCTGTAGTTTCGCCATTCCCGCTTGATTGTATTTCGGTTTGAAGTTGGAATAGTCGAGAGGTCTATTCTTCCAGTAATC
>CAWJKX010000179.1:0-12290 GCA_963843065.1 uncultured Bacteroidota bacterium
ATTGTCCTTCGATAGACACGTTTTGAATATTGTTACTTTGATTGTTTAATGAGCTCTTTATATCTTTATGATAGGTTATTCGAATAATTATTGACCACAAATCTTCTTTTGCCGGAAGATAGAAGAGGAATTTCGGAAACATACTCCACTCTAAAGATCGCATCCTCCCCGAGGTACGCTTTAAACTCATTAATTAACTTTCTTTCTCGAGTGAACGCACCATCGCAGTTAATTTCGAAAACATATTCTTTCGGGCCTTCTTGAATGAGTTGATACTGTTTGATTTCAGTGTACTGCCACATGTTTTTATAGACTATGTACGACGACACTACATTGCCTTTGGTATCATACAGCAAGTCTACCTTTCTCCCTTCCACTCTTGCGAGATACATGTTCCCCGTTTTTCTTGAATCTGGCGACAGGGCACCGATGTCGCCAGTATCGTACCTGATCAATGGCATGCCATAGTTAAACAAGTCTGTCACGACAATCCTCCCAGTCTCACCCGGTTCGGCCTGGTCATCCGAATCCATTTTCAGAATCTCGACAACGTAACTGGCAGTATTGATGATGTACTTCCCGATCCGTCAGTCTCTTGTTGTGCTATGATACCGTTCTCGAGGTTTGAGTACCGCGAAACAACCGGCGTACCGAAATATTTCTGGAGCGCGTTCTTCGTATAGTCGTTCAGCGTTTCCGAAATGGCGATCACCGCTCTCACATCCGCCTTCACTCTGCCATAACTCTTCTTGTCAAGGTATTTACAAACCAATTCAAGTGCGGAAGAATATCCGACAATAGAATAGGTGCATCTGTCATCCTCCATCTGGCGGAGAAGACCCTTTATCTGTGCATCATCCATTCTGATAACATCTACCGGTATCGTGTTCTCCATCCAATACTTGACAGGGTTCTTCATCTTTTCTTTAACAAAAATCTTCATGTATATAATCCTGTCTCCAAGCGTATACCCGGCCATTTGAGCAAAACAGATCGCATCGGCACTGTTCCGCAGCTTCTTACCTCTGTCATGGTACACTTTAAAAGGCGTACCTGTCGATCCACTTGTAACGATAGGTATCAGTTCCGACTGCTCAAATTCACCGGAAACAAAGGAGTCGAGTGCCTCCCGAACAATGGCCTTATTAATAACAGAAAAATCACCCAAGAACTTGAATCCATTCTTATCCTTGTAAAACTGAGTGGTTTTAACAGCGTGATTAAGAATTTCCGCGATGATTTTTTCCACGGCGCTGGACTGTTTTTTCCGAGGAAGCGTCGTGAATTTCGATCACAATCTCCCGATAGTGCTTTCGAACCTCGCAACCTCTAAGAAAGTCGAACACCCAAAAAACATATTTGCGAACTGTCTCCAGCAGTCTCATTGTTCGATCCCGATTTCAACACGATTCTATTACAAAGTTTTTTCGAATGCAGCCTTCTCCCGTTGTCTCACTGCCGCTTGCCCCTGAGAAGTCCACTGTGAAGACGTTTCTTCCTTAGCTCAAAGACCCTTTGCTCCATTTGGCAATTAACATGGGCTGGTTTCTTTCTTCCAGTGTCCGTCGGTTAATCTGACGCCTATGAGCATCAAGCGCTATCAGGGAATCATTACTGTCATCCAGAATAGAGAATTAGATGATTGTGTCTTTATCTAAAAGATATTAATGGGATGTGCGAGTTTATACGCCGGCAGGATTCCTTCAGCAACTCAATATGATTGAGGCAATTACATCTCACTGCAAACAAGAGGTGAATTAAATGTGCATGCCTTTCCTTGCGGCCACCTGTCGATATTCGTTCAATACGAAGTCGTTGACTTTTCTGTCGTCGAATCGTTCCCGAGCCAATTGTTCGCCTCGGATTCCCATCTTCAAGCGCAATTCATCATCTTTGAGAAGTTTCATAATTGCTTCAGTGAATGCTTTGATATCTCCTGAAGGCAGCAGATAACCGTTTTTCAAATTTTCAACAGCCTGACGGCAGCCTCCTAAGTCGGATGCAACGACAGGAATCCCCATGGCCGCCGCTTCTGCAAGCACCAGACCAAATCCTTCACGATGCGACGGGAGAAAGAGCACGTGCATGAGTGTATAAAGGGCCGGTGTATCTTTTCGAGCCCCTGTGAAAATGCAAATATCATCTACTCCATATTCTTTCGCGATTGATGGATTAACGGCATCATGTTTCTCTGCGTCCGTTGCACCCACGATAAGAAACCGGACCTGCGGACACGAAACCCTTACACGCTTCGCCACCTCGAAAAGGTCGAGAAGCCCTTTCTCCTGAACCAAACGTCCGACAAAACCAACGACCATGTCATCTTGCTGTATGCGTAAGGATTTCCGTAACTCCGAGGTATGTTCCTCACTTACAGTTTCCCTACTGAACGTTTCTAGATTGATCCCAATTCCACCTTCCAGTAAACGGATCTTATTCTTATCCATGATTCTCAGTTGATGCATCCGATGAACATCCTCTTTGTTAACAACAAAAACAGTGTCCGCAAACATGGCTGATACTTTCTCAACCAAGACAAAGAAAAGCTTTTTGAAAAATGGAAACTCTGGGGAATAATATAGGCCATGATTCGTGCTAACTCTGATGGGAATGCCGACGAATCTTGCCGCCAACTGACCCAGCAGATTCGCTTTCGGAGTATGGGTATGGAGAATATCAAATTTCTCTTTTCGAAGAACCCTACACAATCTGACAAAGGCAAAGAAATCGCGAATTGGTGTTATTCTTCGTGTAAGAGGAACTGCAATATGACGAATGCCAGCTTGTTCTATATCTTTAATATTTATACCCGCACTCGACAGCGCAGTAACTTCAAACCCGGAATCACGCAGATAGCACAGTTGCCTCAACAGAAAATATCTTATTGTTCTATCAGCAGTTGCAATATGTGCTATTTTCACCATTTGGAGCCACTTTTATTTATTCCGATTTGGAAACTGTCTGAGAGCATAATATCTTAGAGTCTAAAACAACTTTTCCTTGGTTGTGAAGCTTTCATCCGACCGACAAAATTGAAGGCGCTTGCTTCTCTGCTATCTACTAATTAGATTTAGCCACCCTCCTTGAACGATGCTCAGAAGGCGGGTTCAATCCACAACCAACTAAACTTACGATCATCTGGAGACAGCCATGAAACTGCGCGCAAGAGCTTTTGGACTGTCAGTAGGTATTGTATGGGGACTTACATTATTTCTCACAACCATATACTCTACTCTAGTGGGAACGGGCCAGACCATGTCGAAGGTACGCACATTATACTATGGGTATCAAGTGAGTTTCGGCGGGGCCATAGTGGGATTGCTATGGGGGGTTGCCACTGGTTTCCTACTTGGGGCAGCGGTTGCATGGTTGTATAATACGTTCCATAAGGCAATCTACAAATCGGATGCCAGCGGATCATAATCGATAAATGACGACCTCGAGTAATATCAAGAGTTTTGTGTAGAAGCGCCCGGGTCATATTCTAAAATTGTTTTTTAGTAGATCTGAATAGCGCTCACAGGGTCGGCGAAGGCAACGTGCTGTAAGTAATTTTGTGTAGGGCTTCAAGGAGGGGGAGATCAAACACATTTGTTGTTCTGATCGATCTCCATTGTTTTTTGGGTAATACATAACAGGGCAGAACATTCCGGGAGATCCTTGGCTACGGTGTTTGTCCCTCGAATAATAGCTAAATTGGGATAAATTGACTTCACATTGGCACACAAAAAGGCGCCGGTCAATACAGAATTAAAAATGCAACTACACGACTTGCGCCGATAATGCCCGTACATTATTGGAACCGTCGACATAAGACTGAATGTTGCTGTAGACGCCCTCCTTCTTTAGCCTTTGCTCCATGGCCTTGCCTTGTCCCAGTCCAACCTCGAAGCAAAGATAAGAGTTTGGTTTGAGATATTTCGGAGATTCCCTGATCAACCGTGTGAGAATCGTAATCCCGAGCGAGCCACCGTCAAAAGCCAACCGAGGCTCACGTTGTGAGATTTCTTGATCCATGCTGGCGACCTTCGTGGATGGGATGTATGGAGGGTTGCAGGCCACGAGATCCATCTTCCTATAAAACTCATCCGACTCAAAAGCAGCAAAGAGATCACTCTGCCTGAATTCGATCCGTTTATCCAAATTCAGATGCTGTGCATTTTTTCGCGCAAGTTTAACTGCTTCTTCAGAAAGGTCTGCCCCGAACACCCTTGACCTGGGTTCGTTTGAAGCAATTGCAAGTGCAACATTTCCAGACCCAGTGCATATATCCAGAATGGTAGCAACACCCTGGGCATCTGCAATGGATTTTGCAATTGTAAGTGCTGCAGAAGCAAGAATCTCAGTTTCAACCCGCGGTATCAAGGCTTCAGGCCCTGCCAGCAATTCCATCCCTAAGAATTGCTGCCGCCCGGTGATATGAGCAAGTGGGGTGCCGGCAAGACGCTTCTCGACAAGCTTCTGGAGTTGAGCGCGCGCACGATCGTCCAACTCCGGAAATTTTTCCCGCGAAGCTTTCCGAACGGAGACAGGAATGCCAGCGGCAAAAAAACAAAGTGCCTTCAATGTCGATTCCGGAGTTTCTTCCGGCTTGTCAGGCTGTCCTACCCAAGAAGTTGTCAGACGATCTAAGAGCATGCCGAAAAGAGGGTCTGATCTCATTTCTTTTCCCATGAGCTATCCAGAAAAATACCGCAAATTTAATTTCGCCCTCCTGTTCAGGATTTTTGGCTACGTTCCCTGAACATTTCCTGGAGACGGACACGGTCGGGCTTTCCGGAGGAAGTTTGCGGAAAACTTTCTAACTGCCAGATAACATCCGGACGCAAATATTCGGGCATCTGAGTTTTACTATAGATGGACAATTCCTTTTGGGAAAATGTTTTAGGATCGGAAGGCACAAGAGCGATTACGATAGTGCTTTTCACTTCATCAAAGGGAACCGCAAATGCCACCACGTGCTGCACCATATGCGATGCAAAAATGCAATCTTCGATTTCTTCCGGACTCACGCGCATACCGTGCGACTTGATCATTTGATCTTTGCGGCCGATGAAATACAGGTACCCTTCTTCATCCGTTTTCACATAGTCGCCCGAGTAGACTGCAATCTCCGCTTGTCCTCCTTTTCCCTGCTGGAATGGAGCTGGCCGGAATCTCTTGGCGGTGTTTTCAGGATCTTTCCAATACCCGATTGCGATGTTTGCGCCGCGATGAACAAGTTCTCCCTCTTCGCCCGGCTTGCACAATTCACCCTGCTCATTGAGTACTAAAAGTTCAACATTTGGGATTGCTTTTCCGATAGAACCCGGGCGAACATCAACTTGTTCCGGTGGAAGATAGGTAGAACGAAACGCCTCTGTGAGACCAAACATTAAATAGATCTGGACGTGCGGATGAACCTGCCGGAAAAGTTTCGTGATACTCTCCGGCATACGACCGCCGGTGTTCGTAATATAGCGGAGATGCGGAAACTTCGTTTTGATGAACGGCGATCGGTCCCCCGCTAACTGCTGCCATACCATCGGCACAGCTCCCATGCCCGTGACCTGCTCACGATCCAGCGTATTACAGATATCAGCCGGCAACACAGAGCGCTGTATCACCAAAGTTCCACCGACGAGCAATGCTGTCAATAATTGGTTGAGTCCATAGTCGAAACTAAATGGCAAAAGGCTGATAATGATCTCATCCTGTGTGAGGTGAAGATAGTCTGTCACGATGCGGGCGCCGGAAATGAGGTTGTCATGCGAGAGCATGATCCCTTTGGGCATACCGGTAGAGCCCGACGTGTAGATGATGAGAGCAAGATCGGTTCCAATAACGCGAGCGGGACTACATTGCTCGTCTGCCGGCTTTTCAATATCGACCGTGAAAACGCGATCGGCGTTCAATGGACATTCAGTCAGCGAAGTGTGAAGACGATTGTTAGTAATGAGAAAGGAAGCTTCCGAATGATCGAGAATGTAGTTGACCTGCCGACTTTTCAGAACATCATTAATAATAACGACAACGGCGCCAAGAGACCATACAGCAAAAAGAGCAACAACAGATTCAAGAGAGCGCTGCAGATAAATAGCAACATGGTTGCCTCGCTGTACTCCCCTGGCTTGCAACAGCGCTGCAAATTGTTCGGTCCGACGAATCAGCTCCGCGTAGGAGAGCCGGCGTTGTCCATCGATGAGCACAGTGTGCGACAATCTGTTCTCGCGCTGTTGATAGAGGAGATCGGATACACAATAGATCATATTGTTTGCAATAAGAGTTAATTTGGTGCTTCTGAAAAATCCCTTCGTGTCATAGATCCCTCGCTTCGCTCGGGATGACATGTTGTATCACGTAACGCGGCCATTCTAAAAGGACAAGGCATGATCATTGTCATTCTGAGGATCCCGACGTTTTTCGTCGGGAGACGAAGAATCTATTTCTTCTTCTTACATCGAGCCGATAGATTCTCCGGAAGTGATGCCTTGGCGTTCGCTCCGCTCAGAATGGCAATTGAGCACAAATTTTTCATGAGCTTCTATTTACAATATGTAACCAAAGTGAGATATGTGACGCTACAAGGCCGGGCTGCATCTTTCAATCCGGGGAAACCGACATTTTCCGGGGCGAATAGCGGCCTTTTGTATTCAAGCATTTGTGAATCTCGTTGTCAGCCCCCTGCGCCGGCTAGTTTGCGAAACATAAAAGATTGGATCTTTGCGATCGAATCAAAATTCTCCGCAACGAGCTCTTTGTCTTCGAATTGAACTTCAAATGCCTGCTCGAGAAAACTGATCACTTCGAGTATGCCTGTGGAATCAACGGTTCCCGAGCCGAGAAGCGATTCTTCTACACCGAGCTCTTGTCCGGTAAAAATAAAATTCTCTTGGATGAAACTCTTGACTTTCAGTCCAATTTCTTCTTGGGTGATCTTCATAGGCGGTTGTCCTCGGTGGCGTGCTGTGCGTGATTGGACACACGGTCGATGTTAGTTGTGAATGAAATCCGTTCTCCAGAAGAATGGCGATTGTCTCTCACGAAAAGATGATACAGAAGCTGCGATGAAAGAATGCCGACAAGAGCCATGTTGTCGGAATTACTAAATGTCGAAGAAGTTATCGCATCCTTTCCTTTGGCCAGACATTTTTGATAAAACTTGGAGACACCCGCGCGCTCGAACAATCCACTCTCGTTAAGAGCTTTCTCAGAGAGCATTTCTCTGACATAGTCCGGCGCATCCCTGCCAACGAATGAAATTGCATCCGGAGCCCGGTATGGCTGTTTTTGCCTCCGAACAATCTGATCGGGTATCACGCCTTGAGCCACTCTTTTGAGAATATGCTTTTCATCAAGAATCCGGAGCTTGTAATCTGCGGGAAGCCCGTTACAGAATTCCATGACGTCGGAATCAAGAAACGGAAAGCGTCCTTCGACCGAATGCGCCATCAGCATCCTGTCGCCCTGTGATGAAATGAGATAACCAGAGAGGAGTGTCACAACTTCAAGATATTGTGCCTGACCGAGTGGATCCCATCTGCCAAAATCTTTAGGGAGCGATGAGAGCACATCCGGCGCAGGATTGGCAGCGAGGCTCTGGCGAATGTCGGAGGAAAAAAATTTCTTCAAGGCAGATGTCGTCGACCAGCGCGGACCATGGGAAAAACCGGGGAGATGGGCCCTCTCAAGACCCTGTTTCCAGAATTGGAGCGCTATCCCTTTGGTCTGATTGGGAGATCGTCCGAGATATGGATAGAGACGTTCGAACAATCGCGGTCTGATTGTTGAATCAGGCTGACGCGACCAGAATTGACGTATTTTCGCTTCCCGGAAGAGATCGTACCCGGCAAGCATTTCATCCGCCCCTTCGCCCGTTAGAACGGCCTTGATCCCCGATCGACGAACTTTCTGCGACAGGAGATACAGTGGTGCAGGAGCTGTCCGCAATATCGGCCTTTCCGCATGCCATACGACTTCGGGAAAAACACGGGCGATATCGTGCCGTGAAACAACGATCTCGTGATGTGTGCTGGTGAGCTGCGACGCCATAAGGCGTTGAAAGGCCGTTTCGTCAAATTCCGCATCGTCAAAACGAAGGGAGAATGTTTGAAAACTTCCTTCCTTCGCTTGTCGTCCCATCCAGGCGACGAGAGAGCTGTCGAGCCCGCCGGAAAGATAGCTTCCCACAGGAACGTCAGCGCGCAGCATTCGGAGTTCTGTTGCACGCATCAGTTTCTCGCGTAGAGCTTCGGTCGCATCGGCGATCGAGAGAGCATACGGTTCTCGCGGGTCGGCATACAGTGGCTGCCAATACAGCCATTCATGGTGCGCGCCACCGCTGTCGTAAATGCGCACGGATCCGGGGGGGATTTCTTCTATCCCTGCGAAAACGGAAACGGGGGCGATCGATGCCCAGTAGGTAAATGTTTGGTCAAGTCCCTGCGGATCTATCGATCGAGGTACCTCGGGATCCGAAAAAATAGCTTTGACTTCGCTCGCGAACCAAATTTTTCCATGAGCTTCACGCACGAAGAGCGGGCGCACACCGATTCTATCGCGCGATAAAATGAGCTTTCGTTTCTGGGCATCCCACAGAGCGAAAGCCCATTGTCCGTTAAACTTCAGAAAACAATCATTTCCCCATGCCTCGTAAGCGTGAACAATAACTTCAGTGTCCGAGTGTGTCCGGAAACGATGGCCCAGCAATTGGAGCTCATTCCGCAACTCGATGTAGTTGAAGATCTCCCCGTTGAAGACAATCCAAAGCGATCTATCTTCGTTGGACATCGGCTGCTGCCCTCCGAGCAGGTCAATGATCGACAGCCGGGCATGGACGAGTCCGGCATGATGGTCCCGGTAGATTCCAAACTCATCCGGACCGCGATGGCGGATGGCTCCAATCATCGCGCTCAGCAATTTGGCGGATGGTGGAGATAGCCGATCGTCTGTATGAATGATGCCTGCTATCCCGCACATAGAGAACTAATGCCTTCCCTTAGGATTAGAAAAAAAATGAATTGTCCTTCGTGTGCACAACACTTGATGCGCCTCCCCTTACTCCACGTTAGTGGGAAATCTAGTGTTGTTTTAAATAAAGTTGTATTTGTAAAAGGATGTTCATCCTGATCCCGCCGAAAAGCGGCGGGACGCGACGGCCTCCTTCGACGCGCTCCGCTTGCTCAGGATGAGCCGTCGCGGCGGCGTCGAAGGATAATGATGCACTTCAAAATACAATGTTCATTTTTGGAAGCGGCACTAGTTTTAAAGAAGTCGCTAGTGAGAAATGATTGATTCTTTCAGGAGAGTGATTTCCGGAACGTCTTGTGCAAGCAAAGGAGGTAGATGGAGAGGGAGCGTTGCCCGCCGCTTGGATTCAATGTCGCGATAAACCCGAGCGACCTGTTCCTTGGACAAACCAGTCGCCTCAATGATCGCCTCTGCTGGATAATTGTGATTGTATGCGTACAAACAAAGATCCATCGTGTGATATGGAAGAGCAAAATAGAACTCTTCCTGGGTTTGGGCCAGGGAAAAAGTATCGGTAGTGGGAGCTTTGCTCCGGATTTTGAGAGAGATATCCAGAGCCTCAGCAAGCATATAAACCTGAGATTTGTATAAATGGGCAATGGGTTTGAAATCGGCACTGCCATCCCCGAGCTTAACAAAAAAACCCTGATCATACTCGAGGCGATTCGGTGTTCCACAAACAGCATAGTTCAGCCGGTCGGCGTGAAAATATTCGACCATTCTGCGAGTGCGCTGTTTAAAGTTTGTTGCCGCAACGATTTGTTGGTATGCCGTACTCGGCATTCTCACCGACTTTGTTTCTCCGGAGGGAATCTCAAAGACTAATCGCGAGATATTCAGACGGTCTCCTTCGAGGATCGAAGGTATCACGATTTTATACTTCCATGTGTCATCATAGTCCGGCACTATCGCCCGCAAGGCTTCCGATTGATACCGGTAACATCCTGCCGCCTCAAGAATAGAAGTAATGTCTTGAGCTATTGATTCTATGCCCAAAAAATCGGAAAGCAATTTACCGAGGGCAAGAGAATCCGGGGATGACGTTTTCTCCGGGAGCATCAGCGCCAAGACGTGATCTTTCCCCAGTGCTTGTGCACACAAGGCGGCACACACGGCACTATCGACTCCTCCGGACACAGCCACGACAACTCCTCGTTTGCGAAGAACTCCGCCAACCTGTGCCTTGATGGAATCGGTGATCGATTTTATTACTTCTTGCGGCTGTATAGCCAGCAATTCTTTTTGAAATTTCACAATTTTTGTGATGCCATGAGGTTGAAGAATACGAGAAAAAATGATCCTCGCCTGCCATTAAAACCGAAATCGCATTTTATTTTTGTTGTCATTATGACTTCATAGCGCTTTTGAAGATCCCTACAATTCGGACAAGGTCGGCTTCTGTAAGCGCACTGCCTGACGGCAGGCAAAGGCCGGATTCAAAAAACTTCGCAGAGACTCCGGGGCCACGGAATGGAAAACCCCGAAAAACCGGTTGGAGATGCATGGGCTTCCATAAGTGGCGCGATTCGATATCATTTTTTTCAAGGAGCAGACGAATTTCTTCGTTTGTTGAACCGAATTTTACAGGATCTATGGTCAGACAGGTGAGCCAGAATGTCGACCTCCCCCCGGATATCTCGGGCATAAATTTAATACCCGGAAGACTTTCAAGGTGTTGACGATAATATTCGTTGATCTCCCTCCTTTCGGTCCACTTTTTTAGCTAGGTTTTGAAGTTGTCCTCTCCCCACTGCCGCCAGCAGGTTGCTGAGGCGATAATTGTAACCGACGCTCTTATGCTCGTAATAAGGAACGGGTTCGCGCGCCTGTGTGGCAAGGTACCGGGCTTGTGTAACGAAATCTGGGTTATCCGAAACAAGCATTCCTCCGCCGCTGGTCGTAATGATCTTATTCCCATTGAATGACAGGACGGCCATGTGGCCGAATTTTCCTGCGCTCTTTCCCATGTACTTCGCGCCAAGTGCTTCGGCGGCGTCTTCGACCATCGGGATGCTATACTTTGCAAGGATCGGCAAAATACGATCATAGTCTGCTACCTGGCCGTAGAGATCGACAACAATAGCGGCCTTCGGGAGTTTCTTTTTTCTTGATCGCTCCGCGAGCTCTTCTTCCAGCAACGTAGGATCCATGTTCCATGATGGCCAGTCGCTATCGATGAAGACCGGCGTTGCGCCGCAGTATCGAATCGCGTTTGCCGTGGCAGCGAAGGTAAGGTCCGAACAGATCACATCATCCCCTTTTTCAACTCCCAGCATGATCAACGCAAGATGTAATGCTGCGGTCCCGCTCGAAAGCGCAACAGCGTGGCCAATGCCGAGATGTTCACACATTTCTTTTTCAAACATCTGGACATGCGGACCAAGGGTCGTGATCCAATTGGAGTCGAACGCATCTACGAGGAGCTGTTTTTCTTGGCCATCGAGGTGTGGCGGAGATAAATAAATTCTCATTTTTAAGTCTTCAATGTTTCAATTAATATATCGTATTTTGCAAAAGGGCCTAGTTTTAATACTTTGAGCTTATCGGGTTTTTCACCTTTTAACCATTTTACGTACGCATCCGGTATATCGACGCCGGCTTCATATGAAAAAGGGTAACCTCCTCCAAACCTGGGGTTTAGTTCAAGCACATAGAATTTGCCGTCTTTTTCTAAAATATCGCAATCAAGAGTTCCTATATGCCGCAGTTTTGTCGCAATTTCTTTCCCCACTTTAAATAGGTCTTGATTCTCCCTAATCACCGCCTTATCAGTCTCCCCGCTCCTCATTGAAAGCTTTTCTTTTATTACACAAGTCACAAAGTTAGCACTAAAGTCATTCAGGATGTCGAGTCCATATTCTTTTCCCGAAATTTTTTCTTGAAACAAAATAGCTCTATTAACATCTTTCGCTGAAGCATTATTCAGGATAGATCTAGATAGCTGAATTTTTAAGAGTTTCGTAGCGAGCAATAGTTCTTTCATATTATCAACAAAACTTACCCCGATTGAAGCACTGCCCCATCTGGGTTTTATCGTAATCGGAAACCGAATTTCTTTTCGTTCGATCGCTCGACTAAGACTTTCAAGCGACGAATACGTCAGCGGTGAAAGAATAGAATGATTTGTCAGAAAATTGAAAGTCTTCAATTTATCAAAACATATATCAATGATTTCCTTATCAGAAACTAAGAGTTTTATCCCTGCTGATTCAATGAGCTTCTTATGGTTTGCCAAAATCGGAAGCTCCAGATCATTCACCGAGATTATTGCATCGACCTTC
>CAWJKX010000180.1:0-5509 GCA_963843065.1 uncultured Bacteroidota bacterium
GCGAACAAGCCGTGAATGTATGGGCCGGTACATTTCATTCCATCTTCGCTCGTATTCTCCGCCACGAATGTGAAGCGATCGGATTTCAAAGGAATTTTACCATTTACGACAGCGACGACAGTCTCGGGCTGGTCAAAAATATTATGTCATCGCTCAACATTTCCGCCCAACAGTTCAATCCAAAAGGGATACAGTCTCGTATCAGCGGCGCCAAGAACCACCTTGTCTCGCCGGAGCATTATGATGAGATTGCGAAAGACCCTTTTGAGCAGCGGACGGCTCTTGTCTTCAAAGAATATCAAGATCGGTTGCGCAAGAACAATTCGATGGATTTCGATGATCTGCTGCTGAAGCCCATCGAACTGTTCCAGCACAATGAGAACATTCTCGAAAAATATCAATACCGCTTCCAATATCTTCTTGTCGATGAGTACCAGGACACAAACCGGGCGCAGTACGTGCTGATTAATCTTCTTGCGAAACGCTTTAAGAATATTTGTGTCGTCGGCGATGATGCACAGAGTATCTATGCTTTCCGGGGTGCTGACATCAGAAATATTCTGGATTTTGAGCGTGACTATCCCGAGAGTAAAGTCTTCAGGCTTGAGCAGAACTATCGGTCGACAAAGACGATTCTTGCCGCTGCAGATTCCGTTATTAAGAATAACCGAAACCAAATTCATAAAACGCTATGGACGTCTAACCCTCAAGGGGAATTGATTACAATGATTGAGGCGGAGGACGACAAAGACGAAGGGATGAAAATCGTTTTTCATATTCAGGAGCAATGCGGCAAATTAAAATTAGATTTGAAAGACATCGCAGTTCTTTATCGGACCAACGCACAGTCGCGGTCGCTTGAAGACGGATTACGGAGAAACGGAATTCCTTACGTCATCGTCGGCGGCGTAGAATTCTATAAACGGAAAGAAATCAAGGATATTCTCGCGTACCTCCGCGTCATCGTCAATCCAAAAGATGAAGAAAGTCTCCGGAGGATTATCAATGTTCCGGCCCGCGGCATCGGCGAAACGACGATCGAGAAAATATTTCTGCATGCCGAACACCACGCGGCGGTACCGCAGGGATTGTTCGACTTACTGAAGGATGTCAATATTATAGAAGAGATCGGCGATCGGTCAAAAAGCGCTGTTGTTCAGTTTACGCAACTCGTCCAGAAATATATCGAGCTTAAGTTGCAAATGTCTCCCAGCGAAATTGCACGGGCGTTGGTGGACGAACTTGGCTTTTTGCGAAGCTTGAAGGAAGAAGCAACACCCGAGTCGCTTGGCCGGTGGGAGAATATCCAGGAGTTGCTTTCTGCGATTACGGAATTTACTTCGGAAACACCCGACGCGACGCTGGAAAGTTTTCTCGAGGAAGTCTCGCTGGTGTCTCCGGTCGACAGCGTGGTAGACCGGCGCAATGCGATTACATTGATGACCCTGCACTCGGCGAAAGGGTTGGAATTCCCCGTTATCTTTATCGCAGGATTGGAAGAAGGGTTGTTTCCGTTATACCAGGTTGCCCCCGAGCCTAATGAGTTGGAAGAAGAACGCCGCCTCTTCTACGTTGGTATCACTCGCGCAATGAAAAAATTGTATTTCACGCATGCGCGCCTGCGTTACCGTTTCGGCGATGTCACCTATCCCGTTCTTTCTCGCTTCGCCGAGGAGATCGATCCGTCTCTTATTCAGCGAGAAACATCCCGGCGTGTTGCGTTTCCCGCACATTCTCGCAGCGATTCCGCCGGAAAAGAAGGGAGCCATTTTTCCTTCAAAGAGAATCATGCAAAGAGGCAGCATGGACCGATACAAACGGGGTTCGACGGAGAGAGCGAACCGGATTACGAAAATGAATCTCAAGAAATTTTGACCTTGAGGGTGGGGGCAAAGGTTGAACATGAATCCTTCGGCATGGGAAAAGTGCTTCAGCTCGCCGGCGCCGGAGAGTCAGCAAAGGCGGTCGTGTTGTTCGACAGCGTCGGTCCCAAGAATCTCATGCTGAAATATGCAAAGCTGCGATTACTATAACGATCGTATATCAGGAATCTTCATCCGAAATTTTTGAACGGATGATCATCATGTTATTCCAATAATCGCGATGGATATAGTGAGTGATGATCGCCGTGAACTGAGCTATCAAATCCGGCGGAAGAAGAAAGCAGACCTGAGACGGTTTTCCGTTTTCAGCATTCTTGTGGTCGAAGAAAACATCGTACTGAGTAAGGGAGTGCGATGATCCGAGGTCGTCGCTGGACGCCTTTACAACGCCGATAACAAAGCGTTTATTGATTTCGTCGAAGGCAAAAACATCGGGCCGTTTGTTTTTCTGGTCGCCGTACCTATCGTTGTGAAGTGCATCCGCTGCGCGGTATCCTTCAATGCCCTTTGCGCCGACGATGGTATATTTTTCGGACACAAAGTGGTGCAGCAATTCTTCGACGAGCCGTGCCGTTTTGTCTTTCATGATGATCAAAAGTAATTTTTTCACGAACGAAATGCAAAAGCCGAATGCCGCCTTCTGACCCACGACAAAACAGCCGGTCCCCGCTCCTCCTGAAAATAGCTTCGCTTGTCGCCGTTGTTGCGTGCTTTGGCCTTATCGAATGGGCATCGTCGTTCCATATCTTGACCGACGTGCTCCCCCATCCGTCATCGTTGTCAATCCCTCTCGCATGGCTTTTTGAGCATCAGGTCTGGCAATTTGGCATCGGGATCACCGCCATCACGATTCTCTCGCGAGGGCACCTGTGGAGCTATGGAATAAATTCCTCTGATATTCGATTGTCGATGTCCGTCCTTCTGAAATTCTACATAGCAGCATTGGTCATTATGCTCGGGCTTGTCGTAACGCCGCTTCTGATATCCGGGAAATTGCCGGATTATTTTTCCCGGATGGGAAGGGTCGACATGATGGTATGGATTCTCTATCAATGGATGGCGACGGCCGTTGCAGATGAAATTTTATTCCATGGATTGTTCCAAACGCTTTTGCTAAAATATTGGCAGGAAAAAATTGTAATCCGTTCCTTTGAATTTCCGGTCGTTATCCTTTTTACGAGTATTGCGTTTGCGGCCGGAAGGACGAACGTCCCTGTGTACGGTGGACATGCCGTGGAATACATTCTTGCGCTGCTCATAGGATTATACGGGGGAATTGTTTATTACCGCACGCGGAGCCTGCTTACTCCGATGCTTTCACAGGCATTTTTCTACGGGCTTCCCTTCGTTATTCGATTTGCCTATATAGCTTTTTTTGCGGGATGACTTTTGGGGGCAGGGAACCGTCTTACGGCTGGGCGCGGCCCGGAGTTGTGTTGAGAATCCTTTCGTAATGGCGTTCATAGACTCCGACAATTTGGTCTATATCAAAGTTCTCCACAGCCCGCTGTCGGCCTGCTTTTGCAAACATTTCCCGCCGTGTGCTGTTCGACAGCAGCTCAGTGGCGTACTTTGCCATCCGTTCCACATCGCCGATCTCAGCGATGTAGCCCGTCTCGCCATGCACGACAAGTTCCGGCAGTCCTCCAACGCTCGATGAAATAACAGGAACCTCGCATGCCATCGCCTCGAGTGCGGAAAGCCCGAAGCTTTCCGATTGGCTCGGCATCAGAAATAAATCGGCGGCCGAAAGCAATTCTACAAGCTCGGCCTGTTTTCCCAAAAATTTTACATTGTCGCCTAACTGCAGTTCGCGGCAAAGGTTTTCGCAGTTCGATCTGTCCGGTCCGTCGCCTACGAGAACGAGTTTCGACGGGATTTTTTTAACGACGAGGTTGAAAATTCTGATAACGTCGGTAACGCGTTTCACAAGCCGGAAGTTGGAAATATGGATAAGAATTTTTTCGCCGTTTGGGGCAATCGTTTTTCGAAGGTTGGTGTCGGCCATCCGTTTGAAGAGTTCGGTATCCACAAAGTTCGGGATGACTTCGATCTCTTTATTGATGCCGTAGTTGGTAATTGTCTTTTCTTTCAAGAACCTCGACACCGCCGTCACGCCGTCGCTTTTTTCGATACTGAATTTCATGACCGAAAGAAAACTCGGTTCCAATCCTATCAACGTGATGTCGGTTCCGTGCAAAGTCGTAATGATACGCAGGTGCTCGTCATTGAGGATCTGTTTTGCGATATAGGCACTTGTTGCGTGCGGGATGGCATAATGCGCGTGGATCAAATCAAGTTTCTCAAACTTTGCAACTTCTACCATCTTGCTTGCAAGGGCGGGAGTATAAAGGGGAAACTCGAACAACGGGTAAGTCGCCATCTCGACTTCGTGGTAAAAAATGTTGTTCATGAACCCGTCCAACCGCATCGGCATCGCATAGCTGATGAAATGAATTTGATGCCCGCGTTTCGCAAGTCCTTTGCCGAGTTCGGTGGCGACGACTCCGCTGCCGCCGTATGTCGGGTAGCACGTAATGCCGATTTTCATAGGGTTATCCTTCTAACCTAGAACGTACGGTTAATTCGCTTGAATTTCAAGAACGGGGCAATTGACCGTTGTGAAACATCGTAATTGCAAGGATTGAACTATTTAGTTACTTTAATCCGGTATTGACACGATCAATGGAGGAATGATGAACACTTTGATTATTATGTTGACCGTTGTTTTTTTGACCTCACCCGCATTCTCGCAAGCGAAGAGAGATGACAAGAAAGTTGCACCTCAAAGCGCCTCCGCTCCAAAATCCAATGAGGGAGTTCTGTGGGGCCAAACTTTTGTAGACTATTCATATGCGGCTCAGGCAGCGGATCCATCGCAAAAAGGAACCAATGCTTTTGAATTCCGTCGAATTTATGTCGGCTATGATCAGGATATTTCAGAACAATTCACAGCCCGGGTTCTTATTGAAGCGGACAATGAAGACACGACAAAATCAGGCGCCATGGATTTCTCCGCCCAGGAAGTGTATCTCGAGTGGAAAAACCTGGTGCCTTTATCGAGTACTACTTCGGACTTTCCGCGACTCCTTCGATTGCGCTCGCAGAAAAATATTGGGGATACAGATCTCTTGAAAAAGTGATTCTCGACCGCAACGGCCTGGTAGCAATCGACGACATGGGTGTTGGAATCAAAGGAAAATTTGTATCTGACGGGAGTATTGGATACGCGCTCATGGCAGGAAATGGCACCGGGGTCAAACTCGAGAACGACAAGCTGAAAAAGTTCTACGGCGAGTTCTATGTTGCTCCGATGAAAAATGGGATTGTGGAGTTGTACACCGATTTCGAGAACGGCCCCGACGCACAATCAAAGCTGACCGGAAAAGCTCTTCTCGGCTACCAGGTGCCGAGTGTGTCGGCGGGAGTCGAAGGTTTTTTCCGTACCGTTCACAATGGAGTGTTCAATTCCGCAACACCAGCCGATTCAAATTTGGCAGGCGGGTCAGCGTATACTTCATTCCAGATTGTCGAAAATATACGGGGTGTGCTTCGAGGAGATTATTATGACGCAAATGTTTCGGCGACAACTGTCGGAGTTCGTGAAATTTTCTCCGTGGTCGGGT
>CAWJKX010000181.1:0-9491 GCA_963843065.1 uncultured Bacteroidota bacterium
TCATCTTCACGCTTTGCATGGTGTTTCAAATGACAACCCTCGGTGCCGGGTTGTTCGTCTCCACCGTTTCCCGCACCCAGCAGCAGGCTATGCTGACTGCAGTCTTCTTTGTCATTTTACCAATGATGTTTCTCTCCGGGTTCGTCTTTCCCATTGAGAACATGCCGGCGCTCATTCAATTCCTCACCTACTTCATCCCCTTGAGATATTTTTTTGTCATCATTCGCGGGGTTTTTCTCAAAGGGGTCGGCCTTAGGGAATTGTGGGTGGAAAGTTCTGCCCTGCTCGGGTTCGGCATTCTCATTCTCACAATGAGCATACTGCGGTTCCAAAAGAGAATCGCAAAATAGGCCCTTCTTCCCGCATAACCTGTGTGATTTCTCCAGAATGTTTGTGTGATTCGCCGATACGACCGAGAAGGAATGTGGGGGAGCAAGTTGGCAACTCGCTCCGGACTCCTCTATATTTTTCATGATGGTTGTAGGCGTCCTACCTCTTTTTCGTCAAGCCATATATGCCGGCAAAATTGAAGTGATCCCGACAAGGAGAAACAACTATGATACGCGCAGGATTTACAATTGAAAACCCCATGACGAAATCACGCACTGTTGTAATTAAAAGCGACGTGGAAACTAACGGTGCGGGTTGGGTGTTTGAATTTCACTGCGTTCCCAAAGCTCAGTCCGACGTTCCCGAACATTTACATCTCACTTGGACGGAGAACTTCGAGATTGTCCTGGGTTCGGCGTATTATAAGCTCAGTGGAATTCAGAAAACGGCGAAGGCTGGCGATAAGTTCGTCGTGCTACCCGGGCAAATCCACATTCATCCATGGAATGCAGGCGATACCGAATTGGTGTTTCGCCAGAGCGACACGTTTGAGCAACCCAGTTCTGAAGCCGTGCAAGATATCTTGGGCGTCTTTGCAACGCGTGCGGGCCTGGCCCGTGAAGGAAAAGTTGATAAGAATGGACACCCCCAAAGCCTAATGCAACTTGCTGTTACATTGCGGACATTAAATAAATATGGCGGTTACAATGCATGCATGCCGATACTCGTGCAGAATTTTCTCGGCCCGACCTTGGGTTGGCTCGCCGAAAGGTTAGGCTACAAAGAGGTTTATCCGCAATACGTGAATGTGGGATAGACCTTCATTTGAGGAAGGCGACGTTGCACAGAGTGAGTGAATTCCGTCAGCGTAGAATGATTCGCCGGCAATCGTCCCTATTTTCTAACAGCTTTGAATGTGCCTTGGTTTGCTATTCCGTCATATCTTATCCAGGTCCACTGGCCAGATAATCGACCCATTGCCAATGTCCCATTAAGCTGGAGATTGTTGTTCCTGAATTTGGGATTCAGCTCGATCCAAAATTTTCTCGCCGTTAATCCCTCCAACAAGGCTTCCATCCCCCGTCTGAGGTCCAATTCTTTGAGGGTTGCCGATTGGTTCAAAATGCCATTCGCCAGAGATGGCAGTGGAATCTGAAACAATAATGGTAAACCAGCCGCGCACTAATGCTGTGCCGCTGGAATCATAGCTTCCGTAAGCGTATGCACCATCGGGAATAGAATCGTTGGATACCCGTTTGCATCCGAACCAGAAGAAAGTGATCAACACTGAAAATAAAACGCATGCATATTTCAAAAACTGATCCTCCTAAAGAAAATCTTGCCGCGCCACAAGCTGGCGGTTTGCGGGGACACAAAGGACTATTGATCTCGATTCACCGTAGCAGGGGAGAATGCCGGGAGACAAACAGCAACATACTCGGCGCCCCCTTCGTATGGCGAACTGTAGCGCACCCACTCACCAGGTCGTGCAACAATGGCTTGGCCGGCTTTCACTTCGATCACTCCATCTTTGTGTTCTACCTTCAAGCATCCGCGCAAGACAAGAGTAATCTCCTCGAATTCTGGCTTCTGGCCGGGTTCAATCCAACCGGTCGGCGATACCATCCTTGCCACACTCACTTGGGTATGTCCGGAATTTACACGGCCTGCGTATTCTTCAATACGCTTGGGTAAATTCCCAGCGGCATGAATGATTGTAGGTTGTGAGATGAGTGTTGGCATAGAAGAGTCTCCTGGATGACAACCATTACAAGATATATTCATTCTTATGCAATGAGCACAATTTTACCTTCGATGCCCCCCGCTTCAAGGCGCTCATTCGCTTTTCGTGCATCCAACAGCGGCAGCTTTTCGGCGATGCGGGGAGAGATCTTCTTTTGTGCGAGCAGATCAAAGAGCTTACGAAGGTCCTCACGAAAGGGGCGAGGGTCTTTTCGATATAACATCGTGATTCCGTAGAATGAGCCGCGGCGGCCGCGAAAACGGCTTCCCACGAACAATGACAATGCTGAGCTCGCCAGTGCAGAAAGCTCCTTGGCGCCGACGAAACCGTACCATACGGTTATTCCACCCCGCCGCGTTGACAACACACATTGTCCGCGTGGATGAACCACCGACGCCATCGAACGCCGCATCAACGCCCGCGGGTCGAATCCTGTGAACGCCGGCATCAAGCGGTGCCAAGCGCCCTTCGATTGGTATTGCTCCATATGATGAGACGATTTCATGGCGTATCTTGGCTGCCGCACCGATAGCTGAAACGCCGTGCGCGCGCAATAAGTCAAGCAATGCCTGACCTACTCCGCCATTTGCCGCATTCACCAAGGCCGATTGGCCTGGTTGAAGCCGGGCCTTACGATGGATCATCTGATACGCCGTAACGTAGTTGAGGATGAGCGAAACCGCCTGTACATCGTCCAGTCCATCAGGCACCTTGACCCAATGTTCTGCGCCACGCACAACGTGCGTTGCATAGCCGCCGTACACTAATAATGCGCAGACACGATCACCTTCCTTGAGCGAGTAACACCTGTACCCAAGGCATCGACAATGCCGATTGATTCGTAGCCGGGAATGAACGGGATCGGGGGTGCGTAGAGATACCTGCCGCGTCGCATTGTGATGTCGGTTGCGCCTACTCCGGTAGCGCGTATTTTTACGCGAACTTCGCCCGGACCCGGTTCCGGCAAAGGTAAATCAACCTTTTCAAGAACTTCAGGCCCCCCTTTTTTTGTTAGCATCACTGCCTGCATTGTTGACATAGTGAGCTTTCATTTATTGCCGCTTAACGGACAGCGAGCTAAGCGGCAGCGATGCGGATCAGTTTCGTGTAGAATATACGCGCGGCAGATGCTGCCATTTCCCTAAAAAAAAATGCGTATGTCACATTTCTCGACGGCTGATATCGCCAGTGAACGCCGAAGGCGCCATCATGTTAGGCATGACTTGAGCGACTGGTCAGGCGGCTGCCAGCGATTCTAACATATTAATGCCGTCGTTTTGCCACAATATAAAGATACCGCAATGGTTGTGAGCTCGTATTGATAACATCATGTTCAGTATGCGGAGGACAGTAAGCAACAGAGTTTGGCTTTAGGTAAAGTGTCTCTCCACCAGTGATTCTCATTTCACCTGAGCCAGAGAGCACAACGACAGCTTCCTCGTAATTTTCAGTCGAATGTACTCCGACTGATTTTGATGGAAGGAGAACGACAAGACCAGAGCGCATACTCGCTGTTTGAGGATGCCCGCTGAATACTTGCTGATAATCAGAAATTGTATCGCTAAGTTCAACAAGAAAGGCTTTTGGTTTAGTCCTCCTCGATTGAGCATTTAGAGAAGAACAAGTAATAGTACAAATGATAACAATTGAAAACATTGAACTATAGATGATGCTGCTTGTCTTTGATGCCACGATTCCTCCATTTAAGATTTTCAGTTGTACGCTACTGACGCAGCCGCCTAACTAAAAGTAGTTCTCACCCAGCTGTTTTCCAACAATGTTTAATCGATTACGATTTTTATAATGCCGTAATATGATAATAGAGGGATTATCCGGCAGGATCCTGAACAATCCCCGTCATGATCTATAAGGTTCACAGTTGTGTTGATCTTTCTTTTGCATACTACAGCATTTCAAATTCAGAATCAACCGTAGAATGGGGTGGCTGGAGTCCACTTCCACCTGAATGACGAATGTGGAGCAGGGCCGGATACTTTTTTGATTTACCGGACCAAATCTTTTTACATTGTTCTCATGGTTTTTATGGACAGTTCGGCTATCTATTCATGATCTTATGCTGCCACAAATCAAAACAGCCCGTAACAACGTTGCGTTGTCCGGGCTGTTGAGCACTACTTTATTGCATATTTACTTGGCAAGTCCGATCTGCCTCATATATGTCTGGTTATCCCAAAAAAGATATTCTTCAATCATGACACCGTTTTCCCAAACACCGATGGTACACATCGGCAGTTTAAATGCTTTTCCGGTTGGCTGAATAAACTTGCCGTTTCCTATCGGCATGGGTTTAGTAAATGTGCCTTCGAAAACTCCGGTGACCGCCGTATATTTTCCGGAGCCAAACCGGATTGGATGCTGCTTGATTCTCGTGTCTGGAGCATACACAAACATTGCCTTCAAATCTTCAATGTGCTTTTCAATTCCAATAGTGAAATATTGGCCGAAGAAACGCTCAGTCGATATTTTGTAGAGTTCGTGTTCCATTGTTTACTTCTTCCCCTGAATATTCAGAAGTGGTATCAGTTTTTGGTCGAACGGCAAAATGATTGTCGAGTTATTGGGACTGTTCACGACGTCTTTGAGCTGGCTGATATAATACCATTGTAGATAATTCTGTGTCAATCCATTGCCAATTATTTTTTGAGCATTCGAAATGCCTTGAGCCTCAATTGCTTTTCGTTGCGCTTCCTTCTGAGCATATTGTATGGTATACTCCATTTGTTGCGCTTCCTGGGAAGCTTTAAGTTTGGCCGCAATGGCATCGCTGACAATTGTCGGTGGTTCGACATTCCTAATAAGAACGTTATCCAAAATTACGCCTTTTCCGTTCAGCTCCTGCAGCAATAATTCAGTAACCATCTTAGTATAGGCATCTCTCTGGAGAGACATAACATCGCTGGCATCAAACTTGGTGGCAGCATTTACCAGGGCAGTTCTAATGGCTGGCCTCACAATCACTTCTTCATAGTTAAGCCCAATATTGCTGTAAACATTAATTGCCTGCGATGGATCTAAATGATACCAAACGCTGACATCAAATTTTAGAATAAGTTGGTCGCGGGATAGTGTGGCAACAGCATCATCACCTGATTTATTACCTTCGTTATTGACTGAAGACATAGTATAGTCTTTCGTTTGAATAGACATTTTATAAACATCAGTTAAAAAAAAGATCGGATGAATGCCAGCTTGGAGAGACTGTGAACCAACATTGCCAAACGTAACAGGAACTCCAACATATCCTGGTTCAATAATCGTAAAAGATTCAGAAATCAAGGCTAATGCTGCCAATCCAAAACTTGCATATCCGAGTTTCTTAAAATTAACGGGATAAGAGACATCCCTTGCTTTAGCAGTCAGCAGAGTAACTCCTACAGCAATAAACAGCAGAATAAAGAATGAAGTAGTCATGATGTTCTCCTTTGTTTTTTTCTTAATGCTAATTTTCGATATTACAATTCGAGATATCTGAAAAATTGTTCCTTGTCAAGCCGCAAAGGCGCCGAGATTCTGTCTTAATATCATTTTGCGATTTTGCGCGAGCCGCACTTTAGGATCGTGGACTCCGAGTCATTGATTCGCAGAGTTGCAACGTGCATCGTTCAAGAGTTCATTTTTTAAAAGTGATTACGCCGCAAGGATCGACGAGATCGCCAGCTTGAACCCGTCTGGATCCTTCAACCGGAATAAGCGAACCCCCCAAGGCATGTCGGCGGGTTCCGAGTCGAGTCTGCCGCCCAGCTTTTTTATCCGTTTTGCCATCTCATCGACATTCTGATCCGTCGTGATCCGCAGCGAAAATCCCTCTCCTTTGATCCGATCCCATCCCTTGGCCCCGTCATCTTGATTGATCGAGAGCCGCACGTCCCCGGCTTTTAGCGCCACCGATCGCAGTTTTCCATCACGTTCAATCTTGCGGTCAATGGAGAATCCCAGCACATCGTTATACCATGCAAGGCTTTTGCTAATATCCTTCACAGTCAGTGAGACCGAGAGCATGCCGGCATGGAATGACTCAGAGTTTGCGTGGCTGACGTCGCCGTCAGAGATCGGTGAATTGGTGCTCATAGAATATCCTCTATTATGGTTTACGAACGTTTGGATTTGTGAAGGAACCTATGCCGATGTAACGGCTGTTCCTTCAGATTCACGACAACTCTTTCAATGCGCCCCACTTATGATTAAATCGCATATCGCATGTGTGTCCGGCAGGATGCTGAAAAGTCCCCGTGATGATCCATGAGGTTTAGAGTTGTCCTGTTCATTGAAGGGGGAGAAAGTTCTTCCATGCCGGCATGGGTGATTAGGATTCTGCCGCGATTATTCCCTCCTTTACAAGTTCACGCACAATGAGAGGAATAATCTCGCCACTCACGTTTTCGTCCTCACCACTTTCGTGCACTTCGCCTACTCCAGACCAAATCATTCGTCCCCCGTCTCGAGTGGTCCGTATCTTGACCTCATCTTTCACGATTTCATTTATTAAAGGATAGCCGGGATAATAATTAGAATTCCACCCGCCCCATGTCTGAGAAGGGGAATCCGGTGAGGTGATGCTCGAGCTTCCCGTGACATCATCTGTGATCTCGGCAGAGACTCTTCCGACGAGCATTATCCCGTCGAAATTCCCCTTCATTGCGACGGTATTGATGAGATTCGTGTCGGGGATAGCCCCAGCGATGAGGCGATACGATGGGGTCGCATCCACACCGTGCCACGACAAAGCTGCCGCGAACCCATCCTCCCAGGTACGTCTCCTTAATTGATCCTTTCTGACAGCGACGACCAGTATTTTTTTCAACGGCCCTGATGTGTATGACGCGTCTCTCCAAGTGTTCGAAAGCTGTGTCGATGCACAGGATAGCAATATGAGCGACATCATCACTGTGGCAAAAAAATGGAAGCGAATATTCGTGCTCATGGTTTCTCCTCATGAAGTAAAAGCTCAACATCTTCGAACAAATTACTCCATCCTCCGCCCAACGCCTTGCTCAACTGAACGTTTGTCGTCGCTTGTTGCATTCGCAGGTTCATTGCTACCCGTTAATTGGTCAATAATGCAGTTTGAGTAAATGCACGGATCACGTCATTCAAGTGTGATCTCAGGTGTAACCAGTTGCGTAAAATACGCCTTGCACACATCTTCCCATTCCCGCGTTAATATGCGCAATACTTCAATTTCATTTTTGCCTGATATAAACCATTGTAACGCCCCTCATCAAATGTCGAATAAGGAAGCTTCATCTCTTGCCGTTCGTCCGTCGGTCGGTCATTTATCTGGGTGAATATACCAGTAATGGGGGGGAGAGTCAAGGTGTCGCTGTCGCAGCACTTCTCCGACGTTTCAGCTTTATCAGATTCTCAAAAAAGTTTATTTTCCCTCATATCGAAAGAATTGAACCGAGCATCGATGCGAAGCCTGTTAGAATTACGATTACTTATTCAACTGTTTTTTCCTTCATGTACTTTCCATAGATAAATTTTGAAATAGCTGTGATGTAACTGTTTCACCATCAGGCCATATTTTTCTTTTGCGTCCCTTGACGCAGTTGGGCTTTTGATGCATTGATCTGGTGGAATGGTTGGATCCGCACTTTTGAATACGGCTGATAGAAAAGGGGAGATTAGAAATTCAGGCTTAACTATTTTCTTATTGATTCAATGCTATCTGAATACTATATTTACAGCATGTGCATTGAGCGTCAAAAGACGCTCCATGATTGCAATTGGATAAAAGGCCACGCACAGTTTTGCGCAAATACAAAGTTTGGTAAAACGCGCAGAATTGAAAGAAAGTCTCGAAATTTGATTGATATAGCGGGCTCTTAGCTCAGTTCCCAACGGGACTTCGCTTCAGGCCTGCCAGGAAGTAGAATTGGGCTCTTAGCTCAGTTGGTTTAGAGCGCTACCTTGACACGGTAGAGGTCAGAGGTAATTTCCCGCAATACCCTTCAAGTTTCGCCACTTCCTTCTACGTTAGGCACTCAACTAGGCACTGCTAGCCTCAAAACAGCGAGGCTTCCAATGTTCCTTTCCAAAACTTCCAGCGGTATCTACTACCTCTTCTTCAACGATGTAAATGGGAATAGGTGCAAGGTTTCCACTCAATCCCGCCTAAAAAGTGACGCAACAAAATTCCTTCAATCCTTCAAGCTTAGCGAGTACAAACAAAAGCAGAAGGCACAGAACAGACCGCTCGATGAGTTTACAGTTGAATATTTGACTTATGCAACGGGGGTATTTGCTTCAGGTACAGTATACCTACACGAATTGGCATTGAAACAATTGCGAGAAAGTGTCGGCAACTTACCTTTAAGGGACATTTCCCCCCAGCACATTGACAAACTCAAATCGGAACTAATTCAGAAGGTCGATTCAAATCTCGACACCGTAATGAGCCCCGTAACTGTCAATGAACGTCTAAGTAAGCTGAAGGCTGTCTTCAACACAGCATTGAGGTGGAATTTGATAACCGTCAATCCGGTCAAAGGAATTCCATACGTCTCAGTGCCCGAAAAAGCACCGTCGTTTTTCAGCCGTGAAGACTTCCAAAAACTCATTTCATTTATCAAAGTTGGATGGATGAGGGAGGTGGTAATTTTTGCCGTCCTAACGGGGATGAGACGCGGTGAAATCACAAATTTACGATGGCAGGACGTTGACCTTAGCAGAAAGCTTCTAACTATTCAAAGCAATCCAACATTTAAGACGAAAAGCGGTAAAAGGCGAACTATTCCATTGAATGAGACAGCGTTTTACATTCTTTCTGCGAGGCACGGCAAAGATACTTCAGAATATGTTTTCTCCCTCAACGGTCAGAAGATTTCACAGGGATGGCTAACTCACGCTTTTAAGAAAGCTGTGTACGATGGTCGATTGAAGGATGACCGCCTGCACTTTCACTCGCTCCGGCACACATTTGCCACTTGGCTTGTGCAGGACGGTGTTTCCATCTACGCAGTGAAGGAATTGCTTGGACATTCAGACGTAAAAACAACTCAAGTCTATTCTCACTTACAGCCGGAACAGCTTCATAGCACGGTGAACAAGATACACGTTTCCCTAAACTAAAGCGATTGATTCTCTGATATAAAAAATGTATTTTCGGAGTGCAAAAGGCTTGCTGAAAAGGGGAGCGCGTCAAACATTTAATTCTTTTTTTCCATTCTTGTAATGGAATCATAGCCCGTAGGGTAAAGCCTTCAGCAAGTCTTCCTACGGGTTTTTTGTTTTAGTGAAGGCTACTATGCAAGAACATTGCTTCCCTGTACCTGGGAACTAAGACAAATCAATGGAAGGGAACTTATGAAAATTTATCTATGCTTAGTATTATCTACTTGCGCGCTTTTGTTTATCTCCTGCAAAAAATCTTCCTCATTACCAACACAGCCCACTT
>CAWJKX010000182.1:0-16673 GCA_963843065.1 uncultured Bacteroidota bacterium
GTTCAGGAGGTGTTAGCCAAGGCCAATGTCGCACAATCTGAATTGTCTGCCGTTGCTGGGGTAGTCGGCCCAGGCTTGATGGGCTCGCTGCTCGTCGGCCTGAATTTTGGCAAGTCGTTCGCCTACGGTCTCGGGATTCCTTTTATCGGCGTCAATCACATGGAGGCGCACATCTATTCGAATTTTATTGAAGAACCATTCCCGTCGTTTCCATTTGTATGTCTCACCGTTTCCGGCGGCCATACCCAACTGGTCGTACTTCGCGAAGATTTTCATTATGAACTCATCGGTCAAACGCGCGACGATGCCGCGGGGGAGGCGTTCGACAAAGTAGCAAAGATGCTGGAGCTTGGCTATCCAGGAGGGCCAAAAGTCGATGCTCTTGCAAAAGAAGGAAACGCCGATGCGATTAATTTCCCCCGATCGTTTTTGGACGATGATCCATTTGGATTCAGTTTCAGCGGGATCAAAACTTCTGTATTGTATTATCTGCGCGACAACTACAGCAATGACATTTCACAACAGCAGTTAGCGGATATTTGTGCAAGCTTTCAGGCGTCGGTGGTCGATGTGCTGGTGAGTAAAACGATTGCTGCAGCGAAGGAATACGGAGTCAATGATATTGCCATGGCAGGAGGTGTCTCCGCCAACTCTGCTCTTCGCAAAGAGATGAGCGCAGCTGCTTCCCATGCTCATGTTCGACTGTTCGTGCCAAAGCTCGAGTACTGCACTGATAACGGCGCAATGATCGCCGCAGTCGGTTATCGGAAATTTCTCGGAAAATTATTTTCTCCGTTCTCGGAGAGCGCTGTTGCAGGCCTGGAACTTGGCGCGCAATTCACCCATTGAAGCCGATCTCAACGTGAACCGAATACGTACCGTTTTTCAACGGCTGCAGTCTCAAAAAAGAAAAGCCATTATTCCGTATATAACCCCGGAGTTTCCCATAAAAGGAACAACCGTTCCCCTGATTCTGGGGCTGGAGAAGGCGGGTGCGAGCCTGATCGAAGTGGGTATTCCGTTTTCGGACCCTATTGCAGACGGAGTAACGATCCAGCATTCATCCCACATTGCAATTCAGAACGGCGCGACGATCGGCAGAGTGTTGGAGTCGGTGAAGGATGCACGGCGTACATCGGAGATCCCTGTGGTGTTGATGGGGTATGTGAATCCGATTCTTCGGTACGGAATGGAGAGATTTCTTCGCGATGCGAACCAATGCGGAGTAGACGGAGTCATCGTTCCGGATCTGCTTCCCGAAGAATGCGAAGAATGGCGGACTCTTTCGTTGAAATACGGCGTCAGCAATATTTTTTTGGTCGCTCCAACGACGCCGGAAAAGAGAATCCAGTATCTCGATTCTATTTCTACCGATTTTTCGTACGCTGTTTCGGTCACCGGTGTGACCGGAGCGCGCTCACATTTTGGGGATTCGCATGCGCTTGAAAGCTTCCTGAGCCGTGTAAAAGAGAACACGGTCAAGCCGTTCGTTGTCGGCTTTGGAATATCAAAACGGGAACAGGTAGCGGAGATGTGCCGTTATGCCGACGGCGTGGTAGTAGGATCTGCATTGCTTCGCAGCATCGAGAATGAAAAGAGCATCGATGGGGTAGCGACGTCAGCCGGTGCATTTCTTGCGTCGCTTCAAGAGGGATAGTCAGGCCGTTGCTGTTTGCTGAAATAACTCATGCTATGTAAGACGCTTATATTATTGCCACTAAGTCGCAAAGTCACGAAGAAAGACAACCCTTTTTATTTATGAATATTGCACAATGAAGCTTTCCTTAAAAAGTCCTTGTGTCTTAGTGCCTTTTACCAACGGCATCCCGTTGGGAGTGGCAAGCTTTTTAAATCCTGCGTAACATCAGTAAAATAATCGACCACATTCATATCGGGACGACTAATGGGTTCAATAGATGAGTGGCGAATCAAGATTGACGACGTCGATAAAAAATTGGTCGACTTGCTCAACGAACGTGCACGATATGCGGATGAAATTGGAAAAATAAAAGAGCAGCTCGGATTAGAAGCATATTCACCGACGCGAGAACATGAGGTAATAGAGAATGTGCTCGGCTCCAATAAGGGTCCGCTCTCCGCCGCCGCGCTCCGCCGGTTGTTTGAACGCATTATCGACGAATCCCGGAAACTTGAACGTGAGGCAATGATTGAACGTAAGAAACCTTCTTCGCAGAAGTAACGGCGCTTCATTCGGTGTTTTCTCTGCTGCAGGAACGGTTGCGGTGCTTCTGATCCTGCTCGGACTTTATTTCCTGTTGTGGAAATCCAATTCCTTCGATCCATCCCCTAAGATCGTGACCGTCAACAGAGGTGAAAGTTTTTCTCAAGCAGTCGATGCATTCTCGTCTGCAGGACTTCTTTCACACTCGGCTTTTTTCAAACTCAGCGGCAAGATTTTCGGCTACGCGGCCAAAATCAAGGTCGGGAAATACAGTTTCCAAAGCGGCGTTTCTAACCGGGAAATTCTTTACGCCATCAGCACCGGGACTTCGACTGCCAACCCATCAGTAACAATTTACGAAGGTCTGCGCGGAACATTGATTGCAAAAATCTTGAAACGGGAAGTGGGTATTGATTCCATGAAACTGGCACAGCAGTTCAGCGACACCTCGCTTATTCAGTTGAAGAATCATGGAGCTTCTTCGTTGGAAGGATTCCTGCTCCCCGATACCTATGAATTTTATTGGCAGGTCGATGAGAAGGAAATTGTGCGCGACATGCTTGCAGAGTTCCGAAAATTTTTTTCCGATAGTCTGCAGCAGCAGGCCCGGAAAATGAAAATGACTATCCGACAAGTATTGACGATGGCTTCCATTGTTGAAGGAGAGACCGTTCTTGACCGGGAGCGCCCGGTTATTGCCGGACTTTACTACAATCGCATTCATCGGGGGATGAAACTCGAGGCCGATCCGACTATTCAATACATTATTCCTGATGGACCTCGCAGGCTCCTCTACAACGACCTCAGAATAGACTCACCGTACAATACCTACAAAAATTATGGTCTCCCGCCGGGGCCCATCAACAATCCCGGAAGGAAATCCATTCTTGCCGCATTATATCCCGCCAAACATAATTACCTGTACTTTGTCGCCGACGGGTTTGGGGGACATCGCTTTGCGCGGACGTACGACGAACATTTAAAAAACGTCCGGACATATCGACGGGCTCATGCGCTGGAAAACGCGCAGTAAACTGCCGATTCCCCTCCCCTTAAAAGGGAGGGTTGGGTGGGGTCCGTGAATTCATTTGACTTTCCGCGGCTAATTTTATATAATTGTATACGATTCAATGACTTAGACACTTTTTCCCTTTCCACACTATGACCAAAACAACGAAGTGGGTGCTTGCCGGTATCGGAACGGTGTTCGTTCTCTTTGTCTTGTTTTGGGGGGCTATCCTCTTTTTTTTCTTCCAGGGAGACAACGACGAAGAATACTCATCCGGCACGGGGGGCACGCTTGCTATCGTTGAATTGAAAGACGAAATCCTCTCCTCGGAAAATATTGTCCGGCAACTCAAGAAGTACCGCGAGAGCCCATCGGTGAAAGGGATAGTGCTGCGCATTGAGTCTCCGGGTGGTGGTGTTTCTGCGAGTCAGGAAATTTATGAGGAAGTGAAAAAGACGCGCGACAGCGGCAAACCGGTTGTTGTTTCGATGGGCTCCGTCGCAGCAAGCGGCGGGTATTATGCTGCGTGCGGTGCCACAAAAATTGTCGCAAACCCCGGGACAGTAACCGGGAGCATCGGCGTTATTTCTCAGTTCATGAATTTCAATCAATTGATGGGGAAGGTTGGCGTGGGAACGACGACGGTAAAAAGCGGTAAGTTTAAAGATACAGGCAATCCGTACCGGGAGATGACGGAAGAAGAGAAAAAATATTTTCAGGAGACGATTGACGACGTCTATCAGCAATTCCTGAGTGTGGTCGAGACAGAACGAAAGCTCCCGCACGACGCCGCGAAAAAACTCGCCGACGGCAGAATTTTCACGGGAAAAAAAGCTTATGAGGTTGGGCTCGTTGATACCCTGGGTATGTACGAAGATGCAATTTCCATTGCCGCGCATCTTGCAAAAATTTCCGGGACTCCAAAGATCGTGAAAGAAAGAAAAAAAGAACGTTTGTCGGACATATTATTCGGCAGCCTCAAAGAGGAAATTGTGGGCTTGAAGCAGGATCTGTTGAGCCAGCCGATGCTGCAATATAAACTCACACAACCGTAACAACACAGGAGAACGCACTTGACCAAAGCAGATATTGTGGACGTCATTGCTTCGGGCACAGGCTTGACGAAGGTTGAAACTGAAGCGGTCGTCGATGGATTTATCCAAACCGTAATCGCTTCGTTACGCGACGGAAAAAATATTGAGATACGCGGCTTCGGCAGTTTCAAAGTGAAGAAAAGGAAGGGTCGAGTCGCTCGCAATCCGCGCACCGGCGAGCAGGTTCAGGTTGACGAACACTATGTGCCGATTTTTAAAGTCTCAAAAGACTTGAAAGGGATCGTAAACGAAAATCTTAAGAAAACTCTCGGTTAAGTTTTTTGGAAAGAAGAAATCGTGGCGGTAAAACCATCCATTGTGTGCGGTAATTGCGGCTCGGTATTGGCTCCCGGCGACAAATTTTGCGCCAAGTGCGGAACGGCAGTGTTGTGGGACAACGAGGCGCCGATCGCAAAAGAACAACCTTCATCGTCAACTATTGTTTGCCCATCCTGCGGAATTCCCAATTCGACAGAAAATGCATTGTGCAGCGGATGCGGTTCGCCGTTAACCGCAGCGGCATTGCCTTCGCCGTCGAAGACTTCAACAAAGAAAAAAGCGGGGACTGTCGGCAAACAGCCGGAGAGAAGAGGAGAGGCGGGGAAGAAAATTGAGTCGTGGAAGGTGTTGTCGATCGCGGGGGGAATCGTTGTCCTCGTTCTTGTCGGTATCGGGCTTTTTCGCAATCCCCCCAAGGAAGCGTCGACGGAAAGCCAGGCTGTCGACAACAACACAGCGCCTGTTGTAAGCCCGACACTCCTGAGCGACATCGAAACGCTCCAAAAAAGTGTGGACGCAGACCCGAACGATGCCGGCACATTGCTCCGTTTGGCGAATGCTCTTCACGATGCGAAGTTTATGCCGCGCGCCATTGATACGTATAAAAAATATCTGCGCCTCAAGCCCGCCGACGCCGACGCAAGAGTGGATATGGGAATTTGTTATTATGAAAGCGGCGATTCTCCGACGGCGATCAAAGAAATGCAGACAGCGTTGACCTACAATCCGAAGCATCAAATGGCGCTGTTCAACCTCGGCATAGTAACTCTCAATCAGGGAAACCTTGCGGAATCGAACGAGTGGTTCAAAAAGGCGGTTGGAGTCAATCCGAATACGCAGGTTGGGCAGCGCGCACAGCAACTACTCACACAACATTCCACCATTCAACAATAACTCTTAAGGAGGGCATTCCGATGCCTAGCGGAAAAAAACGCAAACGCCATAAGATGGCGACACACAAAAGAAAGAAACGGCTGCGGAAGATGCGGCACAAGAAGAAGATTCGATAGACTGAGGAACTGCTCACGGAGTCGTCATGTGAGCGGTTCTTTCTGTTACTGAATGCAGAGGAATTGGGGTACGTTTTCCATAGGAACGGCCTTCCTACCGTTTCTACGTGTGCAAAAAATGTAGGAACGGATGGAAATCCGTTCCGGAATTCTAAAACGCATCGTTCCCCAAAATTCGGTAGTGTCCTAATTTGGATGAATATCGAAAACTTCCTGAGTTGTGTCATTCTGAACGAGTTCCGCGGCAGCGGGACGAAGTGAAGAATCTAAGCTGGTTCGATAATAAAGATCCTTCGCTCCGCTCAGGATGACATGGCAAAACATTGCTGACATCACTCTTACGCAAATTAAGACACTACCCAAAATTTTCGCCGCTTGATTTTTCTGAAAAAAAATGTTACTCTATTCCATACGTTGAATTAAACGATAGAAACACTGGAGGTTTTAATGTCTGCAGAAGAAGAAAATGGTATGAGGAAGGGATTGCTCTTCGGCTTTATCGCCGGAGGAGTGATTGGAGCGCTCGTCGCGTTGCTGTATGCTCCGAAGCCGGGCAAGGAATTGCGTGCTGATATCAAGAACAAGGCCGGAGAGATTATCGACGATGCCGAGGGTTACATTACCGTCGCCAAATCCAAAGCGGTCGATATCATCAACGAAGGGAAGAAGCGTTCGGAGAATTTGATTACCGAGGCGAAAAAGCGGGCTGAAACTCTCCTCGGCGATGCCGAAAAGATTCTTACGGACGCCAAGGAAAGAGTGAATACGGAAGAGACAAAGATCAAAAGTGCCGTGCGGGCCGGGGCGGAAGCATACCGGGGCGAAAAAAACAAGTCATAATGACAATCCTGTAATTCAATAAGCGGAGATCCCCGTGAACACTCTCTTGATGATGGCTCAGATTATCCTGGTGTTGTCGCTGACCGCGTTAGCAGTATACCTTTTCGTTGTCTTGACAAAAGTGAAGTCCATGCTCGGCGAAATTGAGACTGATGTCAAAGAAGTCAGCGAGAGGGTGATCCCGGTGCTGGAAAATATGGAAGTGATCACTTCGAAGCTTCGGTCTATCACGGCAAATATTGATGACCAGATGACAATCGTACGGAGTTCAGTCCAATCGCTGAAAGAAATCGCTGACAATGTTCTGGAATTCGAGCGTCAGGTGCAGGATCGAATCGAAGCGCCTGTGTTGGAAGTCGCGGGCATCCTTGGGTCGGTCGTTCGAGGCATCGCCGCGTTCATCAATCGCCTGCGAGGATAGTTCACCATTCTTCACGCTGTGAGAGTTTTTTCTCACACTGCCTTCTTGTTTTTTCATCCGCGGAGAAGTATTTCCGTTCGCTGCAATACCTCGTTGAATGAAACATCTCATACACGCTTACTCGCAAAAAAATTAAGGAGTACATAGTGAGCCAGCATCCCATACAAAAAGAATACGCATCCAATGCGGTGAGAACCGTCGCGCTCATCGGCCACGGCGGTTCGGGGAAAACATCATTTGCCGAAGCCGCCCTCTTTGCAACGGGCGCCACGAACCGCCAGGGAAAAGTCGATGACGGAACATCAGTTTCCGATTACCATGGGGACGAAATCGAACGCCACATCTCTATTAATACCTCTCTCCTCGTTACCGATATTGACGGAACCAAAGTGAATATACTCGACACTCCCGGGTACACGGACTTCACCGGTGAAGTGAAATCCGCACTCCGGGTATCCGACACGGCGGTTGTATTTATCAAAGCGTTCGAAGGCGTCGAAGTCGGGACGGAAATCGTATGGAAATACGTCGAAGAGTATTCGCTGCCGTCGGCGTTCGTGATAACGAAAGTTGACCATGATAATATTGATTTCGACCGCACCGTTGCCGCGATAAAGGAGAGGTGTTCCAACGACGCGGTGCTTGTAACATTTCCCGTGAGCACGGGTCCCGGCATCACCGGCGTGGTCGACGTCTTGAACATGAAGCTGCTGAAATTTGTGCCGTCGACGAACGGAAAATACAGCGAAGAGGCCGTCCCGGCCGAACTGCAGGAACGCGCGACACATCTTCATGAAGAGTTGATAGAAAAAATCGCGGAATCCGATGAAGCATTGCTTAATAAATTTTTCGAGAACGGAACTTTGTCGGAAGAAGATATTCGTGTCGGATTGAAAAGGGGAATTGTCGAGCGAAAAGTGTTTCCGATCTTTTCCGCTGCACCGGTGGTCAACATCGGCGTGCTGAACGTCCTGAATTTTATCGTTAAATATTGTCCCGCACCCGTCGAGCGCGGCACGGTCAAAGGAATTGATCCCTCGGGCAAGAAGGAGATTGAAGTAAAAATTGACGCATCGGCGGGACCCTCGCTGCTTGTTTTCAAAACGGTCTCGGAGCCTCACGTCGGCGAGCTTTCGTTTTTCAAAGTCATGACCGGATCCATCACCGCGGGAATCGACCTGCTGAATGAAACCAACAGCAAATCCGAACGCCTCGGCCAAATTTTTGTGATGAACGGCCGGGAGAGAAAGGAAGTGACGAAACTCAACGCCGGAGATTTGGGCGCGGTCGTGAAGTTGAAGGATACCCACACCAATAACACCTTGAGCGCGAAGACGTTTCCCGTTGTGTATCCTCCTGTCCTCTTTCCCGACCCGGTGATCGCCAACGCCATCCTCCCCAAGTCGAAAGGCGAAGAGGATAAAATCGGTTCCGGACTCCATTCGCTTCATGAAGAAGACCCAACGTTCATCGTTCACTACGACCCGGAAACAAAGCAGACGGTTGTTCAAGGGCAGGGTGAGCTGCATCTTGCGATCATCATAAAACGGCTCAAGGAAAAATTCGGCGTAGAGGTCGATGTTGTCGAACCGCGCATTCCTTACAAAGAAACGATCAAAGGCGTTGTTCCGGATGCGGAGTATAAGCACAAAAAGCAATCGGGGGGACGAGGGCAGTACGGACACGTTCATCTGAAAATCGAACCGACTCAGCGCGGCACCGGATTTGAATTTGAAGATGCAATTGTCGGCGGCGTTGTTCCGGGGAGATTCGTTCCGGCGGTTGAAAAAGGAATCGTTGAGGCGTTGACCAGCGGTGTTATCGCAGGCTACCAGGTTGTCGACGTGAAGGCGACGCTTCACTACGGTTCGTACCATGATGTCGATTCCGACGATATGTCGTTCAAGATCGCAGGGAGAATGGCGTTTAGAAAAGGGTTCAAAGAGGCCAGGCCGATCTTGCTGGAGCCGCTGTACGAAGTGGAAGTGATGGTCCCCGAAGAACATATGGGAGATGTGATGGGAGATTTGTCGAGCCGGCGCGGAAAAATTCTAGGAATGGATTCCGATAGTACCCATCAAATCATCCGCGCATTGGTTCCGTTGAAAGAGCTGTACCGGTATTCCACGACGCTTCGTTCGATGACGCAGGGTAGGGGTATCCATAAGCAGAAATTCTCGCATTACGAAGAAGTGCCCCACGAAGTAGCGGAAAAAATCATTCTCGAATACGAAAAATCGAAGCAGGCGGAGGAGTAACATTTTACCAAATCTTAAAAGAACTGCCTGGAATTTCAGCCACTTAGCCTTTGGAGAATTTTCTTCGAAGGCTTTTGGTTTTCTTACCATGGCGTATCTTGCGCGAACGCTTGGTGTGGAGAGGTTTGGATTCGTAGGGTTTGTGAGTTCAATTTCCGCTTATGTTATGCTCTTCGCTAATTTTGGCATTGAAAACTATTCAACGCAGCAGCTTGCGTCGGATAGGGCGAAAGTCTCAAAGCAGTCGATAGGGACAATCATCGGAACACGTTCACTCCTGTCCGTAGTTTTTATCATTCCTTTCATTTTCTTCGGATTTTATTATTCTCAGAACGCATCGGAAAAACTATTCTTTGTTTTTCAATCGTTAGTTATTTTCGCGTATTCCTTTAATTTGCAGTATTATTTCGTTGCGGTAAGAGATGTTAAAACACTGGCGTTCATTAAAACCGGTTCCGCTGTCCTCATCCTCATCGCGACATATTCCTTTATCATGGGCCCCTCCGACCTTCAGTATGTTGCATTAGTCAGCGGGTGTGTGTCGCTTGTGTTTTATTTGTGGAGCGTTCGCCATGTGTTCAAAAAAATTGAGACGGCTTTTTCTCTTCCGAAATTTGCCGACATGAAAACTCTCGTTTGGCGATCTCTCCCACTCGGCGTTTCCGCATTAATGATCCAAATCTATCATAGTGCGGACATTGTCTTCCTTGGTTTTACCAACCCGGGGATACAACTTGGATATTATACCGGGGCCTACAGGATCATCAATCTTGTAGGTGCTGTGCCGGCGTTACTGTATCTGACGTATGTTCCCGACCTGGCAAAAATTACTGCCGGCCATTCGATAGCCAAAGCCACACGGGAATATATCGCGGCGGTCATCGGTTCGGGCATTGTCATTGTCGGAATATGTTTTTATTTTTCGAAAGATATTATTGCTCTTATTCTTGGAGTTCAATTCGCGCCGTCGAGAACCGTCTTCCAGATTTTGCTGCTCAACGCTCTTTTGATTTATGTGAACGTTGCACTGGCCCATTTGTTGATTGCGTGGGGCGAAAACCGGAGTTACCTATTCGTTGTTTCGTCCGGAGCTGCGGTGAACATTGTCCTGAATTTCGTGTTAATACCGTTGTACGGCATCAACGGGGCGGCAATCGCTACGGTGTGTGCGGAGGCTGCGGTGTGCGTTGCTGCCTGGTACTATCTCAGGAAAACATTCCATTTCTCAATCGCTAAAGTGATTCATCTACGGTGAAATACGACTATCTTATTGTCGGGGCCGGCTACGCCGGTTGTGTGCTGGCTGAACGGCTTGCATCGCAGCGCGACAAAAAAGTTCTGCTGATCGACCGCCGTTCTCATATTGGCGGCAACGCGTACGATTCGTTGAACGAGCACGGTATCCGCATTCATCACTACGGGCCGCATCTGTTTCATACGAACAGCGAGAAAGTTGTTTCGTACCTGTCGCAATTCACCGAGTGGCATTCGTACCAGCATCGTGTCCGGTCTCTTGTGAATGGACTCCTCGTTCCGATGCCGATCAACCGGAGCACCGTCAATCAATTGCTTGGGCTGTCATTTCAAACAGAGAAAGAGGTCGAACAATTCTTTGAACGAGAAAGGGAATCAATAAAAGAGATCAGGAACTCCGAAGATTTTGTCGTCTCAAAAGTCGGCAGAAGGCTGTACGAGCTGCTCTACCGGGGATATACGCGGAAGCATTGGGGAAGAGAGCCTTCGCTTCTTTCGCCGTCGGTATGCGGAAGGCTGCCTGTGCGGACAACTATGGATGACCGATACTTCGACGACCGGTTCCAGGCGATGCCGCTGCACGGTTATGCCGCAATGTTTTCAGCGATGCTCGCGCACAAGAACATCCATACAGAGCTGAATGCGCAATTTGTTGACATCCCTCAAAATATTTTTAACCGTTTGATCTTTACCGGCCCGATTGATGAGTTCTTTGGCCGCAGCTTCGGGGCATTGGCTTACCGTTCGCTCCGGTTTGAGTTTGAAACGTACGAGAAGGAATTCGTCCAGCCCGTGGCACAAATAAATTATCCGAACGACTTTGATTACACGCGCACCACGGAGTTCAAACACATTACGGGGCAGCGGAACCCAAAAACGACCGTTGCAAAAGAATATTCTTTAGACGAAGGGGAGCCGTATTACCCCATTCCGCAGAAGGAATACCTGGAGCTGTTTCAACGCTATCTCTCCGAAGCACAAAAACTTTCAACAGTTTTCTTTGTCGGCAGGCTTGCAACGTATCAATACTACAATATGGATCAAGTCGTTGCGCAGGCCCTGACGTTGTTCGAGAAACTGGCATTGATTAGTTGAACGCTGCCGCCATGACTCTACCATTAGTTTCCGTCGTGATGCTGAGCTGGAACCGCAAAAATGACGTTCGGGTTTCGCTCGATCACGTATTTGCCGCAGACTATCCTTCCGTCGAAGTCATCATCGTCGATAATCATTCCACCGATGGAACGGTCGGCATGGTGAAAGAAAATTTTCCCGCGGCGATCGTCGTACCGCTGGCGGAAAATATCGGCATTGCCGGATGGAACATGGGATTTGAAATCGCAAAGGGGGAATACATTCTCGTGCTGGACGATGACAGTTATCCGGAAAAAAATGCATTGTCAATCGGGATTAGACGAATGATGCAAGAACCGCAATGCGGCATCCTTGCGATGCAGGTCCACAACGTGCAGCGGGAGTTTGTTCAAACCTCTTCTCTTACCCGGGGAAATAATACGACATTTATCGGATGCGGCGCCATACTCCGAGCTGACGTATTGAAGAAAATCGGAATGTTCGAGCCGCTTCTTTTTCTCTACGCGCACGAAACGGAATTTGCGATGAGGGTCATTAATCAGGGCTTCAACGTGTTGTATGAACCCAAAGCGATCGTGCAACACATCAATTCGCCGGCGCATCGGCTCATTCTGGATGAATCTGATATCGATGCTCGTCGCCAGTACTATTTAATGAGGAATATTCTGGTAATACTGATTTTGCATTTCTCTTTTACGCGGTTGGTTTTTAGAATTCCTCGAATAATCATCGGCAGAATTATTTTTGGGCTAAAATATCATTGTCTTTCTTCTATTCTTAAAGGTGTCGCCTCGTTCGTTTGGGACATTAAAAGAATTGGTAAGAGAAGATCAGTGTTAAACGAAAGAACGCAGGCGTTTTACAAATATGGATCGTTTGCAGGTGGGTTCTTTTTTTCCGATGGAGCACACAGCATTTCCAGGCCGGAGTGGCTGCGAGGCCGGAACAGCAAGAATCCGAGACTGCTGGAAAAAGAGTGACCCTCCATGATCATAGTGAACGATAAACCGGGACAGTTGTGCAATAGATTATGGGCATATTCTTTCTTCATTGCGTATGCGTTAAAACAAAGCATAACTATTTACATCCCGCATCTAAAAGAATACAGACGGTATTTTGAAAACGTGTACTCTATCCCTCACGTCCATTTTGCTGTTGTTGAAAAGCCGCAAAGTGTCGATTTTCTGACCTTTCACAGCTATCGCCTGATGACGAAAGTGTTGCGAATAATCAGTTCATCGTTCAATTTACATTTTCCAAGAATCTATCTTGATCCTCACAATTGGACCCGTGAGTCATGGCGCCCATCTGTCCTGAATAAGAAAGGAAATATAGTTTTTCTCGGCTCGTGGTCTCATCCTAAAGATGTTTCTGCACTGCTCGAATACAAAGATGTGATAGTAAAATTATTCGAGCCCCGAACCATCTATAAAGGAAGAGTCGATACCTTGTTCAAGGGACTACGGAACTCTTCTGACGTTATCGTTGGTATACATATTCGGCGCGGTGATTATGCCAGGTTTTATGGGGGAATTTATTTATTCGATGATAACGTATACAAAAAGTACATGAAGGCGGTTCAGGATGCGTTTAACGATAAGAGAGTTTGTTTTTTCTTATCTTCCGATGATATGATAGTGTATTCCCATTTCAATGGCGATAAAATTGCCTATCTTGAGAGGCCGCTTATGGTCGAAGACGTATACGCGCTCAGTAAGTGCGATTATATTTTGGGGCCGCCAAGTACGTTTTCAATGTGGGCATCCTTCATCGGCGACGTGCCGTTACGGATCGTGAAATACAGCAATGAAAACATATCGCTGGATCAGTTTTCTCCAATTTTATACCAGAATGTTTTCAAAAACGGAGAACACTTTTACCATGTGGGTGAGGATGCTTCAAACGCACGCCATAAAATTCAAATACTCAACGAGTGAAGGGCATCCCCAAAATCCCCGTGCAACCATTTTGAACAGTTGAAGCGACAGTATCGTCATTCTGAACGAGTTCCGCGGAAGCGGAACGAAGGGAAGAATCCACGTCAAAGCGGCATCGTGAACTTACGTGGTGTCGATGTCGTGGATGACGTGGTGAAGCGAAAGTTCTTGTGTGAACACGCCCTTTTTGACGGCAGAAGAATCCAGCCGTGCGGAGAATTTGTGAAAACAACAAACGCAAAAATTGCTGCGGTTAAAATATCGGTTGTTATGACCGTATACAATGGAGAAAAATTTTTAGCGGAGGCAATACAGAGTATTTTAGAACAAACATTCGCTGAATTTGAGTTTATCATTGTCGACGATGGTTCGACGGACCGGTCGGTAGAACTGATTAAAAAATACGCCGACCGAAGAACACGTTTTTTCCCATTGGAGCACGTCGGCCGCGCAGCTGCGCTTAATTATGCGGTTTCACAAACGGCTTCACCGTTTATTGCAATAATGGATGCGGATGACATAGCTTTTCCATATCGATTGCAAACGCAGTTTAATGCGATGATGAACGACGAGAGAATAGACGTTGTGAGCAGTTCCTATATAATGATTGACGAGCAAGGAAGTCTCATAAGAGAAAAGCATCTCCCGGTAACGCACGAAGCAATCGTTGATTTAATGCCCGTGCAGTGTTCAATGTGCTTTCCCGCCGCACTCATCCGGAAAAGCATTCTGCAACGAGCCGGATTGTTTGAAGAAAAATGGGTTCCTGCCGAGGATTACAACCTGTGGATAAGAATTCTTGATCACGCAAGATTTCACAACATCTCGAAGAGTTTGGTAAAACATAGGATTTCAAGCACTTCATTGTCAAGCAGATTCAAAAATGTTCAAGCTCGGAATTCCTATGGAATGGGAAGAGACTATCTTGAAGAGAAATATCGCGCAGCAAAAGGGGATGAATTAAAAGCGAAAATATCCTTGCAGCTTGGCAAGCGGGAGTATTATAACGGGACCATGGCCAATGCACGGAGGCACCTTGCTAAAACTTTATGGAACAGACAGAAAAGTTTTATTGCATGGCGGTATTATATAGCAAGCTTATTGGGAGACAAGATATTTAAACTATTACGGTCGACAGGCCTCGCAGACCGCATCGGCAATATATTTAGAAAATCCTCCGCGAATCACGATTATTTTATGCCATAGAGCTTGAATGATCACACGGATGATTCTTATTGATAACGGTATGAATTCTAATGCCGTCCGCGACAGCAGTGATGTTTTCGTTTCTAGCAAGATGCACGAACGCAAACATAATTATTGAGGTTGAGAATGTCAGCGTCTGAGCCAGTTTACATGATGTTCGCGTCGCAGCCATGGAACAGTCAACACAGCAGAACGAGAGCTCTTACCATCGAATTAGCGAAACAAGGTCATCACGTAGTCTACGTTAACCTTCCAAGTTCTGTCGCCGGCATAATCCGGGAATCCGTTGCCTCTATCGTTTATCCTCTTCGTCGAGAGAACGTCCACTTCCGGTATAATGCTGAAACGCTGGAAGTTTGGTCGCCTCCAACCCTGCCGACATTTTACCGGGGAAGTTTGACTCCCGGTTTCGACCGATGGCTCTTTAAGGCATGGTTCGAAAAGAAATTAAGCAAAATCAAAAAGGCAGTTATCGCCATCATTGTGATGCCGTATTGGTGGGATGGATACCTTAACGACTATGTTCAAAGTTTCTCGGCGACGGTGTACGACCATAAGGACCCGATTGCAACCTATGCACGCAGTGCCAGAATCCATCAACGAATGTCCGAAGTTTTTATTGAGTTGATTTCTCAAGTTACCGGTATCATCACACATACCGAGGCCAACTACAGAAATATGTTGACGCGGCGTAAGTCCTCTGAGGTATGCTTAATCCGCAATGCGGGATATGACATATCTGTTAAGCGGGCAGGTCATTCCAACGCAAAAAGAAGATCGGAGCATTCCATTATCGGAACGGTGGGAAGAATATCAAATAACACTGACGTTGGTCTTCTGTTAGAACTCGCCGACCGTTTTCCCGCTTCTTCAATCGTCAATATCGGAACGGTAATAATGAACGCACGCGCATTGAGGTCAAAAAAGAATATCATTCTCATGCCTCCGATGCTGCATGACGAATTGCATTCTAATATCAATCAGTTTGATGTCGGAATTTTGCCTTACCATACAAATATTGAAGGGAGCCCTTTGAGGGTTTATGACCTGCTCTCGGAATTGCTCCAGGTTGTGTCTACTAATTTTGGCGACAGCGAGTACTTCAAAGACGTCGTTCGTATCGCAAAGAACCATGATGAATTTATTACCAAAACCTCGGATCTGTTATCGGGCAAGGATAATTGGATACCAGAAGAGACGATTGAGAAGTTTATGTCAGCTAATACATGGAAAATGAGAGCGGAGAAATTGGCACTTTTTTGCGAAAGCCTTCTTCGTCAACCTTTGGCCAAACATTGATTTACAATAATGATAATTTTATCCTAAAGCAGCTTGATTCGTTCATGGCTGAATCTCGCTCAAGAATAAGAATATGTCTTTGAATGCTTCAATTTTACTGCTTACAGATGAGATGAACCCCGGCGGTGTAGCTCGCCATGTGGTAGACCTTGCCAATGGACTTCGAGATAAGGGGATTGCGCCGATTGTCGCGGCGAATGACGGGTCATTCCGGCTCCGGCTGAACAAGGAAATAGCGTTTGTGAATCTTCCGTTGTTCATGCCGAAGGGTGGACGCAGGCGTTTTTTTGGGCTCCTCGACTCGTATAAAATTCTTATCCCCCTTATTCGTCGAGAAAAAGTTATTCTGATTCATTCGCACAAACGCTACACCGATCTTCTGGGACGATTTCTTGCCCGACGAATGTCGCTTCCTCACATTTCGACATGTCATAGTATATTTACCTCGATGAAACATGTTTCATTCTTCGGGGATACGACGATTGCATGCAGCAAAGCGGCGCAAAAAATGCTGATCAGAGATTTTCGGAAAGACCCGAAGACAGTCGTGCAAATTTATTCCGGTATCTTGCCGTTTAGGGAATTCGATGAGGATGAAAATAGCCGAGCGCTGAAAGAATTAAAAATTCCGATTGGGAAAAGAGTAATTGCAAGCGTCGGTCAATTGATAGAATCAAAGGATAGAGCGACTCTTGTCCGCACCATTGGCATCCTCAAACGGGAAGGCGTTATCGATAACGTGATTTTTGCTATCCTTGGAGATGGTGAGCAAAAATCGATGCTGGAAGG
>CAWJKX010000183.1:0-10397 GCA_963843065.1 uncultured Bacteroidota bacterium
ATATTGAAAAATGCGTCCGCTCACTGCAAAAACAAGACTATCCCGCCGACAAATACAAGATTACCGTTGTCGACGACCAATCGACTGACCGAACCGGCAGATATTGTGAACCACCTGGCCATAGAAAACGCTGCTGTCATCTGCTGCAGTTGGATGGACATCCATCCGGCATTTCCCCAATTATCAACGCGATCAACGAAGCTATCAAGAAAACTTCGAGCGAGATAATCTTGAGAACGGATGCGGATTGCGTTGTCGGCTCTCATTGGTTATCATCTATGGTGCGCCATTTTGATGAGACGGTCGGAGTTATTTCCGGGCTGACTCTGATCAAGAACACACAAAATATTTCATCCCTTCTTTTCGGATTTCAATTCATTGATTTGTTCTCACATACGGCGTGCGGAGCAGGTGCAATAGGGATGAACGCACCCAATAATTGCAACGGAAGCAACATGGGCTTCCGAAAAACAGCATTTCATGACGTCGGGGGTTTCGGGTCGATGGCCACGATAAATTCAGGGAGCGATTCATTGCTTGCGCAAAGGATCGCCGCGACTCCTCATTGGAAAATGCGTTTTGCATACGAGCCGGAGACCCATGTAGCAACGTCGGCGGTTGCGAGCTGGAGGAGGCTTCTCCAACAACGGATGCGGTGGGAGTCATACCCCGCACTAACAGACTTCAATGTTAGTCTTTCTGGTTGCCTCCTTCCATTTTATTTTTTAGTATTCTTGTTTATGCCGATTTCAATTTTCTATTTCCCTATCGTGTCGTGCCCATTTGCCGTGCTTTTGATAAAATTTATCGTTGACTACTGGATCATCTTCAAGTTCTCGAAGCTCACGAAAGTGGTCGGCCTGATGAAATACTTTATTGTATCGGAACTGATTCATTTCCCGGTCATTCTCACGGCTGAAATTCGGGAGTTTTTTGGGGAGTTTTGTATGGAAAGGGAGACGCATGAAACGGGAAATATCTCAACACGCCTGAACTTTTTCGCATAAAAATGACCATGTCATCTAACACAGCAATTATTGATCGGTTCCTTTTCCCATCGGATCCTTTCGGAAAATGGATTCGCCGGGGATTTTCCTCACTTTCGATGACGGACCGCATCCGGTCGCAACGCCGATAGTGTCGGAACCATCGCAGGCGTATATATTCCAGACATTTTTCATGAGCGGGCTGGCTGTGAAGGAAAAATATCCTTCGCTGGTGAAGCAGGTCGCAATGGCTTGGAAAAACACAGCATAGGTATTCATGCGTTCAACCATACGCGGTCGACAGCATTTTCCAAGAAAAGTAGCCATGTCTGAAATACTTCAAACTCAAAGAGGCTACCATCTCAGTATATTTTGGTACACTCTGCAAAAATATTTCGCCCTCCATATGGATTTTTCTCATGGAACACAATTTCTGCGATTAAAGAGATGAATTACACATTAGTTATGTGGACTACGTCGACGGGGGATTATCGAAAAGACTGGTCCGACGAACAAGTATGCATAACCGTCTTTGGCGAAACTGATACCTGGCGCAATTCTCGTTTTCCACGACAATGAATTAACAAAATCGAGAGTCCGGTAAGTGTTGCCGCGTGTTATTGCAGGCATTCAAGAACGCGGCTTAGCGTTTGGATTGATCGAGTGACAGCCGAAACAACGTCTTCATTTTTATTCTGCTGTTGTATATTGCCCAGTGCGCTTTGTTTATTTAGGGCCTGTTGAAAGCCCGGTTTGACCTAGATCCTCTTTTCCAACCCAGAGTTTCTGTCGTTACAGCCGCAAGAAACGAAGAGCGAACCATTGCTGGATGCATTGAATCGATGACCAAGCTCGAATATCCGAAGGACAAAGTTGAAATCTCATCGTTGATGATGATTCAACGGACGGAACATCGAACATCATTCGCAGTTTCGCAGACACGATTTCAAATGTCAAAGTGATAAACGGACATCAAAGGGTCGGCAACTTCGTGGAAAGGCAAACGCCATTGCTCAAGGTATAGATGTGTCATCAGGCGAAATCATTCTTATGACCGACGCAATCTGCGTCGGTCATAAGAATGATTTCGCCTGATGACACATCTATACCTTGAGCAATGGCGTTTGCCTTTCCACGAAGATTGCCGACCGTTTGATGTCCGTTTATCGCTTTGACATTTGAATGCGTGTCTGCGAAACTGCGAATGATGTTCGATGTTCCGTCCGTTGAATCATCATCAACGATGATGATTTCAACTTTGTCCTTCGGATATTCGAGCTTGGTCAACGATTCAATGCATGCAGCAATGGTTCGCTCTTCGTTTCTTGCGGCTGTGACGACAGAAACTCTGGGTTGGAAAAGAGGATCTAGGTCAAACCGGGCTTTCAACAGGCCGTAGATGAACAAAGCGCACTGGGCAATATACAACAGCAGAATAAAAATGAAGAGCGTTGTTTCGGCTGTCACTGGATCAATCCAAACGCTAAGCCGCGTTCTTGAATGCCTGCAATAACACGCGGCAACACTTGCCGGACTCTCGATTTTGTTAATTCATTGTCGTGGAAAACGAGAATTGCGCCGGGGATCAATTTCGCCAAAGCGGTTATGCATACTTGTTCGTCGGACCAGTCTTTTCGATAATCCCCCGTCGACGTAGTCCACATAACTAATGTGTAATTCATCTCTTTAATCGCAGAAATTGTGTTCCATGAGAAAAATCCATATGGAGGGCGAAATATTTTTGCAGAGTGTACCCCAACCTGGATGATTGCTTCTTCAGTTTGAAGTATTTCAGACATCGCTGTTTTCTTGGAAAATGCTGTCGACCGCGTATGGTTGAACGCATGAATACCTATGCTGTGTTTTTCCGCGTCGACCTCCTTCACCAGCGAAGGATATTTCTTCACAGCCAGCCCGCTCATGAAAAATGTTCCTTTGATTTTATGCGCCTGCAATAGTTCAAGCACTATCGGCGTTGCGACCGGATGCGGTCCGTCATCGAAAGTGAGGAAAATGCCCGGCGAATCCATTTTCCAAAGGATCGATGGGAAAAGGAACCGATGGATCGTTGTTGTGTGAGATGACATCGTCGTTATGCAAAAAGTTCAGGCGTGTTGAGATATTTCCCGTTTCATGCGTCTCCCTTTCCATACAAAACTCCCAAAAAAACTCCCGAATACAGCCGTGAGAATGACCGGGAAATGAATCAGTTCCGATACAATAAAGTATTTCATCAGGCCGACCACTTTCGTGAGCTTCGAGAACTTGAAGATGATCCAGTAGTCAACGATAAATTTTATCAAAAGCACCGCAAATGGCACCGACACAATCGGGAAATAGAAAATTGAAATCGGCATAAACAAGAATACTAAAAAATAAAATAGGAAGGAGGCAACGAGAAAGACTAACGTTGAAGTCCGGTAGTGCGGGGTATGACCTGCCCACCGCATCCGTTGTTGGAGAAGCTGCCTCCAGCTTGCAACGGGCAGCGTTGTTACATGGGTCTCCGGCTCGTATGCAAAACGCATTTTCCAATGAGGAGTCGCGGCAATCCTTTGCGCAAGCAATGAATCGCTCCCTGAATTTATCGTGGCCATCGACCCAAAACCCCCGACGTCATGAAATGCTGTTCTTCGGAAGCCCATGTTGCTTCCGTTGCAATTATTGGGGGCGTTCATCCCTATTGCACCTGCTCCGCACGCCGTCTGTGAGAACAAATCAATGAGTTGAAATCCGAAAAGAAGGGATGAAATGTTTTGTGTGTTCTTGATCAGAGTCAGCCCGGAAATAACTCCGACCGTCTCATCAAAATGGCGCACCATCGATGATATCCAATGAGAGCCGACAACGCAATCCGCATCTGTTCTGAGGATTATCTCGCTCGAAGTTTTTTTGATGGCTTCGTTGATCGCGTTGATAATTGGGGAAATGCCGGATGGATGTCCATGCAGCTGCAGCAGATGTACAGCAGAGTTTTCTATCGCCAGGTGATTCACAATATCTGCGGTTCGGTCGGTCGATTGGTCGTCGACAACGGTAATTGTATATTTGTCGGGCGGATAGTCTTGCTCCAGCAGTGAGCGGACGCATTTTTCAATATGAAGCTCTTCATTCCTCGCCGCCACAACCACTGCAACGGAGTACAAGCGATCGCCGATTCCGCTGCGCAAGTGCGATAATCCTCGAATAAAGATCAGGATTTGTGCGACGTACACCGCGCCAAGAACGAGAATTGCGAACCAAATAAAAGTAAGGAAATCTTTCACAATGAAACCTTCTCTTTTGCAGATTTGATTCTAAATATCAACAGCGAACCGAGAAGGCTCGGGAACAAGATGTCGACGAAGAAAATGCACATCGACGCATTAAACGCCGACGAAGCAGAGACACCTGCCCGGGAGAAAAAGAAAATGGCTGTAGATTCTCGAATTCCAAGGTCGCTGAATGAAATGGGGAGAATGACGGACTTTGTGAAGAGAAGGTTCGAAGTGCATAAGGCCGAAACGCCGATCGAAACCGGTTCAAATGCACGCACAAAGAAATGATACTGTACTAAAATAACTATATAGTAGATTATTGTCAGAAAAAGCAAGACCCGCGCTTGACGGCGGTGAAAAACGTCTTTCATAAAAAGAAAAGCTGATACGGCTCTGTATTTTCGAAATCTATGAAGTAGCGTGCGCAAAATTGTTTTCAGGAGATCGGGATACAGGACGACAATGAGAAATGATATAACGACAATTATGACAACCGCCGTCAGCAAAGGCGTCCAATATTGGGGCAAGTATATGACAAAATAGAGCCACGCTGCAATAACGCCGGTAATTACCGTGAAAGCCAGGACATATAATTTATCGATGATACTAACCGCCAAAACTTGAATCGCCGGCAAAGAAGAAAGTGTCACTATCCTTCCGCCATGTTCTCCAACTTGTCCTGGTGTAAAGAATCCTGCGGAGAATCCAATAAAAAGAGAAGAAAAAATATCTTTATCGGAAGTCCCGCGCGCGATTAATCTCACCAAATAGCGCCAGCGCAGGAATTGCAACCCGGTGTTTGCCACGACCAGCACTGCGCCAATGATCAGGTAGAAGATATTTGCGTGAAGAACGGATGCACGCAAGGCATCAACGTCGATATAAAACACAAGGCCGACGATCAGTCCGACGCCTATAAAAATTTTCAGGACGACCGCTATCCTCGGATGCACGCGAACATTTCTTATTTTATTTATCGTCCCTTCTATGACTTGCTTCCTTTCCAACTGATGGTCCCGAAAAAGCCCAGGGGGCCGATAATGGAATTGTAGATAACCGAAGCAATTTCCAGCGGAACGACAGAACGGCGCAAACCGGTGTTTCCAAAAAGGGCAGAGCCCTTATAAAAGATCACACTATCGATGATAAATTTTGCGGTCAGCGCTGCAGATGCCGATCGACGGAAAAGCAAAGATGAAGAGTACAGCAAGTGCGTTATATGAATGAATCAGGCCGAACACGATTTTCATCCGAAAAGGATAGTATGCAGCGGCAGAAAAATGCCTTCGCTGCTGATTTATGAAATAGGCCAGCGACGGGGGAGGAGCCGTCTCGACACTGCTTTCTCTTGAAATCATATACCGTATTTTCCAGCGAGTCTCTTTTTGGATGAGTTGGATAAAAAGGTCATCATCGCCGCTTACGGAATGTTTTATTTTTTCATAACCGTTAATCTCCTGGAAAACTCTTTTGCGATAGGTAAGGTTTCCACCGGAGGATAAATATGCGTTACCCAAACCTACACCTGCTGCAGCGCCCACCCATTTTTTTATCTCAAGATAGCGAAGAAAAAAATCAAACCAGCGTGCAAAGAACGTTCGTGGAAACCGTTGTTCGATCGGACAATAGCCGGCAACAACGCCTACTTCCGGCAGGAATTCCCTGGCAATCGACGAAAGCCAGATGGAAGGGGCAACACAATCGGCATCGGTGAAGGCGAGGATGTCGAAACGGCTTTCCTTGATTGCCTCATTCAATGCATTTTTCTTGGAAGGCAAGTCGGATGAAATTTGGTTTACGGTTACCAGTTTGATATATGGGTACCGTTGTTGATAGTTCCTCACAATTGCCGAAGTTCCATCGGTCGAACGGTCGTCAGCAATGACAATTTCAAAAAGTCCCGCAGGGTAATTTTGCTGGACAAGCGATTGAAGACAACGGCCGATGTTTGTTTCTTCATTCCTTGCAGCGACGATGATGGAAATCTGCGGCTTTTCCTGTGAAGACGCCTTCTGAAGAACGAGAAGCTTTTTCAGGCCTTTTACAATAAGAAAATTAAGGGAACAATAGCAAATGAAGAGCAAACTCAATAGCAGGATGAAACCAATTTCCAAGCTCATAGTGTAAAGAAAATACACAAATCACACTTTCAATGCAAGCGATGTTTGACCGGCGATTGCCTTGCTTCTGCGACTGTTTTGAAGTATATTTTCAAAATTTCCAAACCATTCATGGAACATCTCGTTATCGGAATCGCCGGCGGAACAGGCTCGGGGAAAACCACCGTAACGCAAAAAATTCTGGAACGGCTTCGCGTACAAGATAATGTCGTTGTGATCCAGCATGACTCGTACTATAAAGACATTTCTGCGTATCCCGGGCTTACACCGGATAAGATCAATTTCGACCATCCGGATTCCTTGGAAACGTCGTTGTTGGTACGGCACATACGGGATTTGAAAAGGGAAATTCCCGTTGACCAGCCGATCTACAACTTCACGACGCATTCGCGGATGAAAGAGTTTCGTCGTCTGGAGCCAAAAGATATTATCATTATAGAAGGGATTCTTATTTTCGTTGAGAAGGAATTGCGCGATTTGATGGACATCAAGATTTTTGTCGACACCGACGCGGATGAAAGATTGATTCGACGCATCCGTCGAGACATGATGGATCGCGGCCGGTCGATCGATTCTGTGATGAACCAGTATGCTTCTACCGTTAAACCGATGCACCTTGAATTTGTCGAGCCGAGCAAGCATTGGGCGGATATCATCGTACCGCGCGGAGGTGATAATCTTGTGGCCATCGATATGGTCGCAGTAAAAATTGAAACGATGTTGCGAAATAAACATAATCACTCTTAAACACTTTTCTTAAGGAGAAAGCTATGGCGGATGGAATAACGAAAACTGCGGCACCAACTCAGTGGAAGTGGGTCGTCATCGGGGTCGTCGTCGGGCTCGTCATCATTGGCGGTTCGTTCTTCATTGTCGCGCCGACATTTCACAGCACGGCAATTCAATCGTTGGTGTCTGTTGATTGGTTTCGTCGTGATGGGCGCTGTCGTCGGTTATTTTTCACCCGGTGTTACTATTAAGGAGGCATTCTTTGCCGGGCTCATTTTGATGTTTGTCTTTGCGCTGATTTTTAGCACGACATCGTGGGGTGCAGGACAAAGCACGCAAATGATCATCCTTCTTCTTTTGTTCAGCGGAATCCTTTCCCAGGCAGGAGCGTGGATGGGTGAAAAGTTGCAGGGAAGCTTTGATAAGAAAGACGGCACCGAAAAGGCCGACGTCGGTTTCCAATGGAAATGGGTTTTTGCAGGGCTTGCTCTTGGATTGGTACTCAATGTGCTATTTGTCTTTCTTCTCGCTCCGCTTTTCAACATCGATTTGAATCTTATTCATATTGCATTCTCGGTGAGTTTCGTTCTCCTCGGGTTTATCATCGGCTATAAATCTCCGGGAGTCACTTTAAAAGAACCTGCCGTTGCTGGAGCTATTGCCGTTATCGGCGAGTGGTTGTTCATTCAATATGGAATTCAATTGCCGGTTCCGGTTGGCTACGTTGCATTCGGAGTTGTTGAGGGATTCCTGCTGACTCTCTTTGGCGCATGGCTTGGTGAACGCTATCAGCTTGCAAAAGAATCAAAGGCACCTTCAGCGTAAATTTTATTCAAGCCAAGAAACAAAACTATTTTTGCTGAACCAAAATCTTGAGGTAAGGTTTTGGAATGTTCCTGTGGCAGCCGATCGTTGCGACAAAAGTGGAATTTACATCGGCACAAGCGGGGGTCAAATTTTGTTTAGTTGAAACGAAGGAAATTCCTAGCATCTTTCTGGCTGCCGGCGATTTATTCCGTTCGTACTGCTGTAGATTTGATTGGTTTGCGGGCTTGCTGGAAAAGTAGCGAAACTCTCCATCGTCTCAAAATTAGAACATAAAGTAATCTTCGGTCCAACAATTCAAACGAAGGAGTTGGGTAAGTGTGTCCGAAAGCTTCCAAGTTGACCAGGTTGATTATCTTTTCAAAAACGGTTATATTTGAACAGTTTTAAGTCCAGCTCATCATGTCGACAATTGAATGCCAAACAGAATCTCACAAAATTCTTTCAAAAGAAATCTCCGCTACATATCAAAAGACTGTTCTTTCCAATGGCATCAGAATTGTCAGTGAAGAAATTCCCCACGTAAAATCTATTTCCATAGGCGTCTGGATCGACACCGGCTCACGGAACGAGACCGAATCGACAAACGGCATTTCCCATTTTCTCGAACACATGGTGTTCAAGGGGACGGAACACCGTTCCACACAGCAAATAGCGCGGAGCCTTGAGTCAGTAGGCGGCTACCTGAATGCATTCACCACAAAGGAGCATACGTGCTACTATGCGCGCGTCCTGGACGAGTTCACAGAACTTGCCGTCGATGTCCTTGCCGACCTCGTTCAATTTCCCCTGTTTCCGGAAAAGGAAATCGAAAAGGAAAAGCTGGTCATTCTTGAGGAATTGAAAAACGCCGAGGATGATCCGGACGACCTTATCCATGATTATTTTGAGACGAATATTTATTCAGGCCATACTCTTCGTTTTCCCGTACTTGGGTCGGCTCAGAATGTCTCCTCATTCAAGAGAAAGGATCTGACCGCCTACGTTCGAGAGCGATACAGCGCGGGTAATATTGTCGTCGCAGCTGCCGGGAATTTTCCACACTTGAAATTTGTGGAGCTTGTGCAGAAATATTTTACACTGCATCGGAAACCTTCCGCCCGGCCGCAACAATCGAAGATATCGCGTGTAAAGAAACAGACCCAAGAGGTACAAAAGCCCATCCAGCAGGCACATATTTGCACGGGAACGATCGGCTACAGTGTTCACAGCAAACATCGTTTCCCGTCGCTGGTGATGAACACGCTGCTTGGAGACGGCATGAGTTCGAGATTGTTCCAGAATATCCGCGAGCGGTACGGTTTTGCGTACTCGGTCTATTCGTTCCTGAACATGTTGCGTGATACCGGTTCGTTTGGAGTGTACCTCGGCACAGACAAGAAGCACATTCAGCAAGCCCTAGATTTAGTGTTTGCCGAATTGAGTGCATTGAGAACAAAGCCGATACCAAAGGCTGAACTGCAGCGGACGAAAGCACAGTTAAAAGGAAGTATGTTGCTTGGCCTGGAAAGCACTTCGGCTCGGATGATGCGTCTGGGAACCGGAGAATTGTATTTTGGTGAGTTCACCGATTTGGATACGATTTCGCGGGAAATCGATTCGGTGACTGTCGAGAACGTCGCCGAAGTTGCACATCATCTGCTTAAGGAAGACTCGTTTTTTACAATAATTTTCGCGCCGGCTAAATAACTAGCCTATTGTGAGACAGGAATAATGATTGCAAAGCGGAACTTAAATACGGATTTGTTGAGGGCGGATACGCCGTTCGTGGACCGATTGTGAATAGAGCTCAGCAGCTTGAGGAACAGGGGAAGAAAGTTATCTATTGCAATATCGGGAACCCGCAAGCGCTGAGACAAAAGCCGTTGACATACCTTCGTCAGATCTTGAGCCTTGTTGAGTACCCCGAATTATTGCAGCACAAGAACACTGCCGAACTTTATCCGGCTGATGTTCTGCAAAAAGCCAAATCGATCCTGGCCCAGCATCCTCACGGAACTGGAGCGTATACACAAAGTGCAGGAATCCCATTCATCAGAAAAGCAGTCGCAGAGTTCATTGAACGGCGTGATGCAATTCCCTCAGACAAAGATCGCATTATTCTGACAGATGGTGCGAGCAAAGGAGTGCAGTCTGCGTTGCTTGCACTGCTGAAGGAATCGAATTAACGGAGTGATATTCCTATCCTCAATATCCCCTCTACAGTGCTACGATTGCTTTGGAGGCGGAAAGGAGATCGGTTATTTCCTTGATGAAGAGAATAGTTGGCAATTGAGCGACGCGGCAATCAGCTTTTCCGCCGGCAGAGGCACGCCGATGACGCCGGTGGAGGAAGGAAAGACCTCTTCCGGCTTGCAGGCGAAGGTCTCGGAGGCGGCGGCGCAGGTGGCGCGGGCGGCGTCCAGTCCAGCCTGCCCGACGGCGCAGTTGGCATTGCCGGCGTTGACGGCGACCACCCGCACACGGCCCCCGGTGGCCTG
>CAWJKX010000184.1:0-9262 GCA_963843065.1 uncultured Bacteroidota bacterium
GACCGTCATCGTACGTGAATGATTTTAAGGTTCCGTCGGCATTGAAATCTATCTTGCCGGTTTGCCCCCCCGTAATGGTCGCAGGGTTGGGGACATCAGCTGACCACGTCCACTCGTTCGGAGTTGAAGTCTTAGTGAATTTTACAGACAATGAATGAGCATTGCCTAACGAATCATAGACGGTGACCGAAGCATTTGTGGAGTCAGCCGCTTTTGAGAGATCTGCTGCGAAGGTGCTTGCACCAGCGGTCTGCGTCAAACCGGTTGACGTGATGTCCACAGAAATTGCCGGAGAATTGTTTGTAGGAGTCAGCGTGATGTTCGCTGGAGTGAATGATACCAATGCCCCTGTCGCCGGGTCAAATGTCGCTGTACCTGTCCCGCCGGCGACAGTTCCGGCCGAGTCGGCAGTTGCCACACTCCAGGTATCCGCTGCTGTTTTCGTAAGAGTCATGGTAACATTGTGCGTAGCGCCGAAATCATCCGTTACGGTAAATTGCTGATTGACAGTTCCGCCAACGGCTGTGCCCGAATCGATATTTCCGGTGAGGTCAGCGTTGGCCACTGTCGCCGTTGCATCCAGGTTCCCCGCGAGGTCCACGCTGGTAGTGGCTTTTGCAGGAGATATCTGGTCCATATTGATTTTCAGATTTTGAAGCTGTGTCCCGGGCGAGACAACGCCGCTCGCCGATGCCAACGTTCCCTGCAGAACCGCACCGGTTCCGGGGTCAACTAATTGGCCGGATGCGTCGAGTTGAAACGTTCCGACTCTTGTGTACTCGTGTCGTTCCGTTTACGTTTACCGCAAAGAACCCGTTACCCTGGATTGCGAGGTCGGTTGAGACCCCCGTAGATTCAAGCGTGCCTTGTGTAAAGACCGAGTCCACGCTGTTGACCCCCACACCGAGACCAACCTGGATCGCGTTCGATCCGCCGTTGTTACCATTCGGTGCGGATGCGTTTTGAAGAGTCTGCGCAAAAGCCTCGCTGAAGGTTGCCTGGCTTGCTTTAAATCCGATCGTGTTGATGTTGGCGATGTTGTTTCCGATTACGTCCATCATTAATTGATTGTTCTGTAATCCGGAAACGCCAGATAGAAGAGCTCTAAGAAATGCCATAATGAATACCCTCCTTAGGTATTTGTGTTGTTGATTGTCAAACCTCTGTCATTCGGTTTGACCGGAGGGCCTCCTCAGCGTGTCGCCTGCGCGAAGTGCTGAAGTCCAGCCCGTTTGTTGAGTGTTAGTGAATTAGAACGTGAACTATTTCATGATGCTATTATTGCGCTGTCGATATTCGTAAAGACATTATCTTTTAAATGTGCGCTGTCCATTGCCGTAACTACTGTTCTATTTTTGACGCTGACGACAAACGCCATCTCACGCATGAGAACCAGGGAATCCTTCGCTCCTTTCTCATCGGCCTTCGTAACAGCGCTGGAAAGATGAGCCATATCGTCATCGCTCAACTGTATGTTGCGCGAGTCGAGCCGCTGCTGCGCATGTTTGGAAAATTTCAGCCCGTTCAGTTCCTTCGTAAGAACAGTATCGAAAGAGCGCTCTTCCGGCAAGCTGACTGCCGGATGCTCTTTCAACCCATCCACTCCTCCTATCGGCAGGAACGGAACATTGACGCCATTGATTGTCTCAGCCATGGGTTACTCTTGCATAATTTCAAGTATATCGGAAAGCGGAACTTCCGTCCCATCGATCACGAACACCGTGCCGGTGGAATTGAAACGGACACCCGAGACGGTTCCGTAGATACACGGCGACGCGGTGATCGATGCGCCAGGTACTGTCGGTTGCTTGGACGGAGAATGTATATGTCCCCGAACCGACCTGATTTCCTGCATCGTTCGTCCCATCCCAGGTGAACGATTGGTCGCCGTTTCCGGTCGGTGCGCTCTGGATCGTCTTCACGACGTTTCCCGACCCGTCGGAGATGTTGACAGTAACGGTGCTTGCAGCCGAAGGAAGATTGTAGCCCAATTCTGTCGTGCCCGTCCCGCTGTACGTGAATGTATTGGTGGTCGCTTGAACATTCTTCCCTATAAAAGTCGCCGCAAGGTCATTGTTGATCGACTGGGTCAGGACGGAGTTAGCACTGATGCTCTGCCCCAACTCAGTATTGATGTTGGTCAATTCTTCCACAGAACTGAATTGGGCGAGCTGAGATGCAAATTCCGTTCCGCTCATCGGATCCATAGGATCCTGATACTGCATCTGCTGCGTTAGTAATTTCAAAAAATCATCCTCGCCTAGAACCGGCGTTGTTGAAGTTTGCGGTGAAGCCGCCGTCGAAGAAGCAGTCGACGGAGTAGAACTGGCGGATTGAATTTGTGGAGGCATGGCGGCACCCTTTACATGATTAATTCAATTGTGTTGTAGCCCATTGTGCGAAGAGACTCGTATTGACCGAGGGCGTCTACCCCCGATGTGCCTCTCTGCTGAGATTTTTGTTTCGGATTGTTCTGGCCTGATGAACTCCCAAACGCTGCCTGGCCATCGGCGACAATTTCGATGCGCTGGACTTCGATCCCCTTCGAGAGGAGCGTATCACGCAGTTGCGAAACATTTGCATCAAGCACAGCTTTGACGTTGACATTGTTAACATCGATTTGCGCTGACACCTTACCATCATCCATCTTTACTTTCATCACCACTTCTCCGAGAGATTCGGGTTTCATTGCTATCCGCACCTCGGAGGAATTGTTGTTGAGGTTTGTTGCGAGATTCTTCGATACCTGGTCCATAATTGTTTGTTCAAGGTTCCCCGGCAACAAATCCGACTGCGTCGGCAGCGGCGCGGCCGCATTCTGCACGCTGGGTTCCTGACGAAGAGTAGCGATCGGCTGATTATGCAAACCCGAGAGCTGGCTTGTCATTCTTGTTAAGAGCTCTGCTTGCGTCGCGGATATCGAAAGATTTTTATTATCAACGTTCGGCGTCAATGGAAGCGCGGCTTCAGTTTTTGTTGCCGGAGTTTCAGCAGGAGCTTGAAGAGGATTGCTGTCAGGAGTTGTGGTTGCGGCCGCGGCGATTTTCTCTGGAGGCTGGAATAATTCATTGGAGTTCGAGTTTTTTCCTGACCCCGTACCTGATTCATTCTTTACGGTTTCGCGTATTGCGACAGTGTCACCTTTTGCCGTTCCCTGAATGTCTGTTTCTTGTCCTTTCTCGACTCTCCCTTTGGCGTCAGGATGATTAGCCGGAACAGCAGTTATATCTTTGCGGCCAGCGTTCTCCGACTGTGGCCCTATGACAGAAGCCTTAGGCGATAACGAACCTTCCGGTATTGACGAAAGAACTTCCGGTCTCTGCATCGCGAGGGATTTCGGCGTATGAATATTCTCAGTGGCCACCGTCTTGGAGGATACTTCCGGCCCAAGAGGAAGAACGCTTTCCACATCACTCAAATTCAGCGCGGATGATTCACCTTTGTTTTGACCCACATCATTCGTGGGTGCTTTTGTGTCTACCATCGTTTTACCCACGCCGCTTTGCTGAATGGGATTCGGCAGCGCGACTCCCGGAAAACTATTCTGGCTGACGAGGGTTGGTTCAATATCGCCCAACTGTATTGTCGGCTTCAAGGATGGAGATGAAGGTACCGCTACAGGAATACTTGAGCTTTCGTTCTGCGGCAATACCACATTTAATGCTACATCACCCGACTGTATTGTCGGATTCAAGGATGGAGAGGCCGGAGATGGAGGCACTGCAACCACAACAGGATTGGCGGTGATTCCGTCCTGCGGCAATTTCACACTTGAATCGGCAGATCGGACCGGAGGCTGACGCAGATCGGTCAGCTGAAAATCATCGCTCTCAGTCCTAGTCGCCGCCAATGTCGGGGCGAGAGTCCTTGCGGCGGCAACACGCAAGTCCGGCTCTACTGTGGGGAGAACTTTCGCTCCTGCTGGGGAAGGACTTTGGACTGTTTCAGAGTTCGTCGATGAAACACCCCTTTTTGTAAAATCAAAACCCGTCAATGGCAGAGTGCCGTTCAAAGAAGTCTCACCTATCCCCATTTGAGGAATGTCTACGGCCACTTCCATGCCTGGTGAAGTTACACTCGCCGCCGCCGGTGGAACAGCAACCGAGGTTTGAGCAGCCGATGACGTTCGTTCCAAACTCGCTTCCTTTGAGACAGATACAACCGCATCCTTCATAGGAGCATTTGGCACAACATCGACTGCTTCTGTTATCAAGGGTACTGTAAATGAAACCGGCTCAGTGGTTGTGCTTGTGGTATTGACTGTATTCTCCTGCGCACGATTGCCATGAATCTCGCTTGGTATTAGTTCAGCGGTTGATTTTATGGTATCCGACGTTGGTGCCGGCTTCGAATTTGAAAAGAGCAGAGACGAGGTCAATGACGAAGGTTCTGCAGGCTGGAACAATTCATTGGCCGGAACAGCAGCTATATCTTTGCGGCCAAGGTTTTCCGACTGGGCTCCTACAACCGAAGCCTTAGGCGATAACGAACCTTCCGGTATTGACGAAAGGATTTCCGGTCTCTGCGTAGCGACGGATTTCGGCGTGAGAGCATTCTTTGTGGCCGCTGATTTGGAGGATACTTCCGGCCCAAGAGGAAGAACGCTTTCCACATCACTCAAATTCAGCGTGGATAATTCATGCTTGGTTTGATCCACATCATTCGTGGATGTCTTTGTGTCTACCGTCGTTTTACCATCACTGCTTTGCTTAATGGATTTCGGCAGTGCGACTCCCGGAAAACTATTCTGGCTGACCATGGCTGGTTCCTCATCGCCCAACTGGATTGTCGGCTTCAAGGATGGAGATGAAGGTACCGCTACAGGAATACTTGAGCTTTCGTTCTGTGCCAATACCGCATTTGCTTCCGCATTATCTAATTGTGCCGTCGGCTTCGAAGATGGAGATGATTCTGTTGGCGAAGGGTTGGCAACTACCGCAGAATTAACGGTAATTTTGCTCTGTGACAATACTACATTCGCCTCTACATCACTCGGCGGCACCATCGGCTTCGGAGATGAGGAAGATATTGTTGGCGAAGAGTCGGCAACTACCGCAGATTTGACGGTGATTTTGTTCTGAGGTAGTACCACACTTGATTTCACATCACTCAACTCTATTGTCGGCCTCAACGATGGAGAGGCAGGCACCGAAACCACGAAACGATTGCTTGAACTGTCATTCTCTGGCAGTGCCACACTTGTTTCCACATTACCCAACTGCACCGTCGGCTTCGACGATATCGCCGAAGACCCTGCGACTTGATTGCCGGTGCTTTCGTTCTGCGGCAATTTCACAGTTAAATCGGTAGATCGGACCGGAGGCTGACGCAAGTCGGTCGGTTGAAAATCATCGCTCTCAGTCCTGGTCGCCGCCAATGTCGGGGCGAGAGTCTTTGCGGCGGCGTCAATATGCGAGTCCGCCTCTACTTTGGGCTGAGCAGTGGCTCCTGCCGCAGAAACACGTTGGACCGTTTCGGAGATCGTCGGCGAGACACCGCTTTTCGTAAATTCAAAACCCGTCAATGGCAGGCTGCCGTTCAAAGAAATTTCACCTATCCCCATTTGAGGAATGCCTGCGGCCGTAGGTAGATTATTGGCAGCGACTTGTGCGTCTGGAGAGGCCGGTTCCGCATTCTGTGGCGTATCGCTCACAACAGAAACAACTCCTTCCTCAATCGAAACTATCCGAGAATCATCGGCTGCTTCGGTGGACAAAGATTGAGTCGCCGAGGTTCGCTCTGAATTAAGCCCACTCTTCATTCCAACTTCCGCATCGTACGAAACGGCTTTTGGCTCATCCGCTAGTTGCATATTTTGAATCGTAGCAAACACAGCTCCAAGCGGGGCAATCCCGTTGGTAAGAAATTCTAATCCGGTCCCCGTAGAGTTATTGCTCGAACACAGATGATTCGCGACAAGCTTGGCGGTCTGGCGGCTGTCGTTCGACGGCTGCATTGTTTCATTCAGCGGCTCCTGTGAAAACGCAGGCATCTTCGTTTTCGTCGCGCTTCCGGCAAACAACTGAAGGAGCATCGGCAAAAAAAGCGATCGCTGCTCAGGTGCGGTCGTCGAAACGGATGACACCTGACCTGCTGCAACATTCTTTTGACCGGCCGAAACAATTCCGAGAATATTCAAGATATTCATTCTGTGCCTGTAAGATCGTTATCGTATCATCCGGGCAGCAAGCCGGGGTTCCATAGCGCTGAGTATTTTTCCGGCTTGCTTTTTCTTCACTGCCATTAACACTTTCTTTGCCTCGGCCAACTTTAGGTTTTGAAGAATACGCGCAGCGTCTTCCGCGCTCATGGTCTCAAGCATTTTTGCCATTCCTTTTATCTCTTTTGCGCGTGCGCTGTCAACGGCGGCATTTTGCGACGTCAGCTTTTGTTGCAACGATGCTTCTTTCCGGATCTCAGCCTCCAGTCTTTCCGATAGGGCTTTGAGGCTGTCGTCAGATGAGGAAACAACGACGAGTGTTGCGTTCTCCGAAGCGATTGGATCTTTCTTTTCAACGCGAATGGTATCGACCTTCGCAACAAGAGAATCAGTCTCTTTTGCGGGACTTGCAGGCTGATCTGCGACAGGACGGTTGATGACCGAAAATACTTCTGGCTTCAAGAAATAAAGGACCAAAACAACCTGTACTGCCAATACGAGCGTCACGATCCAGATAACTAGATATGTCATCGCCGGCTTCACTTTTTACAGTTCCTTCGTAACTCGTTGTGCCAACACGTCGATGAGGCGCTGTTCTTTTCGGTCAGCTTCTTTCACAATTTCCGCTTGGCGGCGTTGATCTAGGTTTTCAACCATTTGTTTGGCCTGTGTTCGCTCGACAAGTTCCGATCGCTTGTCGTTTGCCTGATCCTGAATTTCGTCGACTTTTCTTTCTTTTTGCCGGATTTCAGTTGAGAGAGTCTTCAGAAAAGCACGGCTAGTCTGCAATTCCAACGCTCTGGACCTAGAAATTCGAACCGCTTCCGTCATCGCATTCTCTCTCCGGTCATTCAGATCGGAGAGCGCTGCTTGTTCCAAGTCTTTAGAATGAAGAAGGTGAACCAGCTCTTCGTGTGCCTTTTTCTCCTGGTATTTTTTCACTTTGAGTACCGTCGCGAGACCGGTGTCAACAAATTGCATGGATTTCACCGCAAAAAAATTGATTATGCTTATATTGAATTCATCTGTGTTTCACGCAACGGCTTTCGAATCATCTGCCGCATCCGGTGCAATCGTCGAAATCACCACGTCATGGTTTGCCCTCATCCTGTGTTCCTGCGCACGAAGAACATGAACAAGCCGCGTTAGACTCAGAACGATAACAAAGTAGGCGGTGCAGATCGTTACGATTGTCATAGGATATCCCATCTTCCTCTGGAGAATTCAGAGCACGTATTCTCTGAACACTCAACTCCGCTTATGATGATCCCAATAGAAATTATCGATTGACCCATTTTACGTTTTCATCAGCGAAATAAGCCGCTGGATGCTCTCTGTCATATCTTCTTTTTCGTCAGGAGCCTGACGAAGAAAGGTCCTGATTGCTTCGATTTTCGAGACTGCAACATCGATACGCGGGTTGCTCCCTTTCACATACGCACCGATATTAATAAGATCTTCCGCTTCGCGATAGGTTGCCATCATATCCAGCAAGCGCTGGGCTGCATGCCTGTGTTCGGGTGTCGTAATCGCCGGCATCACTCTGCTCACGCTCTCAAGGACATCGACCGCCGGATAATGCCCTGCCGAAGCAAGCCGGCGAGAAAGAACGATATGGCCGTCTAAGATCGAGCGGACTGCATCTGCCACCGGCTCATTCATATCGTCCCCTTCCACGAGAACCGTGTAGAGACCCGTAATGCTTCCTTTTTTTGCATTCCCCGCCCGCTCCAGAAGTTTGGGAAGAATCGCGAACACCGATGGAGTGTATCCTTTTGTTGTCGGCGGTTCGCCGATTGCAAGCCCGACTTCACGCTGAGACATTGCGAGACGCGTCACGGAATCCATCAGGAGCATAACATCTTTCCCTTGATCGCGAAAATATTCAGCTATACTCGTTGCCATGAACGCTGCCTTGATCCGTATTAATGCAGCCTGGTCGCTCGTTGCGACAACAACCACAGAACGCTTCAGCCCCTCCACGCCAAGTTCACGGTCGAGAAATTCGCCGACTTCTCTTCCACGCTCGCCGACTAGGGCAATAACGTTAACGTCTGCACTCGTGTCCCGTGCGATCATTCCGAGCGTCACACTTTTCCAACCCCGCTTCCTGCAAAGATCCCTATTCGCTGTCCTTTGCCGCACGACAGAAGTGAGTCAATCGATCGAATCCCGGTCACGATCGGTTCGGTGATGCGCCGTCGATCAAGAGGGCTCGGAGGCGCATTGTAGATCGATCGGGTTTCAGTTGTCTGCAGAGGCCCTTTGCCGTCGATAGGCTGTCCGAGGCCGTCGATGACTCGTCCAAGGAGTACGTCGCCTACGCTCACCGACAGCGTCCTCCCGGTTGCGACAATTTCGCTGCCGGGACTCACTCTGTTTGCTTCTCCGAGGACCATCGAGAGCACCCTGTTATTCCTAAAGCCGACCACTTCTGAGAGACAAACATCTTCTCCCCCTTTCGATTTGACGATGCACACCTCGCCGAGCGATGAGTTCGGTCCGATCGATTCGATCACCAACCCGATCACCTGCGTAACGCGCCCGTTGACCTTGATCAGGTCGAGGTTCCGGAGTTTGGCGAGATAACCATCGAAATTATTAAAGAGATCGTACTTCCTTCCCTCGAGTTCACTCCATTCGTTCTCTCCCGCAGTTTGAACCTCCTGGTTCATGAGGTTGTCCAATACGTCCGGCATGTCAGAATTTCTCATCATTGCGTGTTCTCGAGTAAAGCAGATTCGATTTTTTTCAATTGCGTTGATATGCGAACGTCCACGTTTCCGGAATCGCTTTCGAGGATACATCCTCCGCGCTCGACCTTTTCATCGGCCTCGATAAGCATGTCCCGCAGCGAATCGGATCCCGACGCAACGGATGCACGGTGTTCCCTGACCATCGCTTCGTCAATCGGATTCACACGGACTTTAATGTGGTCAACCCCAAGAACCCGCCGCAAACCTTCTTTGATCTGTTGAAGTACCACCGTATTATCAAGGATGACCTCCCTGCGCAGAATCTGTTCCGCGACCGCAAGCGTAAAACGAATAACGATCTCCTCGGACCTTTGCTGCAGATTGGAGAATTCCTTTCGAATATTTT
>CAWJKX010000185.1:0-88202 GCA_963843065.1 uncultured Bacteroidota bacterium
AATTGAAAATATGAAATACGCCATTATCTCCGATATCCACGCAAACCTCGAAGCGCTGAAGAAAGCGATGACCATCATCGAAGGAAAGCGCGTCGATGAAATTATTTGCCTCGGCGATGTGGTCGGCTACGGCGCGAATCCAAACGAATGTGTCGATATCGTGCGCAGCCGGTGTTCGTCCGTCATTTTCGGAAACCATGACGAGGCGGCGTTGGATCCTATGGGCCCACATGACTTCAATCCGATTGCGCAGAAAGCGATTGAGTGGACTGCCGGTCAACTGACAGATGAGAACCGGTCGTTCTTATCCTCGCTGCCAATAACCGAGAAAAAAGAAGACATTCTTCTTGTTCATTCTTCTCCCCGTTCGCCGGAGTTATGGGACTATGTCATTAATGCAGAGGATGCTGTTGAAGCAATTCATCACTTCGAAGAAAAAATTTGTTTTATCGGGCACACCCATGTTCCCGGAATCTTTTCATCGCATGGCCGGGCAAAATCAATTTCCACAACTGAACAGCATCTCGTCAATGTCGGGAGTGTCGGCCAGCCGCGGGATGGAAATCCGATGCTCGCGTTCGGCATTTTTGATTCGACCGCGTGGGAGTATGAATTGATTCGCTCGACGTACGATATCCAAGGTGCTGCGGAGAAAATTCTGAACGCAGGCTTGCCGCGGGAACTTGGGTACAGGCTGATGTACGGGATGTGAAACAGGATAGTTCTAAGGAGAGTATTGTATCATTTAAATAAGCTTGCATTTTTCAACCGCCAAGACGCCAATAAGGATAAATGAAGACAACGATACTCTTGGCGTTCTCCGAGCCTTGGCGGTTAAAGAAAGATTCCTTCCTCTTTACAAATCATGCTTGGGATAAATAATTCCGCATTCCTTTCGTATTGCATCAAGCATTGTTATTAATTGGATGCTGTCATTCCAGGTCATCAAGCTGCTCTCAGTCCTTCCGGCAAGAATGCATCGTGCAACTTCTTCTGCCTCACATTCATAACCGTTGTTCTTAACTTCAAAGTTGAAAATTTTTTCCCTTCCGTCATTATATGTAACCTTCACTTTTCCGGGACAAAACCATAAGTGTTCGAGAAATATTTTTCCTTTCTCCCCATGGATTTCCGCTACGATTGGCGTATTGGCGAGAAACGAAGAATACATTACGGCAAGCGTGTCGTTGTCATACTTAAAAGTGTAGCTGCAGGAATTATCCCCCCCTTGTTCGCTTAATCCTGCAATCGCTGAGAACGCCTTCGGCTTGCCAAGAAGCAGCAGAGAAAGAAATACGTTATAGATCCCTGTATCCAAAATTGTCCCGCCGCAAAGGTCCAGATTATAGTGCCGGTGTTCCGGCCCGTTTTCCGATTTCATCGAAAAGAATGCCGTCAGCAATTTAACTTTCCCTATTTCGCCCGAGTCGATCAATTCTTTTGTCTTTATGATATTCGGCAGGAAGCGGCTCCACATGGCCTCCATGAGGAAAAGCTTTTTCTCCCTCGCTTTCGAGATCATGATTGTCGCTTCTTTGAGATTAACACCCATCGGTTTTTCGCAAAGGACATTTTTATGATGATCGAGCGCCAGGAGCGTGTTTTCCAGATGAAGATTGTGCGGGGTGGCGATATAAACGACATCGACCGCCGGGTCGTTTACCAATTCCAGGTAGCTGCCATACGCGTGCGGGATGTTGAATTCATGTGCAAACTTTTTCGCCGATTCAACATTTCTTGAACCGACGGCGTAGATTTCAGAGTTGTCGGCAGCTTGAAGAGCGGTTGTAAACTTGTGAGCTATCCACCCTGTGCTTAAGATTCCCCATTTAATTTTTCTTTCCACCATTGATTATCCGATCTATTATAGGTGAAGGGTTGCAGAGCGATGAAAAAAAATTGAAACTCTAAGATTTATTGAACGTGTTGAGTGATTGAATTTACCTGTTATCCGCAGGAGAATCAAGGTAATGCGTAGTGTCTCAGTTTGAAAATCCTAAAAATAAAAAAGAATGTCATGCCAGCGAAAGCTGGCATCCAGATCAAATTGCATGGATTCCGGCTTTCGCCGGAATGACATTAAAAATGAAACTGAGAAACTACTAGGTAATGAGGATAACACAAGAGAGCATATCTGATATGACTCTTACAAGTTAGACCTTGCATTTTTACCATAGCATGGAAACTCAGCGCATTACTTCCCACTTTCAATAAGCTTGTTGCCGATTTCCGTCCGCAATGCTCGTTTTTGAGGGCATAATTCTTGTGGAATTCTTTGCGTTGGCGATATTCCCATTAATTGATCAGAACCGTTGAAGGCGTCATCATAGGTTCAAAGTCAAATTTGTCAGTCGTAAAAGTTCCCCCTGTACAGGAAAAATAATCCTGGCTCCGGTTGAAGCTGATCGGGAGCCGCAAAGTCTCCCATGAAAGGCAAAAAATGAAACCATCAAATTCTTCAGAGTGTCCCCACGGTGAGCCGATGAATCATCAACACCGTAAGCGTGAAACTAAACTGCTCACACGACTCTTTTTACCCCTCTTAGGATTCGCTTCACTCGTGTGGATGCTGATCAGAATTATTCCGAAGCCGAGCCGCGCTGAATATCCGTGCATGAAAGTCGCGGCGCCTATTGCCAGCGGTTTCGTGGCCTATGTTGCAAGCGTGATGATCGCGGTCTTCTCCTTCGAAAAAGCGCGCCGCTATTTCCAAAACTCCAAATACGTACTGGCATCGGTCATGGCGTTTGCGGCATTAGGAGCAGGGTTGTTTACGATTCTCAGAACCGATACAGAAGTTTCTGCTCGAGCGATGGGAGACTCGTTGTTTGTTCCGACCGACCCGCCCAATACTCCGATGGGAGTCGCACGAGGCATTTTTCCGGGACGAGTGGTATGGGTGCGGGATTCAACTGCTGCACATTGGAACGGAAATACAGGAAACTGGTGGAGCGATGCGAATACGAATCAGACAGCCGTCGATTCCATGTTCTCAAAATCTCTGCGCGCCCTCACCGAAGCACCGACCGACAGCATGGCATGGGTCGCGCTGTTCGAATATTTTAACGCAAAGCATGCCAAGGGGAATATCGGATATACGCCAGGTGAAAAAATTGCCGTGAAGATAAACCTTAACAATGTTAGCAACAATTACGACCCTGGTAATTTTACTTTCGCATCGCCACAGGCCGTGCTCAGCCTCCTCAGGCAGCTGGTTCACAAAGTCGGAGTTGCGGACAGCGACATTACGGTGTACGATCTTATCCGGTACGTCCCGGATGCGATTTATACGAAATGCAAAACCGAGTTTCCCCATGTGCATATCATGGGGTGGATGCAGGAGAACGGGAGAGAACTATACGTTCGCGATACGACTATCGTTCACTGGTCGGAGAAACTGACGATCGAGCTGGGCGGCGGGAATCCGGCGCACCTGCCGACCGCGGTGACACACGCGGCATATCTTATCAACCTCGCAAGCTTCAAAGGCCATCGGTACGCGGGTGTAAGCTTCTGCGCCAAGAACCATTTCGGAACTCTGAGCTGCGATGACACGAACGGAGTTCCATACCAAATGGCTCCCCATGCGGCGGGAGTTCATGCATATATCGCCGTGCACAATATCATTATTCCCGGAAGTGCCGAGTGGACTTTTTATGGAAGGCACGACAGCACATACAACGCATTGGTTGACTTGATGGGACATAAAGATCTCGGCGCAAAGACTCTCCTTTTCATGGTCGAGGGACTGTATCAGTCTCAGACCGAAGGGTCTGAAATTTCAAACGACAGCAGATGGATTATCCCGCCTTTCAACAACGGGTGGTTGTCGAGCCTTTTCATGTCGCAGGACAATGTCGCCATCGAATCGGTATGTCTCGATCTCATCCGCACCGAAGCGGCCGCCGAAATGGCCGCCAATAATTTACAGGACACGACTATTTACGGTGCAGTAGACAATTATCTTCATGAAGCCTCGCAAGCGAATAATCCCCCATCGGGAACATATTACGCTCCGAACGGCGACAGCGTTCGATTGCAAAGCCTTGGAGTGCATGAACACTGGAATAATTCAATCGACAGACAGTATTCGCGAAACTTGGGGAAAGGCAACGGCATAGAGCTGGTAACGCTGAAAAGCTCAACGACCTCAGTTCCTGAGGCGGTAACGGCGCCGACAGGCTATGTCTTGGCACAAAATTATCCCAATCCATTCAATCCGTCGACGACAATTAGGTTCGATGTTGCGACAAGAAGTCGGGTTCGTTTGTTGATCTTCAATGTGCTTGGCCAGAAGGTTGCGGAATTGGCTAACGAAGAAATGAGCACGGGAAGTTATGAAAAGATTTGGAACGCCCGTGTTGCCTCTGGTCTGTACATGTATCGGATCGAAGCCGTTTCGGTCAGCGACCCCAGCAAACGTTTTGTGGATCAAAAGAAAATGGTACTATTGAAATAATAGCTCGAATGGAGTAGATTGTCCCGAGGGGGTTCCTTCGGAACGGATTGCGCAGATTTAATGAGCGGAGTTATGGAAGAACAATGTCGGACACCGTTGAAGTGTCCGATATTTATTTTTAAAATCTCAGCATAGCAACATTGCTTCGTCGCCCTGCTCCAAAAGGTGTCATGGATTCTTCAATGATTTGCATTGATAACTTACCTGACGAAAAAATAAGAACAAAACTTTTAATTTGTTTGCTGACTTGCGTTTGGATTTCGCATATGGCATAAAGAGGGCAGCAAGACCAAAATTGATTTAGCCATGGAATTATTGAAAGATGCTAAGAAAATATACACAATTACACCGAGTTATGTGCTTATGGATTCGTTCTATCCGGCAGCAAAACTGTTAAAACTGATCCGTAAATTTTCATGGCATTGGATCTGCAATGTCATGCTCGCGGGTAAGGCAAGTTACGCGAATGTATAATCTCTTAGGTAAATCGCGTTTACTTGTCGCCGTCCTCGTCCTTTATTCCTTTCCCTTTGTTCCAATAAATGCCCAATCAGACATCGTCGCTCCCAAATGGGAAGTGCGGGCGGTATGGCTGACGACCGCCGGCGGCGCCGATTGGCCAAAAACGTACGACGTTGCCGCTCAGAAAAAATCGTTAGTGGAAATTTTTGAAACTCTGCAAAAAAAACATTTCAACACTGTTTTCTTTCAGGTTCGCCCGCGGGGAAACACGTTTTACAAGTCGCAGTATGAACCGTGGGCCGCAGAGCTGACCGGCACGCTCGGTCAAGACCCTGGCTGGGATCCGCTTGAATTTGCCATTGAAGAAGCACATAAGCGGGGAATAGAAGTGCACGCATGGTTTAATGTGGCAAAGGTCTACAACGGCGGGCAGCCTCCGTTAAGCTCGCCCCGTCACATTCTCCGCAGCCATCCGGAATGGGCTCAGCTCTACGAAGGCGACTGGTGGGTTGACATGGGAAGACCCGAGGTGCGCCAGTACACCGAGAGTCTTGTCATGGAATTGGTTCGCCTGTACGACCTCGACGGAATTCATTTCGATTACATCCGGTATCCGGGACAGAAGTTTGAGGATTGGAATTCATTCCGCTTATACAGCGACGGTGCGGAGCGCGATGAGTGGCGGCGAAATAATATCACCCGCTTTGTACGGGAGATGTACGGGCAGATCATGAACGAGAAGCCGATGATGAAAGTCGGCTCTGCCCCTGTGGGAGTTTACAAACCCATTCCCGGTGCACAATCGAGTTTTTCCGCATTTGCAGAACTGTACCAGGATGCACGGTTGTGGCTGCAGGAAAAGATACAGGATTACGTTGCACCGCAGTTGTATTGGGATTTCAGCGAGCAGACAAAACCGAACGACCCGGATTTCCGGGCACTCTGTATTGACTGGAGCAAAAATAATTTCGGACGGCATGTTTACGCCGGGCTCGGCGTTTACCGGGAAAACATTCAAAAAGATATCACCGACCAGATCTATCTCACGCGAACTGTTGCATGCCAGGGACAGTCATTTTTCCGGTATGAAAATATTCTCGACCTTCCCGGCATCACACTGACATATAAATATCCCGCGTTGATTCCCCCTATGCCGTGGAAAGATTCCATTCCTCCTCTTCCGCCGACCGAGATCACCGCTGTGCGGGGTTCAAATCAAACAACAATTATTCGATGGAAAGAACCGGCTCTCGCGAGCGACGGCGACGATGCATCGCAGTACGTCGTGTACCGATCCACCGATGAGCATGTCGACATACGCGATCCGCGAAACATTCTTGCCGTAATGCCTTCGACATCCACAACGTATGTCGATGAAACGCCGAACAACAACATGTATTATTACACCGTCACAGCGCTCGACAAGGGGCACAACGAAAGCGGGGGAAGTTTTCCTGGTGTGCAATCGCTGAAGAATGATTCTCCGCCGCCCGGTCATTATTCGCTCGGCCAAAATTACCCCAATCCTTTTTCCGACAGAACGTATATTTCATATCAGTTGGGGGAACGGAGTCCTGTAGAGTTGACCGTCAAGGATACTGCGGCGCATAAAGAAATTCTCATCGTGCGAGAGACGCAGGATGCCGGCACATATATTGTTTCGGTCGAGGCGAAGTTGTTGGCAAGGGGAAAATATGTTTACAAACTTAAAGCGGGCCCGTTCGTCGCAACAAGAGTGCTGGAATGTGTGCAGTAGGGCTTCAAGAGGTTTAAGCTGGATGTTTTATTCTGTGATGCGGCTCTTAGTATTCTTTCCTGTTGGCGTACACATTCATCAATAGCCCCATCATAATCATGTAGGAACAAAGCGATGAGCCGCCGTAGCTCAAAAATGGAAGCGGAATGCCTATCACCGGCATCAGTCCAACCGACATGCCGATATTCACAAAAACATGCACCGCAAAGAGCGAGGTGATCCCGATGGCAACGGTGCTGCCGAACCTGTTCTTTACCACATAACCAACCCTAATGCCGTGCACAAGGATGACGGCGAACAACGCAACCACGACAATGGCGCCGAGAAATCCGAATTCCTCGCCGGGAACGCAGAAAATAAAGTCCGTCCATTGCTTCGGAATAAAATTGAGCTGCGTTTGCGTTCCCTGCAGGTACCCTTTTCCCCAGAATCCTCCCGACCCAATGGCGACCTTTGCTTGAATGACGTTGTATCCGGCACCGAGCGGGTCGTTGTTCGGGTCGAGGAAGGTTGCGATTCTTTTCTGCTGATACATCGGGAGTTTTTCATACGCCACCTGCACAAAAATTCCGACCATCGCATTCACACCGAACATCAATGCACTGAAAAACCTGTCTTCACGAAAATAATAAAGAGCGGCGCCGACTGCGGTGAGCACAACAAGAAATGTTGTCGTTCCGATGATCGCGGCAAGCGCAACGACTCCCGGCGCAATAATTGCTACGATGAGGAAGTTTGACGCCCCCGCCCAATACAACACCGGAATAAACATCGCAATAAACGTCAGGGACGTTCCTAGGTCGGGCTGCATCATGATGAGAGAAATCGGAAGGAGAAGTATGGCGAATGCTATTGCAACATCCTTCATGCTTCCCATGCTCGTTTCACTCCTGCTGAAAAATGAAGCAAGTGCAAGGATAGTTGTTACTTTGACGAATTCGGAGGGCTGTCCCCCCATCCCGCCAAAACCAAACCAGCTTAGCGAGCCGTAAGCCCGGTGGCCGACTGCAAGAACCGCGGCAAGGCCAACGAGTGAAACGGCAAAAACGACCATCGACGAACGCTGAATGACGCGCAGCGGAATGAACATCACTGCGATCATCAGCACAAAACCGAGCAACGCCCACATGATTTGCTTGTGAAAGCTGCTTGCGGCATTGGTGTCGAACGTCGCGCTGTAAATTGAAAGAAGCCCTATCGCAATAAGCGCAAGGCACGCAAAAAATGTTGTACGATCAAAATATTCCTTAAAGAATGGAGTCATATAATTTTTTTTCGATAGATGAAAGCCGGCATTCTATCGTACAGCAGTAGTTGTTGAACGCTTCGGCTCTTGGGGCGGTTTTTCATCTTGACCGGCTGGAGCTTGTTGGTTTGGGACAATTTCACCGTAGAGATATTTTTCCATGCAGCGTCCTGCTATCGGCGCCGCAAACGACCCGCCGTAGCCGACGTTTTCTACCAAGACACAAATTGCAATTTTCGGATGGTCGAACGGTGCGAAACCGATGAACCATGAGTGAGCCTTTCCATGCGGGTTCTCCGCCGTCCCTGTCTTTCCCGCGACAACGGTTCCGGGAATACGGGCAGCCCCTCCCGTCCCGCCTGGCTCCATAACAGCCCGGCGCATCCCTTCACGGACAAGCTGCCACGTTCGTTCCGATACATGAATGTCATGATGTTCTACTGCAACGGTATCGGTCGTGTTCGTCCATTTGTTGTAAATTGTTTGCACGATATGAGGCTGAAAATAAAGTCCTTTATTGCCGAGCATAGAGGCGTAGCTTGCCATCTGGAGAGGTGTTACTCCAACCTCGCCTTGACCGATTCCCAGGCTGACCAGGTAGCCCTGGGTCCACTTTCCTTTTCCATAAACGCGGTTGTCGTACTCCGTCGAAGGGAGCAGCCCGGAATTTTCTTCGAGGATATCAATCTTCGTCGCCTGGCCAAACCCGAATTCTTTTCCATACTCGCTCCATGGATCAAGCCCGACCTTCAACATGAGCTGGTAGAAAAAAACATTGCATGAGCGCTGTATTGCTTCAACAACGTTTGTTGAACCGTGGACGTGTTCATCTTTAAAGACTTTTCTTCCGTAGACAAACGCTCCGCGGCATTGCACGCGCCAGTTTTCATCGATAACGTGATTTTCGAGCGCGGCAATAGCTAAGATCATTTTAAAGGTTGAACCGGGGGGATAGCGCGTCAGCGTGGCGCGGTTGAACAACGGCTTCTCGTCGTCGTCGTTTAATTTGTTCCATGCTTCCGGAGAAGTCACTCCGCTGAAATCCGAGAGATCGTAATCAGGCTTGCTCACCAGCGCGAGGACGCCGCCGTTGTCCGGATCGATTGCCACCACTGCACCCCGGTGCTCGGTAAGCAATGATTCTGCCAGCGCTTGAACGTCGGTATCGATGGCTAGGTGCAGGTCAAGTCCGTCTTTTGGGGGAATATCATACTTGCCGTTGTTGAAGTTGCCTATCACTTGTCCTTTTGAGTTTTGCGAAATAAATTCGAATCCTTTTTCACCGCGTAAATACTTTTCATATTTCGCTTCCAATCCCGAAGAACCGACAACGTCTCCTTGCTGGTAGTACTCGCCAAGTTTCTCAAGCTGTAAATCTGAAATCTCTTTTGCATACCCAAGCATGTGAGAAGCGTGGGCCGGCGTGCCATAATACCGCTTCGACTCGATTTGAACTTCAACGCCGGGTAGAAGACCTCTATTCTCCTCAAGTATGGACAAAGTAGCAAAGTCAATATCGCGCTTGATACGTACAGGATTGAAGAGCGAATACTGACGTCCTCTTTTTACTTTTTCTTTGATGGATTCTTCATCCATGTGAAGAATGGAAGCGAGCAGCGGTACGTTCTTTGCGTTAAAATCTATCGGTGTCAACGTGACAATGTACGATGGCCTGTTGTCGACGAGAAGTTTTCCTTTGCGGTCATACACATATCCCCGGACGGGAACTTTTACGACGGTGCGAATGCTGTTTTCTTCCGATTTTTTCCCATACTCGTCGCGGTAGACATACTGCAATTGGTACAGCCGTCCGATAATAATAGCCAGTCCAAGGCTGACAAACGTCAGCAAGATGTTTTTCCTCCGAGCCGAGCCGAATTCTTCTGTTACCATTATAGCGGCGACCCTTGGGCTAGTTTACGGGAGAAGACAAACATCGGAAGCACGGCAAATGCAACCGTGTAAACCGTTGAAAACAATCCAAACCGAAAAATGGCGGACCAAAAACCAATCTCACTTCCCTGAACAAAAATCACAAAATAAATGATGTTGTGAAAAAGCGATGCGAGAGCCACAATAATCAAAAATTGATAATTACCTATAGTATAATCGATTTTGTTTTCATTGTAGAAATAACCGGCAAAAAAACCAGCTATTGTTTTCGATAACGCTGAGAGCCCGATAAAGTGTCCACTAACGAGGTCTATCGCTATTCCTATCACGAAACCGGCTACGGTTGCCGGAATCTGCCCAAGTTTAATAGCTACATAAACTATCCACACAATCAAAATATCCGGAACAATATTGGCAATAGAAACGAAAGGGATAATAGTCGTTTGCAATATTAATAATAAGAGAGTAGCAATACCGTAGCGAATATACTGCTGCATTTATCTCTGTGCCTTTTCACAATAAATTAATTTTTTCATTATCCCTTATATTCAGTTGTATCCCGAAAGTAGAGAAACCCTAAAAAAACAATAAATATTGATGACAGTTATTTCTATCTCTCCTTATTAAATATAAGTTTTAATAAATTAATAAACATAATAAAGGGTGTTGATATGTTCATAACAATCGAAAATCAAAACATTATGTTACGGGTAGGGTTAAAAATGTGAGTGGCTGAAAAATGATAGTGAATGAGATGTGGATAATGTCAAAGTTTTCGACTATAAAAGTATTAAGTCCCCGGAAAGCATTTAAACTCAATAACTATCCACAGAAAACAAACAGCGTATCACAAGTTCTTCACATTCTGTGGTGAATAAAAAAGTCTCACTATGGTGAGACTTTTTTGTGGTCACGATAAATTTTTTCGTGTTAACGCGATAAGGTTTCAATCTTCTTTTTGACGACCTGAAGTGTATCGCGGTATTTTGAATCCAGCTTTATTTGGTCTTCAACGGACTGGTATGCATGAATGACGGTGCTGTGGTCTCTTCCGCCAAAATGAAGCCCGATGGTCTTCAGTGAACAATTGGTCATTTCTTTCGCCAGATACATTGCAATCTGCCTGGCGTTTACGATTTCCTGTTTCCGCGTTTTTGCACGGAGGAGATCCGGGGGCATGTCGAAGAATTCTGCTACGAGGCGCTGGATTTCTTCAACGGTTATAGGCGAATGAACATCGCTGACAACAAGCCGCAATACATCTCGCGCCAGCTCAAGGTTGATCTCGCGGTTTTCAAGAGACGATTTGGCCAACAGACTAATGTAGCATCCTTCAAGCTCTCGGATATTCGACGTCACATTTGTCGCAATAAAATCTAATACTTCCGAGGGGATTTCAATATTGTCGTCCTCGCACTTTTTGCGAAGGATAGCCGTCCTCGTCTCGAGGTCGGGAGGCTGAATATCAGCAGTCAGCCCCCATTGGAAACGGGAAATCAATCGTTCATCTAGACCTCTCAAATCCTTTGGTGGTTTATCAGAAGAGAGCACAATCTGTTTTCCCATCTGATGAAGAGTATTAAACGTATGGAAGAAACTGTCCTGAGTCTTTTCTTTTCCAGAGAAGAACTGAATGTCGTCGACGATCAACAGATCCATACTGCGGTAATAGGTTGAAAACTCCCGCGTTTTATCCGATTGGATGGCATCAACAAATTCGATAGTAAATTTTTCACTGGAGACATAACAGACGCGCCGAGCTTTTCCGGCTTCGAACGCATAATTGCCGATCGCTTGAATCAAATGTGTTTTGCCGAGACCGGTTCCACCATAAAGCACCAGGGGATTAAAAGAAGTTCCGCCGGGGTTGTTAGAAACCGCCGATGCGGCAGCCCTTGCAAGCTGATTGCTGTCCCCTTTTATAAAATTAGTGAAGGTATACCGCGGATTTAAAAAAGTCTTTACCGGAGGGAGAATCTCTTCATTTTCGGCAAAAGGTAACGAGTGTCCAGTGCGTGCAACCGGACTGGGTACGTTTTCGGTTCTTATGGCTGCCGCCGGATGAGTATCGAGAGTGCTTCCCGAATCGTCCGGAGGAACTACGAGGTACGTAAGTTTTGCCTCGGCACCCAAGAACGTTGCGATGGTATTTTTTATGAGCGTGTAGTAGTGTTCTTCGAGCCATTCATAGAAAAATTGACTTGGAACCTGTACCGTCAACTCCCCGTTCTCAAGTTTTGTTGCTTTGACCGGCTCGAACCATGTCTTAAAACTTTGGTTTGGTACCTGGCTCTGAATGGAAGATAAACATGACGACCAAACGCTTATAGCGTCGTGCTTTGCAATAGATGATTCAACAACTTCTAGTTGGTTTTCCATAAAAAACTCATGCATTTTAAAATTATCAACACCGATTGCTAAGTTATCAACAAACTTATCAACACACCGAACAATTCAAAAATAGAAAGTTAGACAATTCAAAAAATTATACACATGAGCCAATCACTCACAATGCATTGAAATACAACAATCGAAATTACTTGTGTACCACTTATCAACAACCCCACATCCTGCTATTTGCTACAATGAAATCAAGCCTACAACAGAATACAAACCAGGCAAAACTTATCAACACCTTGTTCACAGTAAAATCTCCCCTTATCACGCTATGAATTATACAGTACCGAAGATTAGTCTTGTCAAGCAATATTTTTCATTGGCAAATAGTTCTTGTTTATCAGTCGCATTTTTCATACTTTAGTAATACGTTAATTGCTAAGTTTGCATAAAAAGGATTGTCTTAAGACGAGGCAACCCTTTTTTGTTTGGAATGTATTTGGAGATTATTGATGAAACGCACATACCAGCCCCATAAACGCAAACGCAAAAACACTCACGGCTTTCGTGAACGAATGTCCACAAAAAATGGCCGGAAGGTTCTTTCGCGCCGCAGGGCAAAAGGTCGGCACAAACTTACCGTCAGCGACGAAAAATAAACCCTGAACCATCCCGCAGCCTCGAAGACAAGCGGCAAAGGTTGAATGTGTGCAGCACACACTTCGCAAATCAGAAATCCTTCGTGGTTATTCCGTTTTCTCCGACATTCTGAAAAATGGAGAGCCCATCCATAGCTCGGCGCTCCAATGCTATGTCGTAAAGAAAAAAAGAGAAAAGAATACGCCAGCCGTTCGTGCTGGTTTTGCCGTTCCCCGAAGGAATGTTCCGCTTGCTGTTGACCGAAACAAACTGAAGCGGTTCATGCGAGAAGCCTTTCGAATAAACAAAGAACGGTTATATGAAGCAGCGGGAAAAACTGGTTTGCAGGTCACCCTTGTTTTTATTTTTAGGAATGGCGGATGTGCCGATGTGCGGCGCGTACGTTATACAAAAATCGAAAGCGATGTGAAGGATGTGATGTCAAAAATCATTTCCACGATTTTGAGGCTTCAATGACGCGGATCTTTGTCGGTGCTATCCGTCTCTATCAAATGCTTGTTTCCCCCCTTCTTCCCCCCAATTCATGCAGGTTCTATCCTTCGTGTTCTCACTATTCGATTGATGCACTTGAAAAGTACGGCCCATGGAAAGGATTGTGGTTGACGATTCTGCGAATTGGGAAATGCCATCCGTGGCACGAAGGCGGAATGGTGAACATCTTCCGAATCCGGTCCGAAAGAACTAAGGGGAAGAACATCAGTTAATCTTGAATTGGAGTATGATGTAAATGGATAAACAGACAATACTCGGCTTTATTCTTATCGCTATCGTCTTGATGGCATGGATGTGGTGGAGTTCTCCGCGGCCTTCGCAGCAAGTGCAGAACGGCAGGCAGATTGAGGAAATAAGAAAAGATTCCTCGGTGGCGGCGAGGCCGGAACCCGAGAAAAAACACGATGAAAGTAAAACGGAGATACAGGAACTTTCGCACAAAGATTCGCTCGGCAAATTTTTTTCTCCCGCAGCTTTCGGAAACGAACACATTATCACAATCGAGACGGATCTCTACACAGCAGAGATTTCAACAAAGGGCGCCGTCATCAAAAGCTTCGAGCTGAAGAATTATAAAACATGGGACCAGCACACGGTTCAGCTTGTCGAGAATGCTTCGGGCGGGGACTTTAGCCTTCTTTTTACTTCGACAGAAGGCAAGCTGATCAACACAAAAAGCTTGTTCTTTGATGCTGCTCTTCCCCCTTCGGGAAATATTCGTTTGACCGGAAACGAGGATTACTCCATTGATTTTATTCTCACCGCCGGGCCGGGCCGCGTGGTCAAAACACTCCGCTTCAAGAATGATTCGTACGGACTGGATGTCGGTGTAAAGCTGCTCGGCATGCAGGACATTATCGCCAATTATGAATACCAGGTAATTTGGGAAAACGGGATCCGGTATGTTGAACACAACAGCGTCGACGAATCGCGACAGGCGCAGGCGTTTTCGTACGCAGGAGGCGAGGTGGCCACGGTGGATGCCACAAAGCCGGGTGAGAACCCGATCTCGAACACAAGCGGCTTGACAGAATGGGCGGCAACCCGCAATAAATACTTTGCTGTCGTGCTGATCTCGGACGATAAAAAAGCAGATGGTGCATATCTTGAAGGACGGTGCGAAGCGGCTCCTAATCATGGGATCGTTGAACATTACTCCATCGGATTGAAACTTCCCTTTAAAAATACGGATGAAGAAGTATCGCACTTCACCCTGTTTATCGGGCCACTTGACTACGACATCATTAAGAGCTACGGCCACGACCTTAATCACATTATGAGTCTGGGCTGGTCATGGATCAGGCCGATCACCGTTTATATTTTCATTCCGCTTTTTAATTTCTTGCGCATTTTCATTTCGAACTACGGCATCATCATTATCATTTTCTCCATCATCGTCAAAGTAGCGCTTCATCCGCTGACGCGGAGCAGCATGAAATCGATGAAGAAGATGCAGGCGCTGCAACCGATGATGGAAGAAATTCGGACGAAGTTCAAAGACGATCCGAACCAGATGAACATGCAGATCATGAAGCTTTATAAAGACTACGGCGTCAACCCTGCCGGCGGATGCTTGCCGATGCTGCTGCAGCTGCCGATTCTGTATGCTCTTTATGCACTGTTTTCGAATTCAGTCCAACTGCGGCAGGCAAACTTTGTCTGGTGGATAAAGGGCCTATCGGTGCCGGATGTGATTGTTGATTTGCCGTTTACGCTCCCTCTCGTCGGCCTTCACAATATCAGCGGTCTCGCGTTGATGATGGGGATAACGATGTTTATTCAGCAAAAGATGACGGTGAACGACCCGCGGCAAAAAGCAATGGTGTGGATGATGCCGGTCATGATGACGCTTCTTTTCAATAACCTTCCGTCCGGATTGAACTTGTATTATTTCGTATTCAACTTGCTCGCGATAGGACAGCAAGTGTTTGTGAACAAGCAGCACGATAACACGCCGCTTCAGAAGGTCTCGGAAAAAAAGAGGTCGGGAGGAATCATGAACAGACTGGCAAAGAATTTACCGAAACCGCCAAGCAGGTAAATGGCATCCAGCACCGCCGTTTCGTATTTTGAGAAAAAGAAAAGAGACCCATTATATATGCGCTCTTTTTTTTTATATAGAAAAAATTTTTCCCTGCCTCGTTACTGTACCGTTTTGGCTTCCTTCCGTTTTTGCATCTCTTCACCGATCCATCCGCCGACAAAGGAAAGAATAAAACCTCCGATGAGGCCGATAACAAGATACTGTATATCCAGCATCGCCCCAAAGCCGAAATAAATAAAAAGGAAATTCAAAATAACGCCGAGCACACCCGCGAGCGCAGCTTCTTCATCGTTAACCCCGGGAGATTTATAGCCTACGATAATACCCGCGATAATAAAGCTTGCACCAAGTGAAATCAATATGCCGGCAACGCCAAATCGTAATAGCGCGAAAAGTCCGTACACAAAAATGTTGTTAAGAATAAACCCGATAACCGTTCCGGTGATGACCCATGCCCACTCCAGACCGGCAATTGTCGTGGTTTTTGCCGCTCGTTGTTGAGAACCCTGCAGCTCTTCGCCGACCCAGCCCCCGAGAAGCGCAAGAAAAAACGCAAGGAACGGGGCAGCGATCATCTGTCCTTCGGGAGGGGTGTAATTGAAAACGTAATGGAGTATCGCCATCGTAATGATCATCGCGAACAGTCCGCCGATGGCGGGCTCTTTCAACGTATACCCCGGAGACTTGTAGCCGATAATGATTCCCATGATAACATACGACAGAAGACCGATGAAAAGAGGAATATAGAACGAGCTGAACGTATCGGACATGATTTGGAACAGCAGTGTTGTCAGCACAACGCCGACGATCGTTCCGATGCCGATCCACTTCCATTGCAAACCGGTAACTTCCTGAGATTCCATTGCCATACATGTCTCCTTAGCGCCGAATTATAGTCAGATGAAAAAGGACGTCAAGCACATTCAAAAATATCGTTGATTTTAATTCTCAAAGTTCGAGACGATGAAAATCGCTTCCGATGAAGCAGCCGGATTGAGTCACACCCGCAAAAACCATTTGCGTTTCCATAGTATCCACGCAATAAGAAAAATGAACAACAAATAACAGAGAGCAAAGATCAGTGAGGCATTAATGGGACTCGCAAGAGGAAGGAAGAAAGTTTTGAAAATAGTTTCCTGCAAAGAAATTTCAGAACCGTCCGGCTGCCTGGAGTAATCACGGAATCGTAGAGTTTTCCGAACCCTTCCGAAAAGACGTAGACCGTAATTGCATTCATCCCAAAAATTATAAACGGTTTCGCCCAGCGTGAATATCCTTTGACGTCGATGAACCAGTAAAACGTTGCAAAACAGACAAGCGCCCATCCCGCCATAAACACACTGTACGACGACGTCCAGATACTTTTGTTAATCGGCAGCCACATATCCAGCGTTGCACCGGCGAGGAGAAGGATATTTCCTGCAACGAACATCCATGCCGTTTTTTCTTCCTTTGAATGTTGCGAGCAAAGGTAGCGCCCTGCCAACACGCCGAAAATTGTCGTTGCTATCGCAGGAAGCGTGCTCACAATTCCCTCCGGATCCCATGTTTTCGTTTGCGACCACATGTGTCCGGAGAGGAATAGCGAATCGATGTAGGCTGAAAAATTTTTTCCTTTTTCCAAAACACCGGTACCGATTCCGGGAATGGGGAGACACTTCATGATCAGCCAATACGAAATGAGGAATCCGGCCAGCCAGCATACTTGAACGCGAACACGTTTCGTATAGAGGACAAGAATCGACGCTGCGAAATAGCACACTGCGATTCGTGGAAGAACTCCCATAATTCGAATTGTAGAAAGGTTGAATAGGGAAATCCTGCGAGAAACAAACCAAGCCCAAAGATGATTAGCGAGCGCTTCGTAATTTGCAGGAGAAGAGATTTTTTTGTATCGCCGCGTTCCTGCCGATGAGCAAGGGAAAGCGTTATTGCAACTCCGACAATCCAAAAAAAAAAGGGAATATCCAGTCGGTGAATGTCCAGCCGTTCCATGCCGAATGTTCCAACTGCGGATAAATTGCGCCCCATGTTCCCGGGTTATTGACAAGTATCATTCCGGCAATCGTTGCGCCCCGGAAAGCGTCGAGAGAGACAAGCCGGTTGTGCTGTTGAATTGTTGCCATAAGCGCAGCCTTGTAATGAAGATCTTACTGTAACCGAAAAATGTGAAACCCCATCGCAGGGATTTTGACAGGAATTATTTTCGACGAAGGCACTGCGGCCATAATCGTTTTTTTTGTAGAAACATCGGTAAGGATGATTGGGCCACCAGTAGCAAGTCCAGGAGACGAAACATCTATCGAACCACGAAAAGCTTTTCGGTCAAAATTAAGGACTACGATAAATTTGTTTGTGCCGGAAATGCGCGCAAAGGCATACACATGCTGGCTGTTGGACGTAGAAAGCTGAGCATTCTCCGTCAGAAAATGCCGGTTCATTTTTTCGTAGGTTGAAGAGCTTCGCGTATAATTTTCGGAACTCACTCCCACCTTTCCAATCAATGGAGATCTTTTCAAACAGCTTGAGCTTCTTCGAATTCCCGACTTCCTGTCCGTTATACAACAACGGAATTCCAGGCAGTGTGTTGACAACAGCGGCGGCAAGTTTTGCCCCCTTGATGCCGAATTTTTTCACGTCGGATGCGTTCCACGCGTTTTCATCGTGGTTCGAGCTGAAGCGCATGCGCAGAGAACCGTGCGGGTACGCCGATCTCTCGATGTCCAACACCGTATCAAGGGCAAGAGCAGATTTTTTTCCCTGTATTATCGGCGCAAGAACCTGATATGTATTCCAGCCGTATGATGCGTCGAACGCCTTGAGATGGTGCGGCGGGTACCCCCCCTCTGCAAGCATCATTACGGGTTTGATGCTGTCAAGAGCCGCACGTGCATCTTCCCAGAAATCCGTCGGCACAAGTTCTGCAACGTCGCAGCGGAATCCGTCTACGCCGATATCGCGCACCCAATATTTCATCATCTCGATCATGTAGCGGCGCAATCCCGGCTGCGCATAGTTGAGAGCGGCAACGTCGGTCCAATCTGGATTCGGCGATTCAATGTTGCCGGCGCTGTTTTTCTTAAACCAATCCGGATGTTCTTTGATGAGTTTGCTGTCCCAAGCCGTATGGTTTGCAACGAGGTCGATGATGATATGAAAACCAAGCTTGTGCGCGCTGTTGACCAGGCGTTTGAAATCGTCGAGCGTTCCTAATTCGGAGTTGATAGCGTAGTAATCTTGCACGGAGTACTGGCTGCCGAGAGTTCCTTTGCGGTGAAGAACGCCAACCGGGTGGATCGGCATGATCCACAAAATTGTAATACCAAGCTTCTTCAGCTCGGGAAGCCGCTTTTCAATCCCTGCAAAAGTTCCTGCCGGAGAGAATGACCGTGTGTAAACTTCATAAATGATTCCACGGCGGACCCAATCCTCGGAGTGCCGCACCTGGTAGACGGAAAGATTCCGTTCCGCGTGTGGAATCAGATATCTGTGCATGGGGCAATGATGAAATGCCGATGAAAAGTAAAAAAACGATGACGAGCTTGTTCATGGTGAGATATGGTCGAAGTAAATATCACTTGGAAAATACTGAAAGTACCGTGTTTGAAGCAACCTCAATGAGCCCGTCAGGAATTGCCTTGAAATTCTTTGCAGAAATTTCTACTTTGCAGAACTACAAAAGCATTAAGCACAAATTTCGGTATTTTAATTTGGTTCGAATACCAGCGCTACTGTGTAAGCTCCTTTTCAGCTTTGCAGCTTTTCATGCAGTTCACGAGGCAAATCGAACTTATCAGGCGAAACAAACTCAAAGCTATCTTCGATACAAAAGGAAATTTCCAATAAAAACTGCAATACTCCCTCCTGTCATGGAAGCGGAAAAAAAGGGGAATTCAGCCTTATTTCCGGAAACTCTTTTGCACAATTGGTTGGTGTTCAGAGCACAGCCGACAGGAAAAATATTCCTTCCATTCTTACGCGTGAAATGCGGAAGCCCGGAGCTCCAGCATTCTCTTCATTAAAATCATTGCGCCTGATACCAATCAAGGCGAGGTGATGCCAAAAGGAGCCGATAAGCTCTCACAAAACGGCATCGATGCAGTACGCCAATGGATTCTCAGCGGCGCACCGAATAACTGATGATACAGGCTTGCGAAGGTTATGTGGGAAGCTTCGGCCAGATGTCGGAGACCTTCTTAATTTATCCGGTTAAATATTTCAACAAATGGCGATTCCTCGGATAAGGTGTCCGGCACCTACGCCGCTTTGGATTCCGATTCTAATTTTCGTATATTAAGAAAAGAAATTAAACGCTTCGGAAGCTCGCCTTTCCCAATTCCATGATACGAAGAGAAGACATTCGCAACATTGCTATTATCGCTCACGTTGACCACGGGAAGACCACGCTTGTCGACCAGCTATTGCGGCAAACCGGAACATTCCGCGAAAACCAAGTCATGATTACGCGAGTCATGGATTCCAACGACCTGGAAAAAGAACGCGGTATCACCATTCTCGCCAAGAACACATCGGTATTCTACCAGCCGAAGAAATCAAAAACAAAAATTAAAATTAACATCGTCGACACGCCGGGACACTCCGACTTCAGCGGCGAGGTCGAACGGACACTGAAAATGGTGGACGGCGTTCTTTTGCTTGTCGATGCCGCCGAAGGACCTCTGCCGGGAACAAAATTTGTTCTAAAAAAATCTCTTGACCTGCATCTTCAGCCGATCGTTGTCATCAACAAGATAGACCGGAAAGACGCGCGGCCTCATGAAGTGCTGGATGAAGTCTTTGAGCTATTCCTTTCGTTGGGTGCCACCGATAAACAATTGGATTTCCCGACGATTTATGCTATCTCAAAACAGGGAATAGCGAAAACCGAACTCGACCAGGAGAGCAACAGCCTTGAACCGCTCTTCGAAGCAATCATTAACAAAGTTCCCGCGCCGGAAGGAAACAGCGAAGAGCCCTTTCAAATGCTGGTGACGACCATTGACTACAACGATTATCTCGGCAGGCTCGGCATCGGAAAAATTTCCCGCGGTACAATTAGTTTCGGTTCGCCGATGAAAATTATTCATCGCGATGGCACAGCGGAAAACGCACGCGTGACAAAAATCTATACCTTTGAAGGATTAAAGCGCGTCGAGACGCAGCAAGCGAAAGCCGGCGATATTATCGCGATTGCCGGAATGGAAGACGTCGATATCGGCGAAACGATTGCAGATGCCGCCGACCCGACTCCGCTTCCCTTTGTTGCAATCGAGGAACCGACGATCTCTATGAATTTTGTTGTGAACAACTCTCCGTTTGCCGGACAGGAAGGGAAATACGTCACGACGCGGAACCTTGGAGAACGGCTCGCCCGTGAGCTCCGCTCGAATGTCAGCTTACGCGTTGAGTTGACCGACTCGCCCGATGTGTTCCGCGTGAGCGGCCGCGGCGAACTTCATCTTTCCGTGCTGATAGAGAATATGCGGCGGGAAGGGTTTGAAGTACAGGTTTCCCGCCCCGAAGTGATCTATAAAAATATTGCCGATGTACTCTCCGAACCGATGGAACATGTTATCATCGACGTACCGGATGAATTTGTCGGCACGGTGATCGAGAACCTGGGACGACGCAAGGGCGAAATGAAGAATATGATCTCATCGAACGGAAACACGCGGCTGGAATTTTTTGTCCCGTCGCGCGGCTTGATCGGTTTCCGCAATGAGTTCATGACGCAGACGAAAGGGACCGGAATCCTTCACCACAACTTCCACGGCTACGAACCGTTTAAAGGCGAGCTTGAGCACCGCACAAAAGGGGCGCTCATAGCAATGGAATCCGGTGAAGCAGTCGCGTACGGGATGTGGAAACTGCAGGAACGCTCAACCTTTTTTGTCGAACCCGGCGCGCGCGTTTATCCGGGAATGATCGTCGGCGAAAACTCGCGCGAACACGACATGACGGTCAACGTCTGCAAATCGAAACAACTCAGCAATATGCGCGCATCGGGCTCCGATGAAGCCGTCCGCCTGGAACCGCCGCATCTTCTGACACTGGAACAAGCAATCGAATGGATCGGCGATGATGAATATGTTGAGGTGACGCCGAAATCGATTCGCCTCCGCAAAAAAATTCTGGGCGCCAACGAACGGAACCGGGCTTCAAAGAAGAAGGTCGAAACGGCAGAGTAGGCTGAAAGTATCTAAAATTGCCAGTGTTTGCTCTTTACCATTCACCATTCACCATTCACCTTTCACCTTCACCATTCACCATTCACCATTCACCATTTGCCATTCACTCGGCATTCCGCTATATTCCCGCAACACAGCAACCTCTCCTTCTGTTGTAGAATAACCTAAGAACGGATAATTTTATGCCACAGAAGAAATCTCCGATAAATTTATGGAAATCGATGGAGCAGAAAGACCTGCGCCGTCTCGCACTTGCAGTTTTCTTTTTGTTCGGGACGATTGGGCCGTTGACCATGCTGATGAACCCCAGCATCCTGCCCGGCTCCTGGTTCATGCTCATCTATTTTACAGTGTTGGCCGGAGCACTTTCGGCATGTATTATTTTGTTCATCAAAAAGCCCCTCCTATTTGTAACTTCCATGATAGTGATTATCGGCGCGATGATGGCAGAGTATCACGTGGAGCAATTTCTTTTCGGCCGGGTTGAAGAATCAAGAATGTTGACGGCAGACCATCTTTTCACCTTTACCCAGCAAGAGATCGATCGTATCGACGTTCGCCGTCCGCTGTTTGGAGTTATTGCAATTTTTCTCCTCTCGGCGGGTTACACTCTTTTCTTGAGAGTTGTCGGAGAAGAAACCAAGAAACGGGTCCGGCTTGAAACCGAAGTTGCCGTGGCCCGAAGAATTCAACAATCATTGCAGCCGTCAGCGGCGTTCAAGACCGATTGGTGCGAAGCGGCAGGAATTACTGTCCCGGCAACGGAAGTGGGCGGGGACTATTTTGATATGATAAAAATTTCTGACGATGAGGCAGTAATTGCGATCGCCGATGTGTCGGGGCACGGCGTCGGTGCGGGAATACTTTCTGCAATGACGAAGAGTGCGCTGCATACCGAACTTCATCACACCGCAGTGCCGGCCGAGTTGATGTTTAATTTAAACAATGCCGTGTACCAGGTAACGGACAAAAAAATGTTTGTCTCCTTTGCCTATCTCCTTCTTGACAAGCGAACAATGACGGCACATATTGCAACCGCCGGACATCCCCCGATTTTTTTGGTTCAAAAATCCGATGGCGCGATTGTTGAAATCCGCACACCAAACCTCGCACTGGCAGTACAGTCCTCGACACAGTACACTGAACAGGCAATTCATGTTAACCATGGAGATATTCTGATTCTCTATACCGACGGAATCACCGAAGCAATAAACGACAAAGGGGAACAATTTGGCGCCGACCGGTTGAAAGAATTGATCAGCGATACCGAACGGGGGTCATCCGAGTCGCTAAGCAATTCTATTATGGCATCCGTCCGAACATTCACTGTTAACAAAGAATTTGCCGACGACGCGACAATTGTTGTGGTCCGCGTCTGAATGTAAGCGTTTCGGCATGCCAAGAGGGCATGGTTTTTTTGCAAATCACCCATGTCGAGATATTGTTTATGTGTTTTTAAGGAAAACCCCTTGATTTTTGCGGACATTCTGTAAATCTTTGGAAAGCATTTGATACAATATTTCCATAGAATATTACGGAAGGATGCTCGAATGAATTACCGATTCTTAACTATTCTGTCAATTGCCGTCGCGGTTGGATTTATGCTTTGGGGATGCAGTTCAGAAACACAAGACCCTGTTTCCAGCACTAATACGTCAACAGAAACGGGGGGAGTAAAACCATTGTATAAATCTATCTCAGCACCGACAAACGTCCTGGCTGTTGTGATTGGATCAGCAGTTACTATATCGTGGGATTCAGTGGCACTTGCCGTGAACTACCATGTGATCGTTCAGAAAAACAGCAATCCTTACGTTGATACGATATTGTCCGCGCGGCAGCTTATCTTGACGACGGTGCCGGCTGGAACCTATTCTGTAATGGTAGCTGGAATTGTTGCAGGACTGCCGGAGGGAACCGCATCCGCGCCCGTTTCCTTTACGCTGAGTTCTGTCATTGCACCAACCGTCACAGCGAAAGTATCTCCTATTTCAACCTGGCTTCGAAATGGGGAATGGATAACGGTGACGTTCAGCGGCCTAGTGGTGAATACCCAGGGTGGTGCAAGCTATAAGTTGATTGATGAGTACAATAAAATCCACTATACAGGAACTGTTCCAGCCGGACCGTACTCGTTGCAACTAGTGCTAAAAGACAGAAATATATGGTTTGACAGAGATGGACGACAATACACATTCATAATCACTGCGACAAACTCTGCGGGTACCGCGAAAGCATCCGTTACAGTGACTATTCCATGCGACAGAAATTTCCCAAATCTAAAGAATGACGACGGCTGGGACGACTTCCGTTGAAATGTAAGCAAACGTTCTACAAACGAAGGCGAGACAAAATTCTGTCTCGCCTTTTTTCATCCCTTGGCTTGAATGTTAAAACGAGAAAGCTGATATTCTCTGTCAAAATAAGAAGGTAAAAACAATGGACAGCCCCCCAGCTGCCGCTTGGAGATAATTGTATTCGGAGGGATGAATGAATCGAACCGTTTTTGTTTTTCTATTTATACTTTGTGCCGGTACACTATTTTCTCAAACCCAGCGTGAATGGGAAGAAAGATTTTGCGCGATTCCAAAGCCGGAAAACCTGCGGGAGTACATGAAAAGGCTCTCCGCTCGTCCGCACCATGTCGGATCGGCGTACGACAAAGAAAATGCTGAGTGGATTCTCTCCAAATTTACGGAATGGGGACTCGATGCGCATATTGAAACATTTGATGTTCTCTTTCCGACACCGAAAGAACGCGCAGTAGAACTTATCGCTCCGACAAAATTTACCGCGAAGCTGCGGGAACCCGGTCTCCCCGAGGATCCAACATCAAACCAAAGCGACGAACAGCTTCCAACCTACAACGCATACTCCATCGACGGGGATGTCGTCGCGCCGCTCGTGTATGTCAACTATGGCGTTCCCGATGATTACGAAAAGCTCGACCGAATGGGAATTTCCGTGGAGGGCTGCATCGTCATTACACGCTACGGCGGATCGTGGCGCGGGATCAAACCGAAGGTCGCGGCCGAACACGGCGCAGTCGGCTGTGTCATTTATTCCGACCCGGCCGGAGACGGTTATGCCGAAGGAGATGTTTTCCCTAAAGGAGCATATCGTCCGCCGGACGGTGTGCAGCGGGGAAGCGTCATGGACATGCCGTTGTATCCGGGCGATCCGCTTACTCCCGGTGTAGGCGCGACTCCCGGGGCCAAACGCCTCGCGATGAAAGATGTCCAAGTTTTCACCAAAATCCCCGTTCTGCCGATTTCGTATGCCGATGCACAGCCGCTCCTCGCCGCATTGACCGGGCCTGTGGCTCCCGCTGAGTGGCGCGGTGCACTTCCGATCACGTACCATATCGGACCCGGTGAAGCAAAAGTTCATCTTAAAGCGCTGTTCAATTGGGATCAAAAAAAGATTTACGATGTCATCGCAAAAATACCCGGCTCCGATTTTCCAGATGAATGGATAGTTCGCGGCAATCATCACGATGCGTGGGTTAACGGCGCTGAGGATCCGATCTCAGGGCAAGTCTGCTTGTTGGAAGAAGCCCGCTCTCTGGGAGAGCTTGTGAAGCAAGGCTGGAAACCGAAGCGGACGATCGTGTATTGCGCGTGGGATGGCGAGGAAGAGGGGCTGCTCGGCTCGACAGAATGGGTTGAAACTCATGCCGATGAACTCCAACAAAAAGGAGTCGTATATATAAACTCCGATTCAAACGGACGAGGCTACATGTATGTCGGCGGGTCGCATACGCTGGAAAAATGCATAAACGCGGTCATGCGGGATATCAATGACCCGGAAAAAAATATTTCCATCTGGAAACGCTGGTACTCCAGCAAATTGCCCGTGCTTCTTCCGCGGATGACCGCGGGAAATCGGGACAAGCGCGAGTTTTGAAAATAAGTGCGCTTGGCTCCGGTTCGGATTACAGTGCATTTCTGGACCATTGCGGTGTTGCATCCCTTAATCTCGGTTTTGGCGGAGAAGGGGGAGGCGGAACCTACCATTCCGTGTATGATGATTTCTATTACTATAACCGTATCCGGACGCCGATTTCGTGTACGGCCGTGCACTCGCACAAACCGTCGGTACAGCAGTTATCCGCCTAGGGGACGCAGAATTGCTTCCTTACTCTTTCACAAATTTTTCCGACATACCGAATTGCTTAAACAAGCTGCAGAGCTTGCGAAAAGTGAGCAGGACGATCTACGGGAGCGCAACAGAAAGAGATTGAAGAGGGAGTTTTTGCGGCAACGGCGGATCCAAAAGAAAAATCGGTGCCGCCACCGATGGAAGACCTGCCCCGTATTTGAATTTTGCGAGCCTCTGCAAAATGCCGTTGATTCGCTCCTGCGAAGCGCTGAGCGGTATAGCCGGATTGCGACCAGCATACAAGGAAAAGAATCGGTGTCCTTCCAGACAGTCAATGTAAAACTTATTGAAAGCGAACGGAAAGTTACGACAACAGAAGGGTTACCGGGACGCCCATGGTTCAGGCATCAGATTTATGCGCCCGGGTTTTACACGGGATACGGCGTTAAGACGATTCCTGCGGTCCGCGAAGCCATCGAGCAAAAGCAGTGGAAGCTTGCGGAAGAACAGATTGTAAAAGTCGCGCAGGTGATCGAAAGCAGAGCGTCGCTGATCGATTCGGCGTCCGTGGAATTAGCGAGAATTTTCCAATAAAAAGTTTTCCGGCCGACATTCAAACAGCGCACATGGACTTCGCGGGAATTATTACGGAGAACGCCAATGACACACTCGCAGAACAAAACTTTTGTTGCCGTTGCCGGAAACATCAGCTCCGGAAAATAGTCTCTTACGACTATGCTTGGAAGGCATTTTTCCTGGAAACCGTATTTTGAATCGGTTGAAGACAAATCGTCCTCGCCGACTTCTACGGCGACATGAAGCGGTGGTCATTTCATTTGCAGATCTATTTTCTTTCGCACCGGTTTACAAACCATAAGCGGATCGTCGAATCCCGGAATCGGTGATCCAAGACCACTCAATTTATGAAGATGCTGAAATTTTCACGCAGAATCTCACGAGATCGGCGACATCGACAAACGCGACTACGAAATTATGTAGCGCTGTACCGTGTGATGACGGAATATTTGCGGCCGCCGGATTTGATGATTTACCTTCCCGCCTCCGTCGACACGCTAAAAAGCAGATTTTGAAAAGGGCAAGGATATACGAACAAAGCATTAAACGGGGGAATATTTAGAACAGCTCGACGGGACTATCAGTCGTCGATCAGCGGCTACAAACTCGGCGGCTACTCGTCGTCAAAAGCGACAACCTCGACTTTGTCCACAACGAAAAAGACTTTCACTTTGTGCAAAAATTGGTGCGGAAAAGCTAATGAAATGACCAGGAGCCCAAAGCATCCCCAAAATTTTCATTGACTGCATCGGAAAAAAACGTGACCCCGACCGATTGGATGAATGACTGTCTCGTCTTCTTAGGGCGAGTGGAGAAATATCTCGATACGGTCAATAACCAGATTCGTGCATGAATAACATTACATCCATCCGATTGCTTTAAGCAATCGGATGGATGGCGCAAATCTACTTTCCCGGCTTCAGCATCGCAACGTACACCCTTTTAGCACCGAGCAGTTTAGCCGCCGCTTGAACCTGAACATCGTCGTCCAAAGATGCTTTAATGCGCCCCTTGTCGCCGGCGTACCGTTCAACAATTTCCTCTCGAAGCTCTTCACGCAGCTCATCCGCATGGCGTGTAAACGCGCTCACCTTTTCTTTTTCAAGTTGCGCACCGATATTGTCAAGAGACGCGATCAATGTGCTTCCGTATTTTTCCTTTTGGACAACATCTTTCAATTCTGAAAGCTTCTCCTCGGCGTCGTCTTTGAAGTCAAACTTCTTCTCTTTTACATAGTCTTCGAATTCTTTCAAAATGGCGTCGTCAACGGTGAAATCTCCGTTTCCGGTGGGATGCTGCGAAACATAATGGGTTGCAAACATGAAAAACATCGCTCTCTGAATCAGTTCTTGTGAAAGGGCGTCGTGCTCGACTTCGGGTACCGTGGAATCGGGGGCGATGCCGCCTGCGTCTAAAAATTTTCGGCCGTGCTCAGTCGCAAATTCACGCCGCAAGCTGTCGGGCGTGACAAGGAAAACCCCGTCGCTATTCTTATGTTTGTAATCAATTTCCTGTATGCTGCGGCCGCTCGGCGTGTAATAGCGTGCGGTGGTTATCTTCAATGAAGTATTATAGCTGAGCTGCGTGATCGTTTGCACCAATCCCTTGCCGAATGAGCGAGTGCCGACAATAATACCCCGGTCTAAATCCTGAATTGCGCCGGCGACAATTTCGCTTGCGCTTGCACTATTCTTATTGATAATGACGGCAAGAGGAATGTCGCCTGCGATCGGGTCTTCAGCGACGGTATACACTTTTTCATCTTCACTCCTTCGTCCCCGCGTCGTGACGACGATGCTCCCCTTGGGATCGAACTTGCTGACGATGTCGACGGCGGCTTCAAGCAAACCGCCGGGGTTGTTGCGGAGGTCGAGAATCACTCCGCGCAAGTCGCCCTTTGCTTTTAGTTCTCTGAGGGCCTGGCGCACTTCATCGCCGGCGCGCCGCGAGAATCGTTCGAGGCGGATATATCCGATGCCGTTGTTAAGATACCCCGAGTACGTAACATTGTTCACCTGAATTTCTTCACGCACGAGGACAAAGTCCAGCGGCTGTTTTTCCCCTTCGCGCTCAATTTTCATTTTCACCTCGGTTCCGGGTTCGCCGCGCACCATGCTTCGGACCGAATCGGGATTCGTGTTAAAAATCTTCTGTCCGTCGATTTCAATGATTCGATCTCCGGCGCGAATGCCCTGTTTCTGGGCAGAGTAGCCGTCCATCGGAGCGATGACGATAATGTATCCGTCGCGCATCCCGATTGAAACGCCGACTCCGCCGTATTCACCATGCGTAATAAGATCGATTTCTTCTCCTTCTTTTTCGCCGTAGAAGACAGTGTACGGGTCGAGCGTCTCGAGCATGCCGTCGATTCCCGCATGCATGAATTTTTCAGGGTCTACCTCATCAACATAGCTGGTGGTAATCTCTTTATACACTTGTGCGAAAACATCCATGTTCTTGTTGATTTTGAGATAGATGTTATCGTTAGCGAAGAATCCTACTCCAAGCCCTGCGATGATTCCTACAAGAAGCCACAGCCCGATATTCTTTCTCATGCAGCCATCCTCACGTTGTGTGTTAAGTTGTTCGAAATGCAAATTTTTTCGGCTTTAACCTACAGATGTAACACAAAATCAAGCGGCAAAGTTTGCCCGCCATTAGATATAGACGAAATAATATACAAAAAGTTTATAGTGTTCCAATGTGGACGAAAAGATGTCGGACGTCTTGCCTAAAGTATTGTTATTATCTGAGGTATTCACCAAAACTTGATTGACGAGATGTCCGACATCTTGCTACGAACCCAGTTGCAGAAGTTGATTCTCGGTTGAAGGATTCATACTTTCCACCATGATTGAGTTGTTGCTATTATCATGTGCGCTTGCCGGCCTCATTATCGCGTCGTATTTTTCGCTGGTGTATTATCGGATCATTGAAGCGGACAGTAATTGGATTCCGGCGTTCTGCAGGATGGAAAAGCAAGCGTGCATGAGAATCTTAGATACGCAGGAAGCAAAAGTCCTGGGCGTCCCGAACAGCATTCTTGGCTTGCTTTATTATGGAGCGATACTTCTTGTTCCCATCGATAGCATTGATGTATTGTTTCTTGTTGCGTCGATTTTTTCGGTCGGATTGGGGATGTATTTAGTTCATGCGCTGGTCTACCGTTTGAAAATGCACTGTCCCCTTTGTTACACAGCGCATGGAATCAACCTTGTCATTGCAAATCTCTTCATCGTAAGAACGATGCAGCGTTATTCGATTCTGTAACTGCGACAGTTTAATTTATGGATGGTCACTCTTCACGGAGAAGATTTCTTAAAGAAACTCTGTTTGGTGTGATTGCGCTTGCTGCCGCAAAAATCATTCCTTTGGACAGCGTGCATGCAAATTCAACAGCAATTAAAATTTTTCTCGCCGACCGAGTTTCTTATTAATTGAAAAAAGTGAAAAATCCACGAAGGCCACGAAGAAACACAAAGAGTGAGATTCACACGTAATCCACATCAATCACAAACACGTTTTCTTATTATGAAACGTACCAAAGTTACCCAGATTCTCTCCGGACTTCTTGCCGTCATTTTTCTGATTCACGATGGCGCTTGCACGCAGGTAAAATACTTCGTCGTCCCTCTCTGGCAAAACGGAGCGCCCGGTTTTGAAACGCGGCGCAACGAACCGGAGGTCTCAAAAGATTGGTGGGTGAAAAATATTCACAACCCATCTCTTATGGTCTATCTGCCGGACAAGGAAAAGGCAAACGGCGCGGCGGTGGTCGTCTGCCCGGGCGGCGGGCACAGCCAGCTAGTTATTAATCCCGAAGGGCGTGACCCGGCGCTGTTTCTGACCAGCATCGGCGTAACAGCTATTGTGCTCAAGTACAGATTGATCCGCGAAGAGAATTCTCCATATTCAATGGATAACGTGAAGCAGGACGCATACCGCGCAATGCGGTTAGTGCGCAGCCGTGCGAAAGAATGGAACATTGACACATCGCGCATCGGGATGCTCGGCTTTTCTGCCGGAGGAGAGGTCGTTGCGCTGGTGGCATATGCCGATGGGATAGGCGACCCGAGTGCACCCGACCCCATCGATCGCTTAAACGGTAAGCCAAATTTCCAGATGCTTGTGTATCCCGGGCCGTTGGGAATTCCCGATGTCGTCCCGGCCGACGCTCCCCCCGCATTTATGCTCGCTGCGAACGACGACGAATGCTGCTCAGAACCTATCGTGAAACTGATTCAGAAATACAGGGCGGCGAAGGTGCCCATGGAAGCGCACCTTTATGCGCAGGGAAAACATGCATTCAACATGGGGGACCGCTCGCAGCTGAATTCAATTAAATCGTGGCCGCAGCGCATGGCGGACTGGCTGACGGACAACGGCTGGTTGACGGGAAAGAAATAATAAAAAAAAGCATCAATCAGAGTCGCATTAAGTATTTTGTGGCTTCACGTGAGACAAGTTTTCCTGACTTCATGTAAGAGCTATCGGTGGACTCAATTTTTACAATTTCCCGAGCAAATTGAGCCTCTCGACGACGTTCTTCCCTTGAATTTCGTACAAAAAAATGGTATATTCTGAGATAGAAATTCACATTCCAGCAGCAGCCTTTCAAGCAAGGAGATCTCCATGAAATTTTCCGTTACCAGCAGCGAATTGCAGAAAGCGTTATCGAAAACTATTGGTGTCGTGCCTACCAGATCAACCCTCCCCATCCTTGAAAATCTCCTGTTTGAAACCGCCAAAAATGTTTTGAAAATCACCGCTACCGATCTTGAAATTTCGATGACCGTCGCCGTGAACGTAAAAGGCATGGAAGATGGAGTTATTGCCATTCCTGCGAAGAGAATTGTCGATACGATTCGCGCGCTGCCGGATGTCCAGGTGGTGTTTTCCATTGATACCGAGAATAATAAAATTAAAATGGCGACGGAAAACGGGGAGTATTCGCTTACCGGGGAATCGAGTGAAGAGTTTCCAACGGTGCCGCAATTTAAGGGGGACAATGAAATTGGCATCGATGCGGAAATGCTCCGGTATCTTATCGGCAAAACATCGTTTGCCGTAAGCACCGACGAATTGCGGCCGGCAATGATGGGCGTTCTCTTCCAGCTCAAAGAGACGGAAATTCGTGCGGTTGCTACCGACGGACACAGGCTGGTTCGTACCATCAACAGGACGTTCGCATCGCCGAAATTCAAGAAAGAAATTGTCATACCGTCAAAAGCTTTGGCCCTCGTGGCGAAGCTTGCCGAGGAGGGAAAAAGTAAAATTCTGGTGAACGAATCCCATATCATGTTCCAGTTCGACGGCACGACGCTGATTTCCCGCCTGATTGAAGAAAGCTATCCGAATTATGAGACCGTGATTCCTCTCGACAACGACAAGACGCTTGTTGTCAGCAAAGACCAGATGTTATCATCCGTACGGCGCGTGTCGCTCTACTCGAGTTCGACAACGCATCAGATTCGTCTGTCGCTTGCAAAAAATGAATTGACGATCGCTGCCGAAGACGTAGATTTCGGAAGCGAGGCGCGGGAAACGATTCCGTGCGAGTATTCATCCGATGAAATGGAAATAGGTTTCAACTCGGGCTACGTTGTCGACGTCCTCGCGCACCTTGAATCCGATGAAGCAGTCTTTAAATTCAGCACGCCGACGCGGGCAGGGATCATTTCCCCGCGGCCGCAGCGGGAGAAAGAAGACGTGCTGATGCTCATCATGCCGGTGAGGTTGAACAATTAACAGGGCCGCACATACCGTATGAAAATAGTGCGCGCACAGCTCCGGCAGTTTCGAAATCATGACTGCACGGAGTTGGATTTCGGGACGACAACGAACGCATTCCTGGGGGACAACGGACACGGCAAGACCAATGTGCTGGAAGCCCTTTCGTTCCTCTGTCTGACAAAAAGTTTTTATGCAAGCTCCGACACCACCGCACTGCAGCAGGGAAAAGATTTTTTCGAAGTGAGGGGAACACTGCTGTCCGACGTCGGCATTGAGCACGACGTTCGCGTTGCCTACGATTCCCGGACGAATCAAAAGAAAATTTTCATTGACGGAAACGAGCCCGAAACATTCTCATCAGTTATCGGCCAATTTCCAATCGTCGTTCTGTCGCCGGAGAACAACAACATCACGTTCGGTACGCCGTCGGACAGGCGGCGGTTTATGGACCTGGTCATCTCGCAATCGAGCAGAGTGTACATGGAAGATATGCTGGAGTACCGGCGAGCGCTTCGTCAACGGAACAAAATTCTGTCGGATGCAAGCAGAGGAATAGGAAACGCCGCATTGCTCGAACCGTGGGACGAAACATTGAGCGTTCACGGTGCAAAAGTGCTGTTGAAACGCGCTCTCTTCTTCGAGGAATTTGCGCCGTTCATCACGCGCGCGTACGGAGCGGTGGCTCAGGAAACGGAAACACCTTCCGTCGAGTATATGCCGCAGGTCGCAGCCGCGCCGCATGATTCTCCCGAAACAATCTACGGACGGTTGCGGGAAAAGCTTGAGGAGAAACGGCGGGATGAATTGAGGATTGGTTCGACGCTTGTCGGCCCGCACAGGGACGAAGCGGCATTCTCGCTGAACGGACTGCAGCTCCGCGCGTACGCTTCGCAGGGACAGCATAAAACGTTTTTGATTGCGCTGAAAATAGCGGAATTTTTCTACCTCAACGAGCGGTGCGCTGAAACGCCCGTTATTTTGCTCGACGATGTGTTCACAGAATTGGACGATACCCGCGCGCGAAAACTTCTCGCCTTCATCGACTCGCTCGGACAGTCGTTTATCACGACAACGAACGAACAGGTATTTCACGATACGATTCGATGGGACGACACACGAAGAAAATTCTCGATCCTTAACGGCGCAGCGGTGCATCAGCGACATGAGGCGGCGGCATGACACAGAGCTCGCCGGAATCGCTCGGGAATGTCATCGACGCCCTCATGCACCAGCTTGGAATGCAGACAAAGCTGAAACAGGACCATATCGTCGCCCTATGGCCTTCGATTGTCGGCGAGCCAAATCGCAAGCATGACAAGCGTGGACAAAATTGAGAAGAACGTCCTCGTCGTCAAAGTAACAGCAGCACCATGGCGGACGGAATTGACGTTCCGAAGGAAAGAAATCTTGGAAAAAGTGCATGCAGCAATGAATTCAGACTCGATCAAAGACATCCGGTTTCGATAAACAATTAAACGGTACATGACGTGGCAGAAGTAACATCGAAAATCAAAAGATAAAGAAATCCAACGGTGAATATACCGCCGAAGATATTACCGTACTAAAAGGATTGGAAGCCGTTCGCCTGCGGCCGGCGATGTATATCGGCGACGTCAGTGCGCGCGGGCTTCATCATCTTGTGTACGAAGTGGTCGACAATTCCATCGACGAGGCGCTTGCCGGTTACTGCAAGAATATCGAAGTAAAAATCAATAAAGACGGCAGCGTTACGGTGATCGACGACGGACGCGGGATTCCGACAGATATTCATGCACAGGAAAATCGTTCTGCACTCGAAGTAGTCATGACGGTGCTCCATGCTGGAGGTAAGTTCGACAAGAATACGTATAAAGTTTCCGGCGGATTGCACGGTGTCGGAGTGTCGGTGGTGAACGCACTGAGCGAATGGCTCGAGGTTGAAGTCTACCGCGATGGGAAGACCTCCTTTCAGAAATACAAGAAAGGGGATCCGGTAAATCCGGTGAAGGTTATCGGCAAAGCGGAGAAGGGAAAGACGGGGACGAAAACGACGTTCATGCCGGACGGTACGATTTTCAAAAACCGGACGTTCAAATTTGAGACTCTCGCGGAACGCCTTCGTGAACTTGCTTTTCTTAACAGAGAGGTGTCGCTGGAGATTACCGACCTTCGGTCAAAACAGGAACAGACTGAACGATTCCACTTTGAAGGGGGCATCGTTGAATTTGTGCAATACATCGACTCAACGCGTCCATCGGTGATGAAGAAACCGGTGTACGCTAAAGGATCCGGCACAGATGAAAACGGGCGGATGGTTGAAGTCGAGGTCTCGCTCCAGTACAACGATCAGTATACCGAAAATGTTTTTTCGTACGTCAACAACATCAACACACATGAAGGCGGAACGCACCTCGTTGGATTTCGTACTGCACTGACCCGGACACTTAACAACTACGGGTACAAGAACAATCTTGTGAAAGAAGACAAGATCACTCTTACCGGAGATGATTTTCGGGAAGGACTCACGGCTGTTGTCAGCGTGAAGGTTCCCGAGCCGCAGTTCGAAGGACAGACAAAAACGAAGCTTGGCAACAGTGAAGTGAAGAGCATCGTTGAATCTGTTGTCGGGCAGGAACTCGCGAACTGGCTGGACCAAAATCCCGGGGACGCGAAAAGAATTATCGAGAAAAGCCTGCGTGCCGCCGAGGCGCGTGAAGCTGCACGGAAAGCGCGCGACCTTACCCGGCGGAAAAACGCACTCGACGGAGGAGGGCTTCCCGGAAAACTCGCCGATTGCTCCATCAACGACCCCGAGCATTGCGAACTCTATCTTGTCGAAGGAGATTCTGCCGGCGGCAGCGCAAAGCAGGGGCGCGACAGGCGATTCCAAGCGATCCTTCCCCTCAAGGGAAAAATTTTGAATGTGGAGAAAGCCCGTCTTCATAAAATTTTGGAGAACGAAGAAATCCGCAATATTTTTACGGCGATTGGCGCCGGCGTCGGCGACGATTTTGATCCGGCAAAAATCCGCTACAGCAAAATCATTCTTATGTGCGACGCGGACGTCGACGGCTCCCACATTCGCACACTCTTGCTGACGCTCTTTTTCCGGTACATGAAACAACTGATCGACCTCGGACATGTCTATATTGCCCAGCCCCCTCTTTATAAAATCAAAAAAGGAAAACAGGAATTTTACGCGTATGATGAAGACGAGCGCGATGAAATTCTAAAACGGCTCAAGAGCGAAAAAACCGACAAGAAAAAAGAGGAAGAAAAAGAGGAAGATGAAGCACTTGAAGTGGTTGAAGAAGGTGCGATAGCGAAAAACGGCTCGGTCATCTCCCGCTTCAAGGGCTTAGGAGAAATGAACCCCGAACAGCTTTGGTCGACGACCATGAACCCGGAAACGCGCACAATTCTGCAAGTGAGCATCGAGAATGCAGCCGATGCGGACAGGACATTTTCTATCTTAATGGGAGATGAAGTCGAGCCGAGGCGCGAATTTATCGAAAAGAATGCAAAGTACGTAAGAAATTTGGATGTCTAAGAATAATAAAACCCCGAGATCATAATACATGGCGACACAGAACGAAAAGATTGTTCCCGTTGATATTGAAGATGAAATGCGCGGTTCGTACATCGACTATTCGATGTCGGTCATCGTTGCGCGCGCGCTTCCCGATGTGCGCGACGGATTAAAGCCGGTCCATCGCCGCGTATTGTTCGGCATGAATGAGCTCGGCCTCGCAGCAAACAGGTCGTACAAAAAAAGCGCGCGTGTTGTCGGCGAGGTGCTCGGCAAGTACCATCCGCACGGTGATTCGGCGGTGTACGACACAATAGTCCGTATGGCGCAGGATTTTTCGATGCGCTACATGCTCGTGGACGGACAGGGAAATTTCGGCTCTGTCGACGGCGATTCCCCGGCGGCAATGCGATACACCGAAGTGCGCCTCTCCCGTATCTCGGAAGAAATGCTGCGCGATCTGGAGAAAAATACGGTTGAGTTCACGCCGAACTTTGACGACACGCTGAAAGAACCCTCCGTCCTTCCCGCACAAATTCCCAACCTTCTCGTTAACGGCTCGAGCGGCATTGCCGTCGGCATGGCGACAAACATCCCGCCGCACAATCTCGGCGAGGTGATTGACGGCTGCATCGCGTACATTAAAGACCCCGACATTGACAACCCAAAATTGATGAAAATCATCAAAGCTCCCGATTTCCCGACCGGCGGAATCATCTACGGCTACGATGGAGTGAGGGAAGCATATACGACCGGGCGGGGAAGAATTATTGTTCGGGCAAAAGCGAATATCGAAACCGGGAAGAACGACCGCCAGAGCATCATTATTTCGGAAATTCCGTACCAGGTCAACAAAGCCAGCCTGATTGAAAAAATCGCCGAGCTGATGCGTGAAAAAAAGCTTGAGGATATTTCCGATATCCGCGACGAATCCGACCGCGACGGTCTGCGCGTTGTGGTGGATTTGAAGCGTGATGCAAACGCCGCTGTGATCCTGAATAATCTCTACAAGCATACGCAGATGCAGACGACCTTCGGCGTTATCATGCTTGCGCTGGTCGACGGGCGCCCGCGAGTTTTGACGCTGCGGGAAATGATCCAAAAATATATTGAACACCGCAACGAAGTCATCGTTCGGCGAACAAAGTTCGACCTCGACGCAGCCGAGGCGCGCGCGCATATCCTCGAAGGCTATATTATTGCGCTCGACAACATCGATGCGATCATCAAACTGATCAAAGCATCGAAAGATGTTGAGACGGCAAAGACTGGTCTGATGAAAAAATTCAAGCTGTCGGAAATTCAGGCTAAGGCAATTCTTGATATGCGCCTGCAGAAGCTGACAGGCTTGGAACGGAAAAAAGTCGAAGACGAATACCGTGAAATCATCAAACTCATTACGAAACTGAAAGCAATCCTCGCGAGCAAACAACTCCAGCTTCAGATTATCAAAGACGAGCTGCTCGCCATCCGGGAGAAATATGCCGATCCGCGCCGCACGGAAATCGTGTACGACTTCGAGGAGTTTCGCATCGAGGACATGATCGCGCAGGAGGAAGTGGTCATCACGATCAGCCACGGCGGGTTTATCAAACGATTTCCGGTGAGCGGATACAGGCGGCAATCGCGGGGCGGAAAAGGAGTGACGGGCGCCGCATCCCGGGAAGACGATTTCATAGAACACATGTTCATTGCGAGCACGCACAATTATATCCTTTTCTTCACAGACCAGGGACAATGCTACTGGCTGAAGGTGTTTGAAATTCCCGAAGGAGGGCGCGTCGCGAAAGGGAAATCAATCGTCAACCTGATCTCCAAAGACGCAACGGAAAATATTACGGCGTTCCTCACTGTAAAAGATTTCAGCGAGAAAAATTTCGTCCTGTTAGTGACCGAGCAGGGACTGGTGAAGAAAACCTCGCTTGCCGAATTCAGCAATCCCCGAAAGAACGGGATCGCGGCGATTTCATTGAAGAAAAAAGACTTATTGAAGGACGTCAAGCTCACCGATGGAACGAGCGACATCATTATTGGAACGCATGAAGGATTGGCAATCCGGTTCCACGAGGACGAGGTGCGGGAGATGGGGCGCGCTGCCGCCGGTGTGCGCGCAATTCGTCTTGAAAAAGGAGATCACGTTGTTGGTGCCGTCGCGCTTAAACGGACCACGACGACAATTCTTATTGCAACGGAAAACGGGTACGGGAAGCGTTCCGAAGTCTCCGAGTACCGCGTGAGCCATCGCGGCGGGAAGGGAATTTACACCGTCAATGCGACGGAGAAGACGGGAAAAATGATTGCCATCAAGGAAGTCCTCGAAACAGATGACATCGTTGTCGTAACGCTGCAGGGAATGGTGATTCGTCAGGATGCGACGGAAATTCGCCTCAGCGGTAGAAACACGCAAGGGGTCCGCTTAATCCGGCTGGACGAAGGCGACCGCATTGCTGATATCGCGGTGGTAACGCCGGAAGACGAAGAGCAAAACGGATCGCCGGAAAAGGATGAAAAACCCGCTTCATCCGACTCGGACGGCAAAGGGGGAAGCACACGGCAGGAAAAATTGTTTGAGGAAAAGAAAAAGCCGGAGACGAAAAAAAGTCAGCCCAAAGCGAAGCAAAAAGGGGCAAAAAAGAAAAAATAAGAACCGTTTGCCATGAATCACAGTGCGAAAACGGCCGTCTTGCTTCTCAGACAGCGCTTCGCTACATTGACGTGGATTTAGTCATCACCCCTACGCCAAACTTCACTAACATTTATCAACCTGTAAGGAGTCAGCATGAAAACTTTTTTCGTTTTGTCTTGCTCTATCCTTTCCATGATAGCGTTCGGCTGTTCCTCGCTGACGCTTTCACCCGTTCACTACCAATGGCCGATGGAGAGCGTCCTGACCGTCGACGGAAAAGGGAATGTCGAAGAGGCCCGCTACTTCATCGCATTCAATGTCAAGCCGCTGTTGTTTGAAGAGACCGGGGACTCCGTGCACGTGAGCGGCATTGAGCTACGAATTATCCGCGATATGGACGGCTATTACTTTATGACAGCTCCGAATTTTAAGAACGTTTATGTGTTCGCATCGGATGAAGGTAAACTGAAATTGCAGAAGAAAATATTGGTTTCTGAAACGGGGATCACATCGCCGGCCTTCAACCAGGCCGCGCCGTACATTCATCTGCTCAACGGCAAAGAGAAATCAATAGTTCTTTCTAAAGACGGCATCCAGCAAGGAGGACAAAAATGAAAACGATCCGACAGAGTTTAATGTTCGCAATTGCAGTGATGATGGTGTCTGGGGTCTCTTTTGCACAGGAGCAATCCGATTATGAGATCTCTCAAAACTTTAACAAATCCTACAAAGAGCTTACGAAAGCTATTGAAACGGCGCAAACGGTCCAGGAATGCGCGGAGATCAGCGTGAACATCGATGCGCTGGAAAAAGAGTACGAACCGCATAAAGCTCTTCTGGACAAAACATTGTACCCGGATGATTTTCAAAAGAAGCTCGACATGGTGCACGGCCAGCTCGCCTACGCGCAAAACAAGCTCGGCATCATCCAGGAAGCGGTGACAAAGATTGCAGCGCTCGAAGTTCAAGTGAAAGAGCTTTCTTCACAGGTGGAAAAACTGAGCAACGAGAATGGCGCGCTCCTGAAAGAAATCCAGACGCTCAGAGCGTCCAACATGCAAGACCAAAAAACGGTCGACTCCCTGAATTCGCTTGTCGCAAAGCTCCGTTCCAACATCAGCGACAGGGACAAAATGATTTTCGCGATGGTCGACAGCATTTTCATGCAGTACGATAAAAATGTTGATGCTCTAAAGGATGTCGAGAAACAAAAGGTTGCGTCGCATATCGAACGCAACGGTGTTATCGGCAACATCAAAAAGTCGATCGTCGATAACGTCATGTTTCTGGAATCGACTTCGTTGACTGGAAAAGACCTTGCAACGCTCGTCGGCGAACAGAAAAAGTTTGCGGCAGAGTGGAAAGGACTCGGTCCAAAACTCGCGGCTATCTATGTCGCGCAGAAAGACCGGGCGAAGGAAGTGAATACCATCGACACCATGCTCACCGCGTGGGGTGCCAAGGTCGATGCGGCCCTGTGGAAATCGCTCAATCAACTTTTCACAAAGCATAATTTGACGGTGAAACCGTTCAACGACGGCAACGAATTTGTTGCGAATGTTATCGGCTTTATCGATGACGAAATTCAAAACGCGAATCAGCATACGGAAGCAGCCCGCTTCCAGGATCTATTCGATGTTCGTGGACAGTGTCTGGAACGGTGAGCTGACAGCAACGTGGATGCCGCTTCTGCAAAGCAACTCCATCGTCACCGAAGCGCAGTTTGGCCAGATTAAAGCGAAAATCGACGTGTGGCGTTCGTCTGTCGAACCCGGACATACGACATTGTATATCATCATTGCACTCGTTGTTCTTGTCGTTCTCCTGCTCCTATACCGGAGAATGAAAAAAACGCCGAAGCCACCGGTGACGTAACAACATCCACGAAGGACACGAAGAGACACGAAGAGTGTTGGAAAAGCATTGATCCGTCAATTGCTTCGTGGTCTTAGTGTTCTTCGTGGACAATTCATTGTTGGAAATTATGAGAGAAGGAAAAGTAGATACACACAAAACTGCGGATGTCCTGACCGCGGGCAAAAGCTATGAATGCCTGCTGAATGGAACGCCGCTGTACAAAGCGCGGATTCATAATGTCATGGGATGCTGGGCAACCGTTGAAGTTGTCCGGCCTCTTCCGGGGCCGTATGAACATCAGTATAAACCGGGGCAGACGTTTGATATCCGCGTCAGCTCGTACACGTTCGACAAAGAGGTATAATTCGTCATCGAGATGAAAACGAAGCGGTGATTGTTCAACACAACCACCGCTTCGTCGTCTTACCACATCATCTTGATTTTCATAGCGTATTTTTCAATATTAACCGCGGCATCAGAGACCTTCCACCCACACAGTGTCATTTTCGATAGCCCCGCACATGGCGGAAACATATACTGGAATTGTTCATGACCGCCGCTTTACATTCTTTGCGATCATAGGGGAACGGAGCAGCAATTTTTTCGCGCATCTCGGCAGGTATTGCGCCCTGATGTGGTGGATGCTTCGAAATATTCATAACGCGAAAGAATATTCCAGGAATATTTACCAGCAGATGGTAAGTATCGGAAACGATTCAATTCCGATCGTCGTTTTCGTCAGCGCATTTGTCGGGATGGTCACCGCCGTGCAGTCTGCCTATCAGTTGTACGATTGGATTCCGCGCGCCGTTGTCGGAAGCCTCGTCGTGAAATCAGTTCTCCTCGAATTAACTCCCCTGATGACCGCCCTTGTGCTTGCCGGAAAGGTCGGCGCAACAATTACCGCCGAGCTCGGCACCATGCGCGTTACGGAGCAGATCGACGCGCTTGAGGCGCTGGCGTTCGATTCAATTTCATACCTCGTCACACCGCGCGTCTTGGCCGGCATGCTGATGTTTCCCGTCCTCATCATTTTCGGCGACCTCGTTGCAATCCTCGGCGGGCTGATCGGTTCAGTTGCCGTAGCAAACATTCCGGCTGAAGCATTCATCAGAGGGATGAAGAACTCGTTCGAAACTTGGGATGCTGTTTTCGGAATCATCAAGGCATTTTTTTTTGGTTTTACCATTACCTCGGTTGCATGCTATCAAGGATATTATGTTGAAGGGGGTTCGGAGGGAGTCGGCAAGGCAACGATGAGGACAGTCGTGCTGACGTGCCTCGCCGTTGTCGTGATGGATTTTATTCTTGCGTCGGTGCTGTTGTGAGAAAAGAAATGAAAAACGGTGCAGGAATTGGCAAAACCAATATTCAAAGAATGGTAACGGCTGAAACAGCCATAAACGTAATCTTTTTCTCAACCCGGGTCTTCGCCAGATGATCCGCATTCAGAACGTCTGGAAAAAATTTGGCGAGAAGCAGGTGCTTCGCGGAATCTCATTCGACGCGCTGAACAAGCAAACGACCGTGGTGCTTGGCCGGAGCGGAGGAGGGAAAAGCGTTTTATTGAAAATGATTATCGGTTTGATAAAACCCGATTCCGGCTCGATTGAAGTTGACGGTAAAGATGTCGCAACAATGACCTATAAAGAATTGCGAGCGCTGAGGTTCAAATTCGGCTTCCTGTTTCAAGGAGCGGCGCTGTTCGATTCAATGACCGTCGGTGAGAATATAGCACTCTCTCTCCGCCGGCACACGGGCTGGACCGAAAAAGAAATTAAAGAAAGCCTCCAATACGCGCTGCATATTGTCGGGCTTGATAACGTTGAACATGTCATGCCATCTTCGCTCAGCGGCGGGATGAAGAAGCGCGTCGGGTTGGCGCGCGCGATTGCCTTGACGCCGCGTTACGTGCTCTATGATGAACCGACCACGGGTCTCGACATGGAAACTGCCGACGGAATCAACCGCCTCATCAAAGAGATGAGAACGAAACTCGGCGTAACGTCGATCGTCGTGACCCACGACATTCACAGCGCATTTGTAGTCGGCGACCGGTTCACAGTACTAGAAAATGGCACAGCGTTGATGACCGGAACTCGCGAAGAGATTCAAAACAGCGCGAATGAGGAAGTTCAGAAATATATCAACAGTTCTTTGCCAATGGCAGAAGGACGTTACTCATGAAACTCAGCAATGAAATAAAACTCGGGATGGTAATTTTTGCTGCGGTGATTGTCTTTGTCGGCGGAATGATCTATCTTCGCGGTGTTGATTTCCAGAAACGGGAATACTCGCTTACAATTTTTTACAACAATGTCAATGGTTTGCAGGAAGGCAACCCGATTACCATCGCCGGGCTTGCTGTAGGCAAGGTTGAAGAGATGAAACTTGTCGGTACCGCCATTGCCGTTAAAGTGCAGATTCAGAACAAAGTGCAGTTTCCCGTCGATTCAAAAGCCTACATTAAAAGTTCCAGCTTGATGGGGGGAAAATTGATCGCGATTACACCCGGCACCGAATCTACGATGCTCCACAACGGCGATACGCTCACCGGTTCGTACGAAGCCGACCTCACCGAATTGACTTCGACGCTCGCCCCCATTTCATCGAACGTTCTCGGCATCCTTGAACGAGTGAATACAACGTTCGACGAAAAAACGCGCGGCAACATACAAAACATTTTGGCCGATGTAAACCGTTCTTCCGCCGAGCTTGAGCATATTATTCACGATGAAGGGCAGCGCTTAGATTTTGCAATAGGAAATTTTGGTATGTTCTCCTCTAACCTTTCCCGCTTTGCCGTGAACCTGGATACTATCGCGTTGTCTCAACGCAACAATCTTGACACCAGCATGGCAGCGATTCGTGTAGTGACGTACAATCTTCAGCAAGCGTCAGAAAATCTCAGATCAACGACGCAATCGCTCGATATCGTCCTTAATAAGATTGAAAAAGGCCAGGGCACGCTCGGAAAACTGGTGCAGGAAGAAAAATTGTATGACGACATTGACAGCCTTGCGTCAAATCTCAATTTACTGGTGAAAGACCTGCGGGAAAACCCCGCCAAGTATGTAAAAGTCAGCGTATTTTAACGCATGATAATGAATCACGAATTCGGAACAACCGAACCTAGAGTTTCTTCAGGCGACACGAGATGAAATTCGGGTGCTGCAGACCAATCAACCAACATAAAGGAGAACACTGTGAATATATTTGTAGGTAACCTGTCTCGTGATGCCGGCGAGGAAGATGTGCGGCAGGCGTTTCAAGCGTTTGGACAAGTCGCGACAGTCAATATCATCATGGACAAATTTACCCGTGAGCCAAAGGGCTTTGGATTTGTCGAAATGCCGGCAAAAACTGAAGCGGAGGCTGCCATCGCGGGATTGAACGGCAAAGAATTAAAAGGCCGCGCGTTGACCGTCAATGAAGCCCGTCCCAGGGAAGAACGCAGCGGCGGCTTCGGTGGAAGAAAAAGCGGAGGCTACGGCGGAAACAAGGGTGGCGGCGGTGGCGGTCGACGCTCCTGGTAGGACGACACGGGCGCTTACATCGGAGCCTTACGTTGTCATTGATGGATATGCATTGCACGAAAAATTTTTTCTACGGGCGGATGCCATGTAAACGGCATTACGCCCGAGAAAAGATTTCTTTCCGTGACAAGTCTCGTTTCCCTAATTGAGTTGGACCGTATTGGCCGCTTGAAGCTGAAAGAGGCACATTTTTTTTCCAATCTATACTTTACAATAATGCAGATTGATCGCATTGGCTTTATTGTGGAAAAGGAGAAAATGTACGGCTTCAAGCGGGAGTCGAGGAGGTGCAATTTTTTTCCCGGGAAAGCAGATAGAAGGCCGATCAATTTCCTTATAAGTTTCCGGATATTCAAGTAACGTTTGATGCGTTGCCTCCCGGAAAAAACATTCAAGATTCTCTACCTCTGTTTATTTTTCCTAAACAACCTTGAAATGAACACCGGTTCTTATCACATCGGATTAACATCCCTTATTTCTTTCAGCCAACATCACAGCCTCTTCTTTACCGTTGACCGCATTGCAGCAATGGAATCATAAAGACCCACAAGGCTACAACAATGACTCAAAGAACCATTCCTCAACTATTTGAAACAAGCGTTGAAAAGTACGGCACCAATATTCTCTTGTGGGAAAAGCGGGGAGAAAAATACCAAGGAACGACGTACCGTGAAACGCGCGCTATGGTTCATGAATTCGCCGCAGGATTGCTGGGCATCGGGATTCAGAAAGGAGATCGGGTCGCTTTAATTGCGGAGGGACGCAATGACTGGGTGATTAGCGAGCTTGGAATTTTATATGCCGGGGCCATTAACGTGCCGTTATCGGTGAAACTTAACGAGCAGTCGGAATTGAAATTTCGATTAGCGCATTCCGGCTGCAGGATGGCGATTGTTTCTTCGACCCAGGCGTATAAAGTCCAACAGCTTAAAAATAACCTCCCCGACCTTGAAAAAATTATTCTGCTCGACCCGGCAGAGCAATATGGAGAAGACGAAATACCCCTGCAACAATTGTACAAAACAGGGAAAAAACATCTGACAGAAAATTCCACTTCCCTCCTTCATTCATGGCAGTCAGTACATGAAGACGACCCGGCAAATATCTGCTACACTTCCGGTACAACCGCCGACCCTAAGGGAGTTATTCTAACGCATCGGAACTATACCGCGAATTCCGAGCAAGCGTCTGCGGTTTTACAAATGCCGGAACGGTATTGCTCGCTCCTTATTTTGCCGTGGGACCATTGCTTTGCCCATACCGCCGGCATTTACACGCTGATGAAAAATGGGGCGAGCATGGCGTCGGTGCAGGTGGGCAAAACGGCAATTGAATCGCTAAAAAATATTCCGGTCAACATTAAAGAATCGAAGCCGACCTTTCTCTTGAGCGTGCCGACGCTTGCAAAAAATTTTCGGAAAAACATAGAGAACGGCATTAAGGAAAAAGGTCCGAAAGTTGAAAAACTATTTAAGAAAGCTCTGGATGTTGCGTACGACTATAACGGCAACGGCTGGAACCGCGGGAAGGGCTCGCGCATGCTGAAGAAGCCATTGATGATGTTCTTCGACAAAATTCTCTTCAGCAAAATACGGGAGAATTTCGGCGGCAGGCTCGAGTTCTTCATCGGCGGCGGTGCGCTCCTCGACATCGAATTGCAGCGATTTTTTTACGCCATCGGTATCCCGATGTTCCAGGGCTACGGACTTACCGAGTCGTCGCCTGTGATTTCGGCAAATGTTCCTCGAAAACATAAGCTCGGCTCGTCGGGAAGCATCGTCCCGAATCTCGAAGTAAAAATCTGTGATGACAAAGGAAATGCACTCACAACGGGCCAGCACGGAGAAATTGTCGTCAAAGGGGAGAATGTTATGGCGGGGTACTGGAAAAACGAGAAAGCGACAGGCGAAACAATCCGAAACGGCTGGCTTTACACCGGCGACCTCGGGTATCTTGACGAGGACGGCTTTTTATTCGTCCTCGGTAGAAACAAAAGCCTGCTCATTGCAAACGATGGAGAGAAATACAGCCCAGAGGGAATTGAAGAAACCATCACAGGCCACTCGCGCTTTATCGAACAAGTCATGCTGTACAACAACCAATCCCCATACACCGTTGCCCTTCTTGTTCCCAATCATGACGCTGCATTACAATGGCTGAAAGGAAAAAAACTTTCCGGCCGCACCGCGGAAGGACAAGAAGCCGTATTGCGGATGCTTGAATCGGAAATAGATGCGTACCGCGAGGGGGGGATGTATGCCGGAATGTTTCCGTCCCGATGGCTGCCGTCGGCGATGGCGGTGTTGGGCGAAGGGTTTACCGAGCAGAATGGGTTTATGAACAGCACACTCAAGATGGTGCGAGGCCGCATTATCGAGTTTTATAAAAACAGACTGGATTTCCTCTTCACACCGGAAGGGCAAAGCATCTGCAATCATCAGAACATAATGATTGTGAAGAGGTGGGAAGAATAGATTGTGTTGAGTCGCACATGCGCTGCCGACTGTGTGGTTAGCGCAGAGGGGAGAGAAATCGGTGATGAATCAATTGCGGAAGAAGCAAGACCCTCGGAATTGATGGCCTTTTTTGTTGTGACACCATACCCCGTTTAAAAAGTCAAGAGTAATGAGTTTTCCCGCGCCAGCTTGCCGAATGGAAAAGTTGATGAATGTGGATTGGTTTAATTCTATTGTCGAAATAATGATTTAACGATATAGGTTAAGTATATGTTTGAAAAACAATTTGATTTACGATACTTTGAAATGGATCCATATGGAGGGGCATCACCCACCACAATATTAACGCTATTGGAAGAAACTGCGGCAGATCATTGTCTTTCAATTAACCAGAGCTTATTTGATTTGGTTAATCAGAACATAGGCTGGGTTCTGCTATCCGGATATATGCAAATGGAGCGGTACCCTTTGTATAAAGAAAAAATTACTATCAGAACGTGGTTATCAAAATATACCAGTATTAAAGGGAGTAGAGAAAACATCATTTATGATGAACAAGGAATCGTAATAGGAAGAGCTAAGGGTTTGTGGCTGTTCTTTGATATAAAAAGAAGAAGGCCCGTTAAAATTTTTGATGATATTAAAGAAAAGTGGTCTTGCTTTCCGGAAGAAAGTATTACGCATGACATTACTGAAAACATTGAAGCAATTGATTTCGCAAAATATAAAAAAAACTTTCTTGTGTATCGGTATGATATGGACACCAATAAACATGTCAACAATGTGAAATACTTACAATGGTTACTTGAGACTATTCCGGATGAGATTATCGATAATTTTTATATGCATTCAATAGATGGTCGTTACATTAGGGAAGCTCACTATGGCCACACAATTGAGTCTTTAGCGGAACATGGGAACGATGCACACAACTTTATTCATACAATAAAAGACCTTGACAGTAATCATGTGTGTTCTACTGCAAGAACAGTCTGGAGGAAAAGGATATAACTCCTTCAAACGCCCATCTTTAAGTAGCGGTCAAATCCTTTTTGTAACATCTTCTCCTTTTGTGCTGCCGATTTTCAAAGAATTTCCATTGAGCCTGGACTTTTGAGTTTACCTCCAGTTCCCGATTCGTCTCAACTTTTTCAACCTTGTTCTTTACGAACACTTTGTTTGATTCGTGCATGAGGATCGCGTTTATGCCCTTGTTTTGCATGTCGGGACGAACTGCTGTGAGATAAAGATCCACCTTTCTGTTATGCTTCAATGCTCTCAACACGTGAATGAATCCAAACGGGAACAAACTGCCATTGCATTTTTGGAACGCTGCAGACAATGAAGGCATGGAAATTCCAAATGCTACAACCTTGTGTTTCGAATCCAAGACAACCGGCACGTACTCCGGGAGGACATAACCGAAGTATTGCTTCACATACATATCGATTTGCTTGTCTGATAACTCAACAAAACCGTAGAGATTTTTGTATGCTGCATTGAGCACATGGAATATCTCTTTTGCGTATGGCAGCATTTCTTTGGTCTTTTTGACCTTCAGAATGCTAAGGTGGTATCTCTCCAATGCAATTTCAGCTATCCTTCGTACTTGGTCCACAACTTCTGCGTGCATCGTGACTTCGTACTCGACCCAGTCGCTATCTTTCGAATAACCTGCGTCTTCAATATGTGAGGCGTAGTACGGATAATTGTAAATAGCTCCGAACGTACTTACTTCTTCAAATCCTTCTATGAGTGTTCCTTCACCATCCATATCCGTGAAACCCAAAGGGCCATGAATACTCGCCATGCCCTTCGATTTTCCCCATTTCTCAACAGCACGCAAAAGCGCAGAGGATACTTCTTTATCGTCAATGAAGTCGAACCAGCCGAAATGCACGGCGTTCTCGCCCCACTTTTCATTATATTTCCTGTTAATGATCCCCGCTATTCGACCGACGGTCTCTTTGTTTTTGGTAGCGATCCAATATTTTGCTTCGCAGAAATCAAATGCGGGATTTTTGTCCTTTCTGAGTGAGAGCAGTTCTTCGGAACGAAGAGGTGGTACCCAATACTTGTTATCTTTATATAGAGCATATTGAAATGATATAAATTGTTTCAATTCATGCAGGGTATTGACTTCCTTCAATTCTGTTCCCATTTTCTTACCCTTTTATTTTCAATAAACGGTGAAACTCCTAAGACAATAGAGTGATTGAAAATCTATCGACATCAAACGTACCAGCGTTGATTAACTGCCCCCAAAAGACAACCCAATGTACTATATTGGAATTATAAAAGAAGGCAGAAATTGAGTCAGAGGCAGTATGCGAAAAAAAAATCATTAATAACCGGTTTGAAGCAGGAGGATCAATTCTGCACAGAGGAACCATAGGAACAAACTGTAGAATTGAACCAAAAGAGAGGAACATAATAAACCCTATCGCACCGAAACGTACATCTTTGTCGCCCCCTTTTTCGTTAAAACGACCTGCCATAATTGATCATGCCGAGCTCTCATGGCTCCTGCGCACGATAATAGATAGTATCTCCACATTCTGCGGAATCTCTCATCGTATTGAGACTTTATGGAGTCCCAGTTCTTCTCAAAATTACCATCCCACGCCATGAGTGTCGGATCATAGTACATGCCGAAGTTGTGCACATCTTCGATGATGAACAAATTTTCGGAAGCTGCGCTGATCTGTTTCATCGAAGGCGTCATGCCGTGCGGAAAGATGTACTTGGTAAGCCAAAGGTTGGTTTCCGTGCTCGTCGTTGAAACGTTAGATCCTATTGTGTGCAGAAGAAACAGTCCTTCCTTTTTTAGACAATGGGATACCGCTCTCATCAATTGACGATAGTTCTTGTATCCGATATGTTCGATCATCCCGACCACGACGATTTTATCGAATTTATCGCCGAACGAATCTTGCATCAAATCGCGGTAATCCATTTCGAGAAATTCAACATCATAGCCTGAGCAAAATTTCCTCGCGTACGCGAGCTGTTGCTGAGAAATGCTTATACCGGTCGCTTTGCATCCGATTCTCTCCGCGAGAAACTTAGCGAAACCTCCCCATCCGCAACCAATATCCAGCACGCGATCCTGCGGGGAAATATTTAGTTTCTTGCATATCAATTCCATCTTTAATTCTTGTGCCTTTGCTAAATCATCGGTGTTGTTGAAATATCCACATGTATATTGGTTATACGGATCGAGAAAAGACATGAATAGGTCGATGCCCTTGTCATACGTCGCAGCGATGCCTTTTTTCAAACGGACTCTGGACTGAATGTTGAAGATGCGACCCTGAATATGAGAAAGGATGATCGATGGATTCCGTTTCACCTTCTCATCCAAGCGACTGGAAAGAATGTGATAAAAAAACTGGTCGAGGTTCTGACAATCCCACCAGCCGTCCATATAAGACTCGCCAAGTCCAACTGCTAGTTCCCGTACTACACGAGTGTAAAATCCTTCGTTATGAACCTGTATGTCCCACGGACGGTCGCCGTCGATCCTGATGTCTGCCGAACGCAGCAATTCTTGCAAATCGTTCTTTATGCCACTCCTACTTGCGGATGTATTCATAATTCAACTCATCCTTTCTGGGTGCTACAGGCCACCATTTTATGCAGTAATGCTAAATTAATTTCTAAGACTCTACAATTGCCCTGCGTTTGATAACAAAGTCAATCTCGTACAGGCCATAATTCGCTTTTTTCATCCCGAGATGTTGATAGGTTTGCATGGCCCGAGTGTTGGTACGCTCGACATACAATCGTATTCCACAAACCGATTTATTTTTCCGGGCAGCCTTTTCTACATAGTGAAACAACTGATTAAAAACCCCAGTGCCGCGAAATTCGGGGATAACATATACGCTTTGAATCCACCAGAACGTCGCGGCACGCCAATCACTCCACTCGTATGTTATCATAAGCTGTCCCGCAATTTGCCCTTTAACTTCGGCAAGGATATAATACCCTTTTGAAGCATCTTTAAGCAGTGCCTTTACGCCGCGCAGCAATCGTTTGTGGTCGAGATTGAGGTGCTCTGTTTCATGCGCTATCGCAGAATTGAACTCTGTGATGATTTTTGCATCGGCAAGTGTGGCATGGCGAATGCGAATGGGCATTGGTGAACAGTTAAAAGTGAAAAGTTAAAAATTAAAAATGAAAAATTAAGAGTGAAAACATTTAAGACTGTCATTAAACCGTAAAAATCTTTACATTTTACACATAATTTTTCACTCTTAATTTTTCATTTTTAATTCCCAGCATCGCGTGAGTATCTACGACAAGCATATTCTACTGGGCTCTCACATGTCGACCAGCGGCGGCGTCCATACCGCTGTCGATCGCGCGATCTCCATCGGCTGCACCGCACTTCAGGTTTTTACAAAAAACAACAACCAATGGAGCGCAAAACCGTTGGCAGAAGAGGATATAGAAAACTACAAAAGGAAAATTGCGAAAGCAACCATAACCCCCGTCATGGCGCACGATTCGTACCTCATTAACCTCTGCGCGATGAACCCCGATACCCTGGAAAGATCCCGCACAGCGTTTATCGACGAATTGACCCGGTGCGAACAGCTCGGGATTCAACTGTTGAATTTTCATCCCGGCGCACACGGGGGTGCTGGCGAAGAAGAGGGCATCAAAAAAGTTGTTGAGAGCCTTAATATTGCCCACGAAAGAACAGAAGGGTTCAAAGTGCTCAGTGTCGTGGAGACGAGTGCAGGGCAGGGAACCGCAGTCGGGTACAAATTTGAGCATCTAGAAAAAATAGTCAACGGCGTTGATAAACCACATCGAATGGCAGTGTGCGTTGATACATGTCATATCTTTGCCGCAGGTTATGATATTCGAACAGAAGAAAAGTATGAGGCGACATTTGAGGAGTTTGACAGCATCATAGGACTGCATCGACTTGCGGCATTTCACTACAACGACTCAAAAAAGGAGTTTGGTTCTCACAAAGACAGACACGAGCACATCGGCAAAGGGATGATCGGAGTGGCGGGATTTTCTCATCTGATGAATGATCACCGGTTCGCGGATATTCCAAAGATCTTGGAAACGCCGAAAAGCAAAGACCTTCATGAAGATGTGGAAAACATGAAAGTGCTGATGGGATTAATTAAGAATTGAGGCTTCTGAAAAAGTTCTAGTTTTTCTTTTCAAATTGAACGAATAGATTCTTCTCCCGCCAAAAAGCGGCGGGATCAGAATGACATTTCATTGCCAATTCTTCAGAAGTCTCGAATTACAATTAGAAAGATTTGTATTCGTTGCATTATATCTTCGAATCCTCTAAACCCCCGATATATTATTTCGGTTCAAACGCCTCTGCGACAATAATCCCCGTTTGCTTCGAATGCCCGGCGAGATAATCATGGAGCGGTGATTCCGTAATCTGAACTTTGGAGCCGACTTCGGGAGCATGCATAAGGTGAAGTGCACCGTTGTCCATCCGCACTGCAATACCCGTATGCGAAATGTCCAGTCCCGGCGTGTTTGTCGTAATGCCGATGAATGACCCCGTTTTAATTTTTTCCGCAAACAGATGAACCTTCTCCTTGGGAAGGAAAAGCGTCCCGCGCTTTCCGATCTCTTCCTCTTGTTTTTTGATCTCCTCAAAAAAGGTTTCATTTAAAAGCTGCTTGTACGCACTCCGGTGCGTCGTCATAAAATTGATAGGCGTCGGGATCGGCAGAAGATTCTTTTCTCCGAACAATTCCTTTGTGACGACTTTCAGAACACCCCTCTTTTCGTTATCAAACCAGTAGTCGGTTGTATAGTGCAGCCGGCTTGGGTATCCGTTTATGATACCGTTGCGGTATCGAATGAATTGAAGCTGTGCCCGATAGTCATCGAAAGAAAAATGTTTCATCTTAACACAGCGCGCAAGCGAGAGCGAGTTCTCGTAGAACGAGACACAATCAAGAACCCGTAAATTCACGACGAGATGTTCGGCTCCCTCCTCTTCAAGGGAATGTGCGGCATACTCTGTTCCGATAAACGATTTCCCTACTTCAACGATCACCTTGTTGATCGGTTTATCAATGAGGTTTCTGGAAAGAGCGAGGTCAAATTTTGTCTTGCAGATGATCTCGTCCGTCTCTTCAAGCAGGGAAAGTATTGGCGCTGCGTAGGATTTATTGAAAACGATGGGGAGCAAAGGAACAAGCGCTGAGAGTGTTGTGCGGCTGATGAATTCACGACGGTTCATTGGTGCCATGATCTATCCTGTAAAACAATGCAGCCCGTGTTGAGGTTGCCGGGCGTTGACATAAGGGGAACGGGTTGTAGAACGGACGACTTAAAACGGCGTATCGCCGGTGGCAGTCGGCGGTGCATAGTCATCGAACGTCGGTAGGGCGAGATTTTCGAAACGGGCATATTGTTTGATGAACGAAAGCTGCACATCACCGGTTGGGCCATTTCGCTGTTTTCCAATAATGATATCCGCGATGTTCTCGACCGATTTATCCCCCTCGATTTTGATCCCGTACATTTCCGGGCGATGAACGAAGAGCACGACGTCGGCATCCTGTTCGATCGCGCCCGATTCACGAAGATCGGCGAGCACGGGGCGTTTATCGCTCCGCGCTTCCACCGCGCGGTTCAACTGTGAAAGTGCAAGAACGGGGATGTTCAGTTCCTTCGCGAGCGCTTTAAGCGAACGGGAGATCATGGAAATTTCCTGCTCCCTGCTCTGTGCTGTTTTCGGGCCTTGCATCAGCTGAAGGTAATCAACCACCACCATACCGATGTTATGCTCAACCTTGAGCCGCCGCGCTTTTGCGCGAAGCTCAAGAATGCCGAGTGCCGGTGTATCGTCGATAAATATTTTTGCTGCGTGAAGCTTTCCGATCTGTGTGCTGAGTTTTCGCCACTGGTCATCCGGTAATTGCCCCGTCCGAACCCTGTGTGCGTCGACGCGAGCTTCGGCACAGATTAGTCGAAGCACGAGTTGCTGCGCGGACATTTCAAGGCTGAAGAACCCGACCGGTACTCCGCGGTCAATGGCCGCGTTGCGTGCGGCGGAAAGGACAAACGCCGTTTTTCCCATACTCGGCCGACCGGCGACAATAACAAGATCCGACGGCTGAAATCCTCCGGTGAGATTGTCGAGTAAAGAAAATCCCGACGACACGCCGGTGACGCCGCTGTGTTTGCCATGGATGCTTTCCAGCATCTCCATTGTACTGAACACGGCGTCGCGCATCGAGAGAAAACTTTTCTTCATCCTCTTTTCGGATATCTGGAAAATTTTCTGCTCGGCTTCATCAAGCAGGTCGAGTGCATCTTCCGTTTCGTTGAATGCGCGGCTGGTTACTTCTGAACTTGCGGAGATGAGATTGCGGAGAAGAGCTTTTTCCAAGACGATTTTCGCATGGTATTCGACGTTCGCGGCGGAGGTAACACGCATCGTTAATTCGGAAATGTATACCGGGCCTCCGATTTCGTCGAGTTGCCCGCGACGGCGAAGTTCTTCGACAATGGTGATCGAATCGACCGCTTCGTTCTTCTCGAACAACCCGATCATCGCCTTGAAGATGTTCTGATGCGCCGGTTTGTAGAACGCCGAGTCGTCGAGAATCTCAACCGTCTTTGAAATTGCTTCCTTCTCCAGGAGCATTGCTCCCAGCACCGCCATCTCAATATCCATGGCCTGGGGCGGCACCCTGCTTTCAGAAGGACCGTCGCTCGGGGAAATAGTATGTCGGAGAATCTCAGCCATAGAATGCAATTAATAATTAATAATTAAGAATTAATGTCTGATGATTATAAATTAGAAAGCGTTGACTGCTATATCCAAAATTCCTAATTCATAATTATTAATTCTTAATTATTCATTGTTCTTCATCTCGTCGTACATTTTCCGCAGCTTCTGCACGTCTTCCCATGTCGGACGCTTCCAGTTCGGGTTGCGGAGCAATGCCGCGGGATGGTACGTCACCAGTAACGGTATACCGCGGTAATCGTGTACATTTTCGCGAAGCTTGGTAAGCGAGTCGGTTGTTTTCAGCAGCACCTGAGCAGAAATGCGCCCCAGGCATAAAATGAATTTCGGTTTGATAATCTCAAGCTGCTTCCACAAATAGGGTTCACAGTGCTGGACTTCTTCGGGTTGCGGGTCGCGATTGTTCGGAGGACGGCATTTGAGGATGTTGCAGATATAAACATCTTCCCGCTTGAAAGTGAATCGCCTCCAAGATTTTATTCAGCAGCTGTCCGGCGCGTCCGACAAACGGTTCTCCCTTGGCATCTTCATCGGCCCCGGGCGCTTCGCCGATGAGGACAATTTCTGCTTTCGGGTTGCCGACGCCGAAGACGAACTTTGTTCGTGTTGCACCGAGTGAGCATTTCTGGCATTCACAAATCATCGAGTTCAATTCCCCTAACGATGACGCGCCCGCCCACGGTTCAGCCGGATAATCGCTCGCAGTTTGTTCCTTCAGCGGATTGTGCGCGGCACCTTGCACAGCCGAAGGATAAATGATATTCCCAAAAAGATCCCGTTCTTGCATAAGATATTGTTGAACGCCGGAAATAATATGAGAAAACTGTTGCGCTAACGGCTCATCCGCTTCTGGCGAAGATGAGGAATGAAAATCAGACATGATAGGAATACAATACAAGAGACACTATGTAATGATAAGCGCCTCTCTCTTGTGAGAAACACTTACAACAATTTTGCTACCCGGTTCAGGATTTCAATCGCAACATCGAACTTGGGCATCTTGGAAAGCTTTTCAGTCTTGCCATTTTTACTGATGATCGTGACAATGTTGGTATCCGAGCCGAACGCCGAGCCTTTGTCGCGGGTGCTGTTCAGGACGATGAGATCGAGATTTTTCTTTCGGAGTTTGTCTTTTGCGTTCTTCAATTCGTCCTGCGTTTCCAGGGCGAACCCGACGAGCACGGTGCCGTTTTTTTTAGCGCCGAGTCCGCGCAGAATGTCCGCAGTCGGCTGCAGTTCCAGCGATAAACCTTGTGTCGACTCATTTTTCTTGATCTTATTCGCCGCGGGCTTCTTTGGTGTGTAATCGGCAACGGCAGCCGACATAATAATTGCGTCGCATTTCTTCGCTTGCTTTGTCACCGCTTCGTTCATTTGTTCGGCGGTTTCCACATCGATGCGGGAAACATTTTTCGGCGTTCCAAGCGCTACCGGTCCGCTGATGAGCGTGACGTCCGCCCCGCGCTGTGCTGCGGCGTTAGCGATCGCGAAACCCATCTTTCCCGGAAGACCTGTTGCCGATAAAACGCACCGGATCAATCGGTTCGTATGTCGGCCCGGCAGTGACAAGGATTTTTTTCCCTTTAAGGTCGAGCGGTGTTTTTTCTATAATCGATTCAACAAAGGCCATGATAGCATCGGGCTCGGGCAATCGTCCCGGGCCCAACAAGGCCGCTTGCGAGCTCGCCTTCTGCGGGGAGAAGAATATGATGCCCCCGTTCGCGGAGGACGGTCAAGTTTTTCTGTGTTGCTTCGTTGCGGTACATGTCAACATCCATCGCCGGTGCGATAAGAAGCGGGCAGCGAAGGGCAAGCACCGTGGATGAGATAACGTCGTCCGCAATTCCCTGCGCAATTTTTGCTACCATGTTTGCGGTTGCGGGCGCAATGAGCATCGCATCCGCCCATAGACCGAGCTTGATGTGCTCAACGCCGGCGTGTGTTGCCGTCCGGGTGCTCTCGGGCCACAACGATGTGAGCACTTCTTCCTGAGACAGGGTGGAAAAGGTCAGCGGCGTTACGAATTGTGTCGCAGACTGCGTCATCAACACGCGAACGCCGGCTCCGGCTTTTTTCATCAAGCGAACGACGGTGCACATTTTGTACGCCGATATTCCGCCGGTAACGCCGAGCAATATTTTCTTGTTTTTCAACACGGAATATTTTCTACGATCAGGCGATCGGGTCTTTCTTTTCCTCTGCTTCTTTGTACCTGAATTCGAGTTTATCCGACATCAACTCACCGATGGCCTGCTCCGTCGGCTTTACACGCTTTTCAAACTCAAGGCTGATTTTCAGTTGATCCGGATTTGCATCAACCTCTTCCTCGTCGCCGTTCGTCATTGTTGGAAGCGCGGCGATTGTTTCGATGCGTTGATTAAACTCGATCTTCGTCTCTTCGTTGATCTGGCGCGCCCGCTTTGAGAGTACGACGATTGCCTCGTACACGTTTGCCGCTTTGGACTCGAGCGTGTGTATTTCCAGTGGTTTGATTGCCATGAAATCCTCTTATTGTGATGATGAAAGTTGCTTTATGATAATTTCGTCGACCTCGTTAATCGCGCGTGTGAGCGAATCGTTGACGATTCTGTGGTCAAACTGTTTGCCGATTTCCAGCTCGGATGCCGCGCGAGCCATTCTTTTCCGGAACGTTGTCTCGTCTTCCGTTTTTCTATTCCGCAGGCGATCCTCCAGCACTTGGACGTTTGGCGGCTCTATGAACAGCAGAACAGCTTTAGCTCCGTACAATTTTTTTATCGAAAGTGCGCCTTTCACGTCAACATCGAACACCATGCAATGGCCGGCGCTGAGTGCACGATCAACCTCGCTTTTTAACGTGCCGTAATAATTGCCGTAAATTTGTTCATGCTCGACAAGGGCATTCTCTTGGATCAATCGCTCAAATTCTTCCGGGCGAAGGAAGAAATAATCTTTTCCGTTTTCTTCGTTCGCACGCTTTATCCTCGTTGTTGCCGAAACCGAAAACTCGAAATCAGGATGGCGTTGCAGGACAGCTTTCACGATGGTCGTTTTGCCGCCGCCGCTCGGAGCGGACACAACAAAAAGTTTCGGATTTTTCATTCAATCTGCTGCGGGCACTCAACCATTATTCGATATTCTGCAACTGCTCGCGTATTTTTTCGATATCTTCTTTGATCGCGACAATGTAGTGCGCGATTTCAGTATCGTTGGATTTTGAGCCGATCGTGTTCGCCTCGCGGTTCATTTCTTGAATCAAGAAATTGAGCTTGCGCCCGGCGGCTTCATCGTTGCACAGGGCGTCGAGGAAGAACTTGTTGTGCGAACGGAAGCGAACACATTCCTCGGTGACATCTAGCTTATCCGCAAGGAGCGCGATTTCGAGCTCAAGCCGCTGTGAGTCGATGACATTTTTATCCCCGAGAAGCTGGGCGATGCGTTCCTGTAAACGCTATCCGTTCTTCGGGGATTCGCTCCTTGGAACTTCTTTCAATATTTTCCAGCCGCTGTTGTATGCTTTCCACGCGGGCAATCATATCCTTAGATATTTCTTTTCCCTCATTGGCTCGCATGATTTGAAGTTCTTGTACCGCGAGGTGCAGGGCTTCTACGAAGGCCGTCCACTCTGCGCTTATGCCCTCTTCATCGACGCCCCCTTCGAATACCTCTGAGAATCTCAGGATGTGTTCAAGGCTCACCTTTTCTTTGAGCTTGAGCGACTTTCGAAGTTGACTGAGAAGCTTGTAGTACGATTTGGCCGCAGCAACATTGACTTTGAGCGGCATCTTGCCGTTTGTGTCGCTTTGAAGCGTTGCTGTGAGAGAAATTTTTCCACGGGCAACTTTTGCGCGGACAATTTCCTTGACTTCGTTCTCCCGCAGGGAGAGCGAACGAGGCAGGCGCGAACTCAATTCGAAAAAACGGCTATTAACGCTTCTGAGTTCTACAAGAGCGGATATTCCTTCTTTGGAACACTCACCCCTCCCGTATCCTGTCATGCTTTGGATCATGAGCGCCTCAGTAATAAAAGTTGCGATTGACATTAAAAATACGAAAATTCGCCATGGCAGGCAAGGGAAAGTTCTCGACAGGTTAAGCACCGACTTATCCACAAGTTATTCAGTCTAAGTTTGCTTTTGCGGCGTTTTTTGATATATTTTTGCAGAATGTGTGGATAACTGAAAATGCTTGGTAACTACTTTACGCTCGTTCACGTCTCGCGTTTCATCCACCAGCAATGTAGCGGTCATACCATTTCCGAATTATACTCGCAGCACAAGCAGCAGTTGTGCATCACCGTTGAGTCTCAGCCCGTGCAAACAATTCTCGTGTCCTGCATGCCTTCGGAAAATTATGTCTACGTTCGTGAGGGAAGTTTCCGGGCGCGAAAAAATTCTGTCGACCTTTTTCCGAAAGCGGCGGGGAAGAAAATTCTCGGTGTTACATGCGCAACAAACGACCGGATAGTTTCAATAGCGTTAGAAGGAAACATGAGCTTGAAGTGTGAGATGTTCGGGTCTCGTGCGAACGTCCTTTTGTTGGAAGAAGAAAATACGATTCCCGTGTCTTTGGACGTTGTTGTCGATGCATTCTTGAAAAGGAAAGATTTGCTCGGTAGCCGCCATGCACGCAACGACCCGCAGCAGCTTCCAGCTATTCATGCGATGATGCACGATGAGCGTCTTTTCTTTGACGCTGTGCGCGCGAGCGGCGGAGAAGGAGTTTTTCAGTCGTTGAAAAAAGTAATCCCGGTGCTCGGATCAACTCTCGCAAAAGAAATTTTGCTCCGTGCGGATATTCGTCCATCTGCGCCGATGTCTCTTGCAACCGACCGCGATCTGAAAAAAATATTCGCCGAAGCATCAAAAATAATTGCAGAAGTTACCTCACCCATCGCGAACGGGCAAACAAAAATTTATTATGAAGATGAGGCGCCGGTGTGTCTGTCGTTGATTCCGCTCCGTGGCTATGCCGAGAACAGATCCGAATCTTTTCCAAACGTTGCAGCGGCAATCCAGCGATTTGTGAGTACGGTACGGGCTTCGTCGGCGTTCGTCAGCGAGAAAGAACAGATTTCTGCCTGGCTCGAAAATGAGGAAAAGAAGGCGGCACAGACGCGGGTAAAGATTGCTGCCGAGCTTGCAGATCAAGACAGGCGGGCCGATTACGAACTTTTCGGGAAGCTGATTATGGCGCACCTTCACGAACTTCACAAAGGGCTGAAAACGGCAACGCTTGAAGACATACTGTCCTTCAATATGCATCCGTCCGGCGTCGCAATTCCCCTCGACCCGTCGCTGAGCCCCGTTGCGAACGCGGAAAAATACTTTGAGAAAGCAAAAAAAGCAAAAGGGGCGTTCGAGGAATCAGTCGATCGGATGAAGAGCCTTGACGGGCGTCTGTCGACCCTCCGGATGTTGATCGGCGAACTTGCAGAAATATCCTCAAGCGACGCACTCAGGGAATTTCGTCAGACGTACAAAACACATCTGCAGCTTCTCGGCTATGCGACGGAAAAGGAAAAAGAAAATCTTCCGCCGTTCCGTATCTTCACGGTCGAAGGTGGATTTCAAGTGCTTGCAGGAAAGAGCAGTGAAAACAACGACATGCTTACGACCAAGTATGCGAAACCGGACGACTTGTGGTTCCACTGCCGTGGCTCCAGCGGCTCACACGTTGTGTTGAAAATTCACAGCGCACACGGCGAGCCGTCGAAAGCAGCGATTCACCAGGCAGCCTCAATCGCTGCATACTACAGTAAAATGAAGAATGCGTCGTCCGTCCCGGTTGCGATGACGGAGAAAAAATTTGTCCGCAAGCCGAAAGGTGCGCCTGCGGGCACGGTAGTTCTCGAAAGAGAAAAAGTTCTCTTCGTCGAGCCAAAACTTCCATTTCCTCTTTAAGAATTGCGGCATCTATGGCTGAGAAAATTCTCATTGTTGACGACGACAAGTACATCCGGATGATTCTTCAAAAAAGATTTTTGTCGCAAGGGTACGAAGTCTTTATGGCTAATGACGGCGAGCGCGGCCTGGAGATCGCTAAAGCGGAAGCCCCTGATTTGATCATTTCAGATTGGATGATGCCGAAAATGGACGGACTGGAATTTTGCAAGCTTGCGAAGCAGGATGAGAAACTCCGGTTTACCTACTTCATTATTCTCACCGCCCGCGATACCCAGGAGGATAAAATAGAAGGGATCGAAACCGGCGCGGATGATTTTGTCACGAAGCCGTTCAACGACCGCGAACTTCTTACCCGCGTCAAAGCCGGGCTGCGCATCAATGCGCTCCAAAAGGAAATTGCCGAGCTTCAGCATCAGGAAGCGGTCACGGAACTGGCAATGACACTCGGGCACGAAATCAACAACCCCCTCGGCATCATGTTGCTCGTCCTGCAAGTGCTCCAGAAAAAGGATGACGGCGACACCATCGCCGGTATCCGCAAAGAGCTAAGGACAGTTACAGAGAATGGAAACCGGATCGCGGAAATCGTGAAGAAGCTTTCAAGCTTGGAGAACCCGCAGTTGAAACCGTACCTGAAAAACTCCGACAGGAAAATGGTAGACCTGTCAGGAAAAGCGTAGCCTCAGAATGACGACCTCAAAACTTTTTGCTCATTATTGAAGGAATACTATGTCAGACCCGCGCTATCCCATAGGAAAATTTCAAATGTCGGATCACCCCGACGATAAAATGCGAATCGAGTTCATCCAGCGAATCGCCGATACACCGTCTGAAGTGAAGGCAGCCGTGCAAGGATTAACAGAAAAACAACTGGATACGCCGTACAGAGAGGGAGGTTGGACGGTGCGACAGGTCGTTCATCATCTGCCGGACAGCCATATAAATTCGTATGTTCGTTTCAGGCTTGCACTTACCGAAGATGAGCCAACGATCAAGCCGTACGTTGAACATTTGTGGGCTGAGTTGTACGACGCACGGACAGCGCCCGTTGCGCTTTCACTGCAATTACTCGAGTCCCTCCATGACCGGTGGGTTGTGCTGCTCCGGTCGCTGAAGCCGTCCGATTTTTCGCGCACATTTCGTCATCCTGAACATGGCGCAAGAAACCTCGACTGGTTGCTGCAACTGTATGCGTGGCATGGCCGTCATCATGTTGCGCATATCACGTCGCTCAGAGAGAAAATGAAATGGTAATGGCCGATTGACAACAACAAACGGAATAAACAGATGTATTCATTGAACAATAAGCTTGTTTTCATCACAGGCGCAAGCAGCGGGATCGGGGCTTCGTGTGCTGAGCAGTTTGCACGGCAGGGGGCGAGATTACTGCTGGCCGCACGAAGAAACGATCGTTTGAGCACATCTTGCAGAAGAACTGCGGAAGAAATATTCAGTCGACGTTCACACTATCCATCTCGATGTCAGGAAACGGGAAGAAGTCGAATCGGTGTTGGGCGCGCTCTCCGATCCCTGGAAAAAAATCTCCGTTCTTGTGAATAATGCCGGGCTTGCCAGCGGGTTGTCGTCAATTCAAGAAGGGGATATGGATGATTGGGAAAAAATGATCGATACAAACATAAAGGGATTGCTGTATGTTACCCGTGCCGTAGTTCAAGGAATGATCGCACGGAAAGAAGGACATATTATTAATATCGGTTCAATTGCCGCATATCAATTCTATCCGAATGGAAATGTGTACTGCGCAACAAAAGCGGCGGTCAATGCATTGACGAACACAATGCGTTTAGATTTGCACGGTAGCGGGATACGTGTCAGCACCGTCGACCCGGGGTTGGTGGAAACCGAATTCAGTGTCGTGCGCTTTCATGGCGATAAGGCCAGGGCCGATAAAACATACGAAGGGATGACCCCCCTCACTCCGGACGATATCGCCGATGCCGTCATCTACTGTGCTACACGCCCTCTCTACGTGAATATCCAGCAAGTAGTCCTCATGCCGACCGATCAGTCCTCAACGACGATGGTGCACCGAAAAAAGGAATTGCAGAAATAAAAAAGACGAAGCATGAAAAAGCCTCTCCTCATAATCGAAACAGATGAAGAGCATTCCAATCATTACACCAGCGTTTATTCAGAAGAAACTTGCCCGTTATCAGAGGCGAAGCATCGAAAGGAGTGCGCTGACGAAATCGGCAGTTCTCATTCCGATCGTGAAGAGACGAAATGGGCTGGACCTGCTTTTCACAAAGCGGAGTGAAACCGTTGAGCACCATAAAGGGCAAATCTCATTTCCAGGCGGGGCAACCGATAAAATCGACATCTCTCCCGTCGATACGGCTCTTCGGGAAACGTTTGAAGAGATAGGCTTGGAGCGTTCGGCAACCACCATCATCGGAATGATAGACGATTTACAAACGCCGAGTGGGTTCGTTGTTACCCCCGTCGTTGGGTTCATTGAACACCTTCCCCCTCTTCACATTAACGCTGAAGAAGTAACGCAAGTAATATTTATCTCCCTGGAAAAGTTCTTTGACGATTCCCTCCGGCATTCTGACATAAGAGAACGGGATGGGATAAAAATAGAGGTTTTTTCTTACAACGTGTGGGAAGAGCCAGTGTGGGGAGCGACAGCTTTTTTTGTCAAACAGCTTGTCAGCCTTCTCAAAGACGAATGATGCTGTCAGGCGATGCTTTCATACCTCTCAATTTTGTTTTAACGTGATTTGCGTTTCCCCATATCTCCATTGATTTTGAGAGTATTTATAGCTATTTTTTAAAGTTACAGAGGAACGCCTTCAATAATTCTTGTTATTTTATAGGAGTACCCGAAAAATGTGTTATCGTTTTCATTCGCGTTTGTTCTTAGCAGGACTTGTTTTCGCAATGATGTTCGGCGGCTGTGCTTCGCAGCAAAACACTGTGGTTGCCACAATCGGCGGGGATAAAATAACGCTTGGTGAATTCGACACGATGTTCGCGAAAAGCAACGGCGGGAAAGACACCGCGATGAAAGCGGCAGCTGACGACCGGGAAAAATTCTTAGACCTCTATGTAAAATTCAAATTAAAAGTAAAGGATGCATACGCCCAGGGGTATCAAAATTCTCCGGATCTTCAGGCCGAGATCCAAGAATATAAGCGGAATCTCGCTGTGGCATTATTAATCGAGCATGATATCAATGAGCCTGCACTTCATCGAATGTATGAGCGTAAGCTTTTTGAAGTGCGTGCCAGCCATATCCTTCTCCAAATGTCCCAGAATGCGAGTCCGGCGGAGACATTAAAGACGTACATAAAGGCAATAAAAATTATCGACTCGCTGAAAGCCGGACGATCCTTTGAAACACTCGCTCTGAACAACTCCCAAGACCCGTCCGTTGTCTTCAACAAGGGTGATTTGAACTATTCTGTTTCCGGAAGGTTGGTGCCGGAGTTTGAAGATGCGATCTTCTCCGCGCCGCCCGGAACATTTTTGCCGTATCCCGTTCGAACGCAATTTGGTTACCATATTATTAAAATTACGGACCGCCAGCTTAACCCCGGCACTGTTCGCGTCAGCCATATCATCAAACGGCTCACGCCGAAATCGACGGCACAAGATTCCGCGAAAGCAATGAAGGATTTAGAGGCAGTGCTTGATTCGCTGAAGCATGGTGGAAAATTTGCCGACCTTGCTAAAATTTATTCTGAAGATAAAGCGAAAGAACGGGGTGGGGATGTTGGATTTATGGAACGAGGAAGGACCGTAAAGGAGTTTGATGACGCTGCGTTCAAGCTGAAGGTTGGCGAAGTCTCCCCTATCGTCAAATCACAATTCGGACTCCATCTCATTCAGGCGACTGATGCGAAGCCAGTTCCTTCTTTTGCAAATATGGAGCAGGAACTCAGGAATACTTACAAACAGCGTTTCTACCAGAGCGAATACAATTCGTACATCGATGGGTTAAAAAGAGAATATGACTTTGCCCAGTCGGCGGCGGGAGTTTCCGCTTGGAATTCATCACTTGATACGACAAAAACGACCGATAGCGAAAACTGGGACAGCTCTTTCACTGCAGCGACAAGGGCAAAGGAATTGTTTACTTTCGCAGGTCAAAAAATAACAATCGACTCCGTCATTCACCGAGTTAAAGGAGAAAAAAACCTTCAAGGCCTGCCGCTTGCCCTTCATGTAACCTCGGTCAGAATTTTTGATAAAATATCGAACGACCTCCTCGTTGAATACAAAGCACAAAGCGTTGAATCGGAGTTCCCCGACTTTGACAGGACGATAAGGGAATATGAAGAGGGGAGTGTCCTTTTTAAAGCGGAGCAGAACGAGGTATGGAATAAAATATCGATGAGCGATTCGGCATTGCACGTGTATTTTGAGGCAAACCGCTCGAAATTTACCTGGCCGGACAGGGTTAACGTTCAGGAGATTTTTGTCCCGACAGACAGCGTATCAAAAATTGTTGCGTTTCGCTTGAAGGAACAAAAACTGCCGTTCGATTCTGTTGCGGCTCAGTTTAACTCACGGCTTTCAACCAAGCAAAAGAACGGAGTGTGGGGATTGATGCCGGCGACCGGTAGCGCATTGACGCAGAGAGCGTGGAATATGAACGTGGGAGAGATGTCCGACTTTTTCCATATACGAGAACGGGTTTTCGATTATTAAGATTCTGGAAAAAAGTCCGGCAGGCGATAAAACATTCACCGAGGCGGGATCCGAACTTTCAAGCGCTTTTCAAGAGTCCGAATCGAAGCGTTTGGAAAATGATTGGTACGAATCGTTGTTAAAAAAATATCCGGTAACCGAGTATAAAGAAGCGATCGCGATTTCAACGGAGCAAACGTCAAAGAAATAACTTCCATACTGAAGCAGGCGCTTACTGCTCTTACCGTTGGAAGTTGTTTCATGCTTTTGTCATGCACACGCCAACCCGAGCGGGCACAAGAAATTGCTCGAGTCGACGATCAGACATTGACGTTGGACATGATTCATCAACAGCTTGATACAAGCAGCGGCATTTCCGAAATGCAGGTGCGGATGTTTACGCGGCAATGGGTAAATTCCGAATTGCTTTATCAGGAAGCGAAAAGACAGGGACTCGACCGCTCCGAAGCCGTGCTCAGGAATCTTGAAAACGCGAGACGTGAGCTTGCCATTAATGCCCTGATTGAAAAAGACATATTCAACGACACTCCGCAATCCATTTCCAAAGAAGAAATTGCGGCGTATTTTAAAAATCATGTCGATGAGTTTGCTCTGCGTGACGACATTGTAGAAATTTCATTGGCGGTTTTTTCCGAACGCGAACCGGCGGCAGCATTTCGTGAAGCAGCACTTCAGGGAAAGGGCTGGGAGGCCGCTCTTGCCGAGGCTCAGAATGTCAAAGAACGGCCAATCTTCACTCATTACGAAAACCGATTCAGCGTTCTATAATCAATCGACATTATTTCCGGCCAAACTCTGGAAAGTTTCTTCAGCTCTCGGTCCGGGAGAAGTTTCGTTCCCGGTGAAAACAAGTGCAGGGTATTTTGTGATACTGCTGGTTGGAAGTTACCAGCGAGGGGCATCCCCTCCCGTTGAATATGTTGAGGATGCTATCCGAGGAAGGCTTATGATGCAGCACCGCCAGGAACATTTTACGGAATACTTGGAAACCATGAGGAAAAAGCATATTGTGCAAATAAATCTTACCGGCGTTCCGGCCGATCACGATAGTCTTCAGCACACAGGCGAGTGAAAAAAGAGATTCCAGTAAATCATATGAAAAGTAAACAAGCAAGAATAAAGCGCACCATCGCATCCTTCTCAATACTGGTGGTGTTGTGTGGTTCCGTGCACGGTCAAGCGGTGATAGATCGTATTGTGGCAATTGTTGGAAAAGAGATCATTACTCAGTCTGATCTGAATTTGACCATCCAATCAATGGCCATGCAAAATAAGCTTGACCCCGAATCGCCGGAATTACGGAACCGAGTTCTCGACGGCCTGATCAACGAGAAACTGATTCTTGCACAAGCGATTGAAGACAGCGTGGTGGTGACGAATGATGAAGTGACCGACAGGCTCGACCGTCAAATAAAAATGCTTGCGCAGCAAGCGGGCTCCGAGCAACGGCTGGAAGAATTGTACAACATGCCGATCAGCAGGATGAAGAGAGATTTCCGCGAATTGATTCACAATCAACTCCTGGTAGAGAAGATCCGGCAGACGCGTCAGACATCTATTACGGTAACGCGTCGTGAGGTGGAAGAATTTTTTGACGCGCACAAAGACAGCCTTCCGACAATTCCAAAAGAGTACGAGTTAAGCCACATTTTTATCAAACCCAAGCCGGATTCGTCCGTCATTCAAGCCGTGTTCAAGAAAGCGCTTGCTATTCTGGACAGCATTAAAGCCGGGGGCGACTTTGCCGATTTCGCAAAGCGCTATTCATCCGACCCCGGTTCGGCCCGCGGAGGCGGCGACCTGGGTTGGTTCCGGCGCGGTGTCTTCGAAAAAGAATTTGAGGAAGCTGCATTTGCGCTGAAAGACAGCGAGATCTCACGGCCGATTAGAACATCGTACGGGTATCACATTATTCAATTGATAGAACGGCGGGGAGAATCGGTCCATACCCGGCACATCCTCTTCTCCATCCAGCAATCAGCGGCGGACGACGATTCTACCGTTGCAGAACTGAACCGTCTTCGCGAGCGTGCCTTGGCGGGGGAGGACTTTGCGGCGTTGGCCGGCAAAAACTCTGAAGACCCGGATTCGAAAGATGTTGGCGGAGACCTTGGAAAAATAGGGGTCGATCAAATTGAACCGGCATTCATGGAAATTCTCAAGACCATGAAACAAGGAGAAATCAGCGCTCCGGTGAAAGTTCCGGTCGGAACTTCTTATGGGTACCATATTGTCTGGGTTCGCTCTATATCGCCCGAACATACCATGAATATGAATGACGACTTCCATAGACTTGAACGCCTTGCGCTCCAATTCAAAACAGACCAAGATTTTCAGCATTGGGTTGAAGAAATGAGAAAAAATATCTACTGGGAAAAGAAAATATAGCAATGCAGCATTTCTTGCGGCTGAATCGGCTTTTACGTATATTATGGCACGAATAACGACAACATCCAGGAAAACAAGGAAAGAGAATGGCACAGCACAAATCGGCGATCAAGCGAATTCGTTCTTCAGAGCACAGAAAAAAGCTTAACACGGCACAAGAATCCGCTATGAAAACGGTGATCAAAAAAGTTCGGCAGGAAAAAGATAAGGCCAAAGCAGAAGTTGCGCTCAAAGAAGCAGTCTCTCTTCTCGACAGGCTGGCTCAGAAGAGGGTTATTCATCCAAACAAAGCGTCAAATCAAAAATCGAAACTCACCAGACTCGTAAATACCATAAAATAGCTCATTCCCCGTTATCCCCCCTCGTTTAACTTCGCCTGCAATTCGCTTATTCGCTTCTCAAAACGTTCGCGCTCATCGGGTTTTGAGAAAATCAGAATTTCATACGCTTGAATTGCAGCGCCGTATTCTCCCTGCGACGCATAAATTTCGGCAAGTGTTGGAGTGATGACGATCGAATCCAGCGGTGCACTCTCTTCCGGAGAAGTGCTCGGTTCGGGCTCCTGTGGGATAATCCGTCCTGCGTTTTCGAGCTGCGTCGCAAGAGAATCCAATCCATTTGGTTCAGGCGCGGCGGCTTGGTTCAAATATTCATCCAATGACACCAGTTTTTCTGTACCGGCATTCGCCGTGTGCTGCTGGATATACTCATCAACTTCAGGAAGTTGTTCAGGTTCAACCGGCGGCGTTTCAACAATGGCGGCCTCCGTTTGCTGGATTGGTTCCTGCATAATTTCTTCTTCCACCGGGGCCTCAGCAATAATTTCGGTGCCCAGCTGAGGCTCGTCCACGTTCTGCGGAGGTTCGTCTACGCTCTGCGTTGGAAATGTTTCTTCCTGGACTGTGGTTCCTGCGGGAGGTGGAGTTGTATCAATCGATTCGATCTCCGGTGTCTGAATCGGCTCATCGACGGTGAGAGGGATTTCTTCTAAGAGTTTCCGCGCAAGTTGATTAAAAGGGGCAAGATGCAGCGCTTGTGTGAATGCAAGGCGAGCCTTCGAGTTTTCGTTCAGTGCACTATAGCATTTCCCCAGAATAACGTATCCCGTTGCGTACGACGAATACGTCTGCACTCCAGTCTCGCACAGTTTTAATGCTTCCGCCGATTGATTTTGTGTGAGATATAAATCTGCCAGGCGGGCGAAAAGAGGAGACTGCGGATTGTCCGATAGTCTCTGAGAAAGAAAATCGATATCGAATTCTGATAAATCCATAACTCTGAAAAAAGTGAAAAAGCCGGCACAACAGCACCGGCTTTATAATAAGCGAAGGATATGTTAAAATCAAGCCTATACCGCGGCCGCTCCGGGATGAAGCAAGCGTTCAGCCTTCAAACGCCTCGCTTGCAGCGCTTGCTGGATGGAAAGGTATGAGACGAATCCAAATCCGATCAGGAACAAGAGCTGGAACGGGACCGCCGCAATCTCAAGGTAGTAGAGGGATGAGACGACACCGAAGAGGCAATATACAGCCAGCGCAATTTCTATGAGCACCGTCCAGTTAAATTTTACCGGGACGTATTTTTTGTCCAGCCACGAATCTCCCTTTTCTTTAATGCTGTACTTAGGTGTACGGACAAAGTCGCTTTTTCGTTTGAACAATCCTTCGATGACCGCCCTGCTGTTATTCACCGCAAAGCCCATGCTTCCAGCCATAAAGAGGGGGAAAAGGAAAAGCCTCCTCCGCCAATCCGGGTATACGTCCTTTTGAGAATACAAATAGAACAGGAATGAACTAATGAACGCAAAAACAAAGATCGACATGATGTCAAAATATGCTTCATACCCACCGGCGTGTTTGATGAACATCAGCGGTATATTGAGAATGCCGGCGATGAGAATGAACGGAAACACAATGTTATTGGTAAGATGAAACGTCGAATGCCACTTAATCTTGAACGGCAGGTCCGATTTCCACACCGCGGGAAGCATTTTCCGTGCTGTTTCGATCGCCCCTTTTGTCCATCGGAATTGCTGGGTTTTCAGTGCATTGATCTCCGAAGGCAGTTCAGCCGGCGATGTAACATTTTTCAGGAACTTGAATTTCCATCCGCGCAATTGTGCGCGGTAGCTTAAGTCGAGGTCTTCAGTCAGCGTATCCGAGTGCCAATTCCCGGCGTCTTCAATGCACGCTTTTCTCCATACACCGCCGGTGCCGTTGAAATTAATAAAGAATCCGGCCTTGTTGCGGATCGACTGTTCAATTACGAAATGTCCGTCAAGCGCCATCGCCTGTGTTCGCGTCAGGAGCGAGGTACTCGCTGTTCAAATGCTCCCAGCGCGTCTGCACCATCCCGATTTTTTTGTCGGAATAAAAATACGGCAGCGTTTTCAGAAGAAACTCTTCCCGCGGGACAAAGTCTGCATCGAAGATCGCGATGAACTCGCCCGTGGCGCTTTCAAGCCCGTCCTTCAATGCGCCGGCTTTAAACCCTTTGCGTGAACTGCGTCTGACATGATGGATGTTGTGCCCGCGCTCTTTCATTTCGCAGATGATGGTTTCGACAAGGTTCACCGTCTCATCCGTCGAATCGTCGAGTACTTGAATTTCTAATTTATCCGCCGGGTACTTGATTGCGCAGGACGCTTCGATCAAACGGCGCACGACATACAGCTCGTTGAAAATTGGCAATTGTACGGTGACCGCCGGAAATTCCTGAAGCGGCAGGGTTTCCGCTTCTTCCGTATCACGGTGCTTGAAATAATGGAAGATCATCACAAACCCGTGCGATCCAAAAGCGAAGAGAACAAGGAGAGAAATAAAATATGTTACTAAAATTATATCATTCATTGTTGTTGTTTTTCAACCTCGTAGAATTGAGTTGTTCGATGTTCTTTTACCATCCCGAAACGGTTTCGATGAGGATGTCATCTGTTACCTTATTGACAGCTTGAGTGAGGGCAACCGTCCGTGTCTCACTGCTGGTATTATAGTCCCCCCAATTCGAAAAATTTTTATCCCAGACCTTCTTCCGTAGTTTTAAATCCTGATACGAGACGTGCACGTTGATTGTCACGCGCCGCGTGGTAACTTGTTCTCCCGGTGTAATAACCTGGGGCACATCTTGAACTGTAACGATCGACCCTTCCAGAATTGAATCAGCCGTATTTCGCTCTGCCACCTGCAGACTGTTGTCGTTGACAAAGAGATTGATCAACGTCGTTGTGAAGCTCTCCCCCAATCCCGGCTCGCCAAAACCGCTCTGGTCTTCAAACAGCGGAATAGCGATTGTCTTCAAGTGTTTCGGAACGGACGAACCTGAAAAAGAATACGCGCAGCCGGATAAGAAAATTAAAAGTGAAAAATTAAAAGTTAAAAGCATTACAACAACGACATCATTAATGCTTCTAATTTTCCATTTTGAATTTTGCATTATTATTGAAGCCCGTACTCTTTGATTTTTCTGTACAGCGTCCGTTCGCTGATCTTCAGGGCTTGTGCTGCGAGGCGGCGGTTGCCTTCGGTACTTCTGCAGCGAGCCCACAATCATCCGCCGTTCCATTTCTTCCAGCGAAATGTTTTCCTCTCCGGGCACACGGGGATGAACAATTGGATTGTTGTGAACTTCCGCGCCGGTCATCGATGCGGCATCGCGCCTGATTAGTGCGGAGGAGCCGGCAGCGTTGACGAGTAAATTCTTCATGTCGACAATGTCGGTTTTGAGGTCGACAAGAGCACGGTAGATAAGTTCTCGCTCACCAAACTCGGCGGGCTTTGGAATGTACACGGGCAGATTGCGTTCTTCACCGTTAGTATGAGAGCCCTTCAGGTATTTTCGGACGTCGGCGTCGGTGAGGCGTTTTCCGTTTTCAATCACAAGCATGCTTTCGACCACGTTCCGGAGTTCCCGAACATTACCCGGCCAATAGTACTGCGTCAACAGCTCCATCGCGTCGTCTGTAATTCCGAGAAAGGAAATTTTGTTCTTCTCGGAAAACTCCTTTGCAAACTTCGTGAAAAATACTGGGATATCTTCTCTCCTCTCTCTCAGCGGCGGAATACGAATGTTCACCGACCGCAACCTGTAAAACAGGTCAGGGCGAAAATGCTTGTTGTTCACTTCCCGCTCCAAGTCCTTATTCGTTGCAGCGATAACCCGGACGTCAACCCGCTTTGCCGACGAAGAACCAACGCGCATAAATTCTCCGTTCTCCAGTATGCGGAGGAATTTTACCTGCGTTGGGAGAGGAAGTTCACCGATTTCGTCGAGAAAAATTGTTCCTCCATCTGCAATCTCAAAGTATCCCTTGCGCAAATCGCTCGCTCCCGTGAACGACCCCTTTTCGTGCCCGAACAATTCACTCTCGATGATCCCTTCGGGGATCGCACCGCAGTTCACGGTAACGATCGGCTTCTGCGCGCGTTTACTCGCAGCGTGGATTGCTTGCCCGACTATTTCTTTTCCGACTCCGCTTTCGCCGGTAATGAGAACAGTAATGTCCGTCGGAGCGACTTGTTGGATCACTTCCACTATTTCCTGCATCTCCAGCGACTTGCCGACGATGTTGTATTCCTCTTGAAACAACGTTCTCTCCACGCTTTCGTCTCCGTCTCTCACGTTATCTCGCGACAATAATTGATTCAATGTTATACTTTAATTTCAATTCGGTGATAAAATCGCGGGCATCTTGTTCGCTTGAAAACCCTTCGATGGAAACGATATACAGAGATTTGCCTCCGCTCACTTTTGTTGTGATCACTGCTTTTTTGTTAATTGTTAAAAAAAAGTCAACCTGCTTTTGCGCCTTCTTTTCGGTCGAATATGCACCAGCCTGCACAGCAAACGTGTGCGCAACGGTAACGGTCGCCGATGAATCGGATGTTGTTTTTTTAGCAGGTTCGATACTCGCCGGTTGTTCCGCCCGCTTTTGTGCGGTGGTATCCGGCAGTTTGGCTTCTGCTGCCGGTGCTTGCTGAACCGCAGCGGGTTTTTGGTCCTTTACTGCACCGACAACGTACAGCGAGTTTGGATACTGCTGCTTGAGCTGCTCGAATTTTTTGTCGGCAGTTTTGTACAGCCCGGCGGAGTAGTAGTACTGGTACACCTTATAGAGTGCTGCGTCCGCCCATTCACTTTGCGGCGATTGGTCGACGATCGCTTGAAACTTTTTTACAGCCGCGGCACCGTCCGTTGTGAGAATTGCGTCGAGATACTCTACCCCCGCGTCGTTCGGGTATTGTTTTTCAAGGCTCGGTAATTCGATCCGGACCCGCTCGGCTTGTCCGCTGTAAATAAAGTCCAGGCGCTTCCGCACTTCGGCCCCCGGCATTTGTGCGAAGACAATCGCAGCGCCAAGAACATGGAGAAGAAGTGAGAGGTACAACGTCCTAAAGTTTCTCAGAGATAGATTCATAAGAGTTTAATTTGTCAACTGTTGACCGCGATGCGGTAATTGTTTATTGTTTTCGGCTCATGGGTGATAGTTCCGAAGAGCGTTGCTGAATTGCATCGGTCGATTGCGATTTTGACAAGATCGCCGATGCGCGAGCCGTTTTTCGGGAATACCGTTACCTTGTTGGTATCAGTCCGTCCCATCCATTCATCATGAGACTTTGCGCTTTCCCGCTCGACGAGAATCTCAACCGTGGATCCAACAAGCTGTCGGTTTTTCTTGAGAGAAATATTTTGCTGGAGTTCAATAATTTCGTTCAATCGGTCGACCTTGGTTATTTCCGGAATGTTGTCTTTCATTTCCCATGCTTTGGTATGTTCTCGTGGAGAATACTTGAACGTGAATGCGCCGTCATAGCCGACCTTTTGAATAACGTCGAGGGTTTGTTTGTGGTCGCTTTCCGTTTCCGTGGGAAAGCCGGCAATGATGTCAGTCGACAAAGTCGCACTTGGAATTGCAATCCGTATTTTCTCAACAAGGTACAAGTATTGCTCAACGGTGTACGTTCTGTTCATTAATTGCAGTATCCTGTTTGACCCCGATTGGACCGGCAGATGGATGGAGTTGCAGACATTTTCATTATCGGCAATCGCACGGATCAGTTTCTCGGACATATCCTGGGGATGGGGCGTCATGAACCGAATGCGAATCGTCTGGTCGACCTCGCTGGCGCGCTGGATCAAGTCTGCAAAGTCAAATTCCCCATCGTGGTATGAGTTTACGTTTTGCCCCAGCAGCGTAATTTCTTTGAACCCGCGTTTGCTCAATCGGTCAACTTCTTCTACAATACTCTGCAGCTTTCTGCTTCGTTCTCTCCCTCGAGTAAACGGAACAACACAGAACGTGCAAAATTTATCACAGCCCCGCATAACGGAAATCCAGGCGGCGACACCTTCTGTTCGCAGCGGCATAATGTCGTCATAATTTTCGACACGCGAGAGTTTAACAGCAATTCCTCTCTGCCCGTTGAAAGCATCATCCACCAAATCCGGCAGCCTTCGGTACTCGTCGGGTCCAACAACCATGTCGACAACATTGCCCTTATCGATCAATTCGGTCCGCAATCGCTCCGCCATGCAGCCTAAAACTCCTATAAGCACGCCGGGATTCTTACGCTTGTAGTTCTTCAAAGTGCTGATTCGCTGGCGAACGCGTTGTTCCGCGTTATCCCGTACGCTGCATGTGTTGACAAAAATAACGTCTGCGTTGTCGGGACTTTGGGTTATTCCAAACCCGCCGTCGTTCATGATACTGAGGACGACTTCGGAATCGGCTACATTCATCTGGCAGCCGTATGTTTCAACGTAGACCTGTTTTTTTTGCATAGATTTCGGTTTTTCCGCACGAAATATATTCATTGCCTGACAGATAGTCAACGGGTTCAATGTTCATTAATGAAAATTAATAAAAATCACTGATTTTTATCAGATTTCATTGAATTTTTCTTGACAATTCGTCACACATTGAAAGCACCCATTGAATCTCAACAAATGTTCGGCTATATTTAAAAATTAAGGGCGAAGATAAACCATTCGCATTAATTACTCTTACTTCTTTTTTAATTATTCCTAATAACAATGAACCCCAAAAATTTCATATCTGATATCCATCAAAAATCGAAACAGCTACACAAGACAATTGCCCTACCCGATGCAAGCGACCCTCGGGCTCTCAAAGCGGCGAGAATTCTCGTTGATAAAAACCTTGCAGTGCCGATTCTCATCGGCGACGAGGGGCAAATCCGGTCGAAGGCCGATACCGAGGCTGTGTCTTTACAAGGCGTGCGGATTATCGACCCGGTGAAGTCGGACAAGCTTTCGGACTTCTCTCACATCTATTTTAATCTGCGGAAGGAAAAAGGAATACAGTTCACGGAGGCACAGGAAACAATGAAAAAGCCCCTCTTTTTCGGAGCGATGATGGTTCGAGAAGGGATGGCCGATGGAAGTGTTGCAGGTTCGCTTTCGACAACAGGCGACGTCCTGAGAGCCGGGTTACAGATCATAGGAGTGCAGGGGGGAATCAGCGTTGTCTCGAGCTTTTTCGTGATGGCGTTTCCGCTTCACATTTATACATTCGCTGATTGTGCGGTTGTCCCCGACCCAACGGCGGAGCAGCTTGCCGACATTGCTCTCACGACGGCCGAGAACCACCGGAAACTGACCGGAGAAGAACCCCGTGTTGCAATGCTGTCGTTCTCTACTAAAGGGAGCGCATCTCACCCGCTAGTTGAAAAAGTCCAACGTGCAACCGAGCTGGCAAAAAAGAAAAATCCGGCTTTGAAGTTAGACGGCGAACTTCAGCTTGACGCGGCAATTGTTGCATCGGTGGGAAAACAGAAGGCGCCGGGGAGCGAAGTTGCAGGAACAGCTAACGTTCTCGTCTTTCCAGATTTGAACGCGGGGAACATCGGATACAAACTTGCGCAGCGTCTTGGCGGCGCGGAGGCAATCGGTCCAATCGTGCAAGGATTGAAGCGGCCTGCGTTCGACCTTTCACGCGGATGCAGTGTCGATGACATTGTGAATGTCGTGGCGATCAACGCGGTTATTGGAGCAGCGTAACAACAATGTGCGACTCATATTCAACGTATGAGTCGCACACAAATTCTTCAAGCAATCTAAAAAATTGCCTCTCGCCAAGCATCCAAGGCACAAAAGTTCTGTTTTAGAATCAATGTGCGACTTTTTCCCAAAGGGATGGCTTTGCCAGCGTCTTTGTGCGAGCTGCTCTTTATTGGATTATTCGGAAGTCTCACCACTATTTTTTCTTCCACTGGTTGAGAAGTTCCTCTATTTCGCTTGGATCAAACTTCGGGTTTGCAGCCTTTCCAACTGTTATTGCCTTCTCTGCCGTGGCGATCGCCTCATCTGTCTTACCGCTTTGAGCGAGAAGCTCGGCCTTCATGCGGAGGTTAGAGGAATTCTCGTTGATGGCGATAGACCGCTCAACCGCTTCCAATCCTTTGTCCAAATTTGTTTTTGAATCGAGGCAGTAGAGGGCATAGTTGTTGTATACTTGCGCTGGTAATGCTGCCGCGGCTTTCGTCGCTTTTGTGAAGTTCGCATCGGTACCGGCCTCGATCTCAACCGGAACAGCGATTTTTTCCCATCGCAGTACCAGCTTGACTGAATTTCCTGTCAGGTCGGTGAAAGTGTACGAGAGTCTTTCTTCATTCGGCGCGACTTCAGGTTTAAGTGAATACTGTAAAACATTCTTTGTAGAATCGTAGCTGAACGCTCCCCATTGCGGTTGCGAGTTGAGGATCACACTCCATGCTCCTTGTCTCGGGATTACAAAAAAGCTGTACGAACCCGCTTTGACAGGTTTGCCGCTAATAACGACGTCAGTGCTAAAAGTTACTGTTGTTGCTTCGTTGGCACCAGCACGCCACACTTTGTCATAAGGGACTAGTTCTCCCCAAATCGTTCTCCCTTTTACGCCGGGCCGATGGTACGTTACCGTTATATCAGTTAAACCGACCGTTTGCGAAACAGAAGCAGCGGGGCTGAGTTGGTACATTTTCTGTTGTGCGCTAACAACACCAACAACAGATATCGCTGCCAGAGCTACGGCAACGGCAAGAATTATTCTTGTTTTTTTCATAACAAATCTCCTTATATGTGTGATAGGGTAATTACTTGAATTATCGACCATGAATTTGAAACTTATTGAACACCTCTCCAAACATTCCACGCAAGCCACAACCAGCCGATCAAAAAAGACAATCCGCCTAATGGCGTGACAGCGCCAAGCCATTTTATGTCAGTGAGTGCAAGAGCATAGAGGCTTCCTGAGAACAGAACAATGCCGGCAATGAACCACCAGCCGGAAGCTGCCGCGCCGGCGATGTTCCATGAATGCAATGTCCAGGCAACAACGAACAACGCAAATGCGTGGTACATTTGGTACCGTACGCCGACTTCAAACACCTGGAGGAGTTCGGACGAGAGCTTTTGCTTCAATGCATGAGCTCCGAATGCACCGAATGCCACGCCAAGAAAAGAGAAAATGCAGCCGAAGATAAAAAAAGTCTTTGCCATAGACAAGGATCAGTAAACAGTGATCAGTAATCGGTATTAAGTAGAGAATGGAACGGAGTATGTTTGATATCATCCCTCACTTCTGCCGCGTTTCAAAGCATTCCACTTCGTTTTCTTACAAACCATTCTACTCCGAGCAACGCAACAATAACGGAGAGAAGCGATGGAAGGTTCCACAGTTCGAACTCGCTTGTCGTGAATTGTTCTTCCGGCTTCATGAATGGACGAACCGCGAGATCATGGACCAATCGTTCAAATTCCCTTCCGTCGGCATATTCTCCGCCGGATACCGCAGCGATTTGCTGGAGCAGCGCTTTGTTCATTTTAGTGTCTGCGAACTCAATGGATTGCTCACCGACGGAAAATCGCCCTTCAGATTTTCCAAGGTCTGCGCCGCCGGCTAATGCCGTTGCCGTGAACGAATAATCACCTTCCGGCAAAGCTTCAATCTGTCCTTCGTACCTGCCGTTCTCAAGAGGGCGCAGGATTGTTTCAAAACGTTGCCGTGATGTGAGGGCTGTAACCTCAACATGGATGTTGGCATCATTGATCGGTTGATAGCTCGCATTATACGCTTGGCCAAGGAAATCAACGGCCTCGCCCTGAGAGAAAATTTCTTTTAACGGTTCAACCTTCAGCTCCTTGTTGTCATCACGCGCGACAAGCCAGCGTACAACGTTTGAAAGCCACGGGTCGAAAAATTTTTCCGTTTCGCTGCTTGTGCCGGCAAGTAATTTCCACCGCCATACACCATATCCTAGGACTGCGAATGATTTTGTGTGCATAACGTTTCGCGAAACAAGCAGCGGATTATCAATAGCGACTCCTTGAATTTTTGTCGTTGCAAGAACAACTGCTTCGGGCTTTGCTCTGAACGTTCCGAGCGAAGAATAAATCGGAGGGAGCTTATTCCAATCGAAAAAAGAATTTTCAGAAGGTTCAATAAGAACGTTGTATTGTTGCTGCGGCGGAATGTTAGGAAAAACCGCTTGCTCATCGATTCTGTCGGACACCGTTGTGAACGGCAGAATCTGATCCAGCTCTCTCAACGTATGAATGTCCAGGGTACGGCAGGCAATGAACAACAGCGGAACTCCACGGGCTGAGACTGTATTTGAAATGAACTGCGTCGCCGGCGGGGTTGTTGCCTCTGACGGAAAGCCGATGAGCACGATGCACTCAGCAGATGACAATCCCGCGAATTGTGATAGCTGTTGGCCGGCGAACAGGCCATTGGGCTGCTGAACGGCAACAGATGACTCAATGTTAGGGTCGGCATGCAAAGCCTGCACAACGGCGGAGACGTCGGCACTCGGGGCACCGGCAATGACGGCAACGCGCATTTTGTTTTTAAGGATCTTTACAATCACTGATTTCGCATTATTTTTTTTTGTTACCTCCCCTTCTAACGGCGAAATGCTGACGGTGTATTTTTTCATTCCCTCCGTTGTCGGCGTAAAAGTAAAGTGAACGGAGTATTCAGCAGTCCGGCTTGAACTCGACGGCGGAAGGGTGATAAACTGCTGATCGAGTTGTTTCCCGTCTTCCAGCAAATTGACCGGCAGTTTCCTATTCTCAAATCCGGTTACCTTGACCGTTGCATCAAGCGGCACCGAGGACTGAACATACGCAATAGAATTCGTCAGTAATTTCTGAACGACAATATCTTTTTGTTCCAGAGAATCGCCAATACCTGCGCAAAAAATCGGCGTTGATATTTTTTCCGCTTCATCGAGAGGGTTCTCCCCTGTATTGTAATTTCCGTCGCTTAACAAAAGAACAGCTTTCAACTGCGGGAGTGATTTGTTTCTAACCGAACGGAGCGCTGATGCGATGTCGGTGCTCGTTCCGTTGAGTTGAAGAGAGCCTTTCTCGATCCCGTGAAGCGACGGCGAGAAGGTGAACAATTCCACGTGTGCAGCCAACGACAACTCCTTCAACGTTTTACCTGCGATCATCGACCGAAGTAGCTCCTCTCGATTCCCCGCGCCATCGGTGAGAGACATACTGAGAGAATTATCAACAAGCACTGCGACCGCAGGCTGCAGTGCCGACCGGCGCGTAAGTTTGAAAACCGGCTGGCACAAAGCGAGAATCAAAAGCATGAGGGCGAGGCTGCGAAGAACGATCAAAAGATAACGCCGAAAGGGGGAAACCGGCGGAACCGTGGTGCGGTAGACAAAGAAAGAAATCGCGGCGCCGAATGAGGCTGCGATAAGAAACACATACCATGGAATTTGAAATGAGAGGGACAAAGGTTTTGAACTATTTCAACAAAACGAGTTTCTTTATAGCACTAAAACTTCCCCGATTTCAAATGGTAGAAGTACACCCCGCTTGATAATCCGCTTGCGTCGAATGTAACCGAGTGTGTGCCCGCAGTCTGATGATCATTGACTAATGTTCTCACCAGCCTTCCCAGGACATCATACACTTTCAATGTCGTTGGCATGTTCGCGGGTAATTGATAACTGATGGCCGTTTCCGGGTTAAAAGGATTTGGATAATTCTGATACAACTCGAACGTGGAGGGAGAGAGGTAAACTTTTCACGTTTGTCAATAATCCGTAGTTGAAGTTGAATAAACTTTGCGGGGCGTCGTACGGCGCGGTGTATGGTTTATTCGTTGTATCTACTGCGGAAATGTAAAATTCCACTTTCGTTCCCGTGAGTTGTTGTGGAATTGTCCCTGTGTAGCTGCCCGAATTTTTTGATGAATCGATGATGTCTGTCAATACCATCGGAGCCGTTGAAAAAGTAGTCCCGCCGTTAGTGGAATAAAAAATTTTGACCGAATCTTTCTTGATAAGAGCGTTCGATGCGGCACAAACAACGATACTCGGTACTGCCGTCCCCCGCGAGCGTAATCTCCGGGTCCGTGCTGAGAGCAAGTCCAGTGTAGAGGAGCGCTTTGTAGGTATCGATGACACCCCAGCCGATTGTATCGTTTGGCGATAATGCATTGCTCGCTGTATTCCGCAGCGCATCCCGCACCTGGATCGGCGTCAGCCACGGATGAGCGGACAAAATGAGGGCGGCCGCTCCGGCAATGAGCGGGGTTGATAGAGATGTTCCTTGAAAATATGTAGCGTACGAAGAAAGCGCGCGCAAGGCGCAATAGTCCCCTACACCGTCGGCAACGACATCGGGCTTTGTTCTGCCGTCGGCGGTCGGACCGACCGAACTGAAGTATGCGTACGTTCCCGAAATACTTACCGCTCCTACCGAAATAATGCTGTCTGCGTCGGCGGGAGAAGTCATTATGTGCCAGGGTGAATCGCCTTCATTTCCCATGGCGCTAACAACAACCACACCCAGGCGCGCTGCAATCACGGCAGCCTTCGTGGTTGTTGCGGTGCGTCCGTTCATATCGGCAGGAGTATATTGGTGTTGCACGCTGTCGTTCGCGTCCAACGAGTCGAATTGGCTGTAGCCGAGCGAGCTGCTGACAACGTCCACACCATTTTGCTCCTCCCATTCAATGCCAGCAACCCAATTATCTTCTTCAATATTCGTCTCCGACGGCACATATTCCGTTTTCGCGAGAATAAAACTTGAGCCGAACGCCGGGCTCACCAGCTCTCCTTCTTTATATCCTCCGACAAGCGAAAGTGTCAGTGTCCCATGCTCATCCTGATCGTCCTCGTCGATCGGCGTAGGGCCGATCTGGTTTGCCGTGATAGAGTCGTGTTGAACGAAATCGTACTCTTTGATGACGTCCATATTCATTTCGGATTCTGGGACCCGCCAACGGAATCCCGAATCCAGCATTCCCACGAGAATTCCGCGTCCGGTGATTCTGAGATTATGAACGGCTACAACGTCGATTTGAGTTACTTGCGCAAACGAAGGACCGTAATCGTGAAGGTTTTGAGTTTGCAAAGCGGATTCTTTCCTCAGAGGCATGGTCTGCAGGGGTAATTCTTTTCTAACAAAAGTACAGAACGAGTTCGATGTGGTCGACAAACGGCAGTGCCGAGATACGGCGACCCTGATCAGAAGTCAGCGTCGCCGTTACGGCGTTGAACCACCGCGACGTGTTGATAACGGAAATACCGTTGAGCTGCAGTTGTTCGATGTACAATTGAGAGACGGGAAGGTCTTCTGCCGTTACAAGGCGTGCAGAAGGAAGCATCTTTGACCGGCGCTTCAAAGCGCGTTCGGTAATTCCGGTGGCCTGAGAAATTTCGTGCACGGTTCCGTTTGCCGCAACTGTGCGGAGTACCGTCTCGTCTTTATCGCGGAAATAAATCCAGCACTTGCGCGGTTGCTCTTGTGAAAGGACGATGGAGGCTGTGAAAAGAAGGAGAGCAAAAATTTTTTGCTTTTTGACCATCATTAATTTTTTTGATTCGTTGGACACCGGAAATTCGGCACCGCTGCTGGAGAGACCATTCTATCCACAAAAACAATAAAAGCCGCTATACATTCGCGAGCAATTTTTCTACAATAGAAACGGCTGTAACGCCATCTGCTTCTGCATTAAAATTCGGAATGATGCGATGACGAAGCACCGGGATAGCCATTGAACGAACATCATCGACGTCCGGATTGTACCGTCCGGAAAGAATTGCGCGCGTCTTCGCCCCTAGAATGAGGTATTGCGAAGCTCGCGGGCCTGCGCCCCACGTGAGCCAATCCTTAATAAATTGAGGCGAATGCTCATCCTTCGGCCGTGTTCGCGCAACGAGCTGCACGGCGTAGCGGACAACCGCGTCTGCAACCGGAACGCGGCGTATCAATTCCTGGAAAAGGATAATTTCATCCGCACCGAGCACGCGGCGAAGCTCCGGTGTATAGGGGCTTGTGGTGGATTTGACGATATCAATTTCTTCCTGGAAGGCCGGGTACTCGAGCCATAGATTAAACATAAAACGGTCTAGCTGTGCCTCGGGGAGCGGATAGGTTCCCTCCTGCTCGATCGGGTTCTGTGTGGCGAGGACAAAGAAAGGCTCATCGAGCAAATATGTTTGGCCTGCGGCAGTTACCCTGTGTTCCTGCATTGCTTCCAACAATGCCGCCTGAGTTTTCGGCGGCGTCCGGTTGATTTCATCGGCAAGGATAATGTTGCCGAAAATCGGGCCCCGGACGAATTTAAATGCCTTCTGTCCGGTAGAAACATTTTCTTCAATAATTTCCGTGCCGCTGATATCGCTCGGCATCAGATCGGGAGTGAATTGAATGCGGCTGAATTTCAAGTCGAGAACGTCGGCAAGCGTTTTGATGAGGAGCGTTTTCGCGAGTCCGGGGACGCCGATCAACAGGCAATGTCCGCGAGCGAGGAAGGAAACGATCAGCTGCTCGACAATGGCATCCTGCCCGATGATAACCTTTGCAATTTCTTTTTTGATTGATTCATACGCCGACGTTAACTCCCGCACAGCTTCAACGTCGTCGGTTTTCTTTACAGTTGAAATAGTAGCCACTCTGTTCGGCACTTTCTCTTAATGGGATGGGTAAATAACGCTTGTAATTAGCTGAAAGTTGGGAAAAGAATCAAGGGAGGGTAGTGTCCTAATTTGCCAGCAAAGTCATGGTGAGCGAAGTCGAACCATAACAAACGTCTAAATTATCTTTCAACTTCGCTCAGGATGGACATTTTGGATTCTCTTTCAAAAGCAAATTTGCTAACTCGTCCCCAAATTCTCCCGCTGCCGCGGGACGGGCTGTTTGGGAACGAGGTGAAAAAATAAACCAAGAAGGTGCCCCACCGGTATAGACTATTGTTTCACGTCAGCAGCCGAAACATCGAACCGGACAGTTTTCTCCCAAAAACGCTTGTCCTTTTTGATGTATTCTGTATATGCCGCCTTCAACACAATATAAATCCACAATTGGCAATATGTGAAATACATCAGGACAAGGAGACCGATTTTCCCGATGCCGTCCTCATTGTCGTACGATATGGCGAGCATGATTTCAATCAAGAAAAGAAAAAATGCCATAATCCAGACAATGGTGTACGGACCGGGGAGAGAAATGCTGACCAGGTTTAATCCGCTAAGGATAAAGAGAAGATCGGAGATGATGATTGCGGCGAAGAAGATATAATAGAGCGCAAGGGTGTACAAAAGGTCGAACGCCAGCCATTTATTTTTGAAGTTGGGGAGTTGCTTCAAAAACTTCGATACGACATAATTATTGCCGCGCACCCACCGCATGCGCTGCTTGATCCAGACCTTCCATTCCTGCGGCTCCTGCTCGTACGTGATCGCATAGGGAATGTACTTTATTTTGTATCCTGCTTCATAGATGCGGATGCTTAACTCAGAATCCTCGGTCAGTGCTTCTTCGTCCCAGCCGTTGAGCTGGCGGATGAGCGATGTCCACATAACAAAATTGGTTCCGGGGAGCGTTGCAATGCTGTGCATCTGCCAGCGGCCGGCCTGCAGCATTGATTGGAAGCTCAGCGTCTCGACGTTGATGAACTTCGTTAGAAGGTTATGATTTTTGTTGACGGTTCGGAACTTTCCGATCACTGCGCCAAGTTCTTTGTGCAGCAAAAGCTGGGCGACCAAATACCGCAGGGAATTTTGGTCGGGAGTATTGTCGGCATCGTAGACGGCAATCACATCCGATGTTGCGCGTTTCACTCCCAGGTTCAATGCGCGAGATTTTCCTTTGCCCCCTTCTCCTTTCGGAATGTCGAACAATTCCACCCGTGTGTCGCGCTTTGCATATCCTTCGATGATCTCTTTTGTCGAATCGGTCGAGCCGTCGTTGATGATGATGATGCGCAATTTATCTTTCGGATAGTTCATCGCCATCATCGATGAGATCGTAGCACCGATCACCTTCTCTTCGTTGTGCGCTGGAATGAGAATTGCGCACGTCGGAAAATCGAACGTCCGGTCGTCGACATCGTTCCGTTCTTTCATCGACCTGACATAATTGATGAAGCCGTACACCGTCAGTACGAATTGGTATGCGATCATAAACCAGATAAGGATGACGGCGATGACGAACAGGAAACTCAGGTCGACTTCTAACACTGTCATTGCTTATAATACCTTTCTTGGTGCGTAACTGCGTTTAACAACTTTGAGAGCTACGTACATGAGAAAAAGAGAAACCACGGCAAGAACACCGAAGATTGCGATTGCCGTGGTCGACCAAAGGCTTGTCACGTTTACACCGAACGAGAATTGGTCCCCAGCGATGAGTTCAACGTAGTGTTTGCCCGTCGGAAGAAAAATGCTGAAACAGTCGTTTCCTTTCATCACGGTGAAAGGATATTCCTGGTAGTCGACCCTGACGGACGACGGAGCGACATTGAACGATGCGATCGCTCGCGTGGCCGATTCGTATTCAAAATCGATTGTCCGTAACCCGTGCGCCACCGAAAGCAAATTTCCGGCGATCGACATGACTTTTGCCTGGAGTTCATGCGTGGAAAACGTGTTCACGGCTTCCCGGTTGAGTGTGATGTGATGCGCGCCGGCCGGAATGATGAATAAATTGTCCCTGAACGGAGAAAGAGGGACATTGTCCACATTGATTTCGGAAATTATCTTCGGCATTTTGCACACGAACGAGTACGGCGAGTTCAATTGGTACCCGTCGTCCGTGTAGCGGTAGCGGACGTCCGCTGCGAGGGCGTTGGAGAGAAAACCCATGTCTTGCGGGTTGACGCTCGACTCTGAATAAATCGTCATCCGCGGCGCACCGAGTGCGGCAGCCTTCACAAGATAAAAACTTTCCGATCCGGTCTGGATCAGCGTTGGAAACGGCGTGATCGCTTCTTTTTTTCTGAAGTTCACGATGTTGAGATCAAGGGCAAGCTTGGTGCTGTCCCCAAGGATCTTGGCGTATCGTTTGCCAATTTCGATATACCGTCCCGGGTCGGTCGACCAGAGATTTTCCGGGTCTTCGACCTGCAGCACGAACTGGTATTTTTTTTGCAGCGCGATAATTTGGTTCATATCAACGCCGAGGTATTCGCGCAGTTCTGGTGAGCCATACGCGTCCATCGCCGTCACGACTATCTGGAACCCCGGTTTTTGTTTCGCGATCTCTGCAAATGACGAAAGAAACGATTCATACGCCAGCGTCAATTGACCCACTCTGTAATCGACAACCGCATTCATCACCGCCGGATTTGTTTTCCAAAAGTACGGCGATTGCTGGCTGAAGATTGAGTCGAGGTCGAATCCATATTTTTTCTTTACTTCTCTGCGCGCTGAAGGGTGCATCGGCGCAAAGATTTCTGGATTCTCAAATCCTTTACCGGCTTCGAAGTATAATTCCGCGAGGTTCACGCCGTCCCAATCGTAGCCGTTGAGAATTTCAGTGTACTCGTCCGACATCACCGCCAGGCAGCTGTCGTCTTCCAGTGCGACGGCGTACCGCCACATAGGGGGAATGTCTTCACCCTTATAATTCTTTTCCCGCCACCAGGGATGTTCGTCCCAGAATTTCTTGCTCACCTGGGGAGGTTCGAACCACGCATAGACCAATATTCCGTTTGCGTGCGCCAGCGTGATGAGCCGTTTGTAATCGTACGTGTATTTCGGGAACTGGTTCCATCCGGCAACATGGACAATGCGGATGCCCTGGTTCACCCATTGTTTGACGAGCGATTCGATGCTGTATGTTTTCCGAAAGCCGGGGTCGAAGTACATTTCCAAATTTTCGCGGCGGACAATCGGCCGGAGATGGAAATATTTTCTCACGTATTCCAGCGCGAACGGGTACTGGCTGTATCCGTGCTGAGAGTACGAGTCGAACGACGAGTTGAAGTAAATGACTTTTCCTTTGCCGAATTTTTTTCCGATCACCATCGGCGTCTCCGTAACGTCGTCGACGCAGAAGACTTCATCCACACCTTCCGTTTCAAATTTGCTCACAAGCTCGGCGTACCGCCATGCGATCCGCTCCTCGGGGAAATAATTGTCGTGGATCCGGCCGACGCGGATCCGTGTTTGGGTGAAGCTGATGCCCAGTTCTTCGGCGAGATCATTTTTTGTGTCGGTGATGATATTCCCGCCGCTTTCGACAAAGTCGTTGATGATATCATAATCGGTCTGCTTCAGCGAATCGATGAACGCGTACGGCGCAATGAGCAGATTGTAGCGCGATAGATTGAGCGGCTGGCCGATGAAAAATGTGTCGACCTGCACATTCACGTTGCGGAGCAGCGCTGCTAATGACGACTGGTCGTGAAAGGCGGCGCCCTTCACGTGGTGATTCCAAAGGATGGCCGCATGAATGTCGCTCCACGTCTCTTCTTTGGCGAAGACATTATCATACAATTTTTCGACGCTGTACTCAGTCTTCTGGATGAAGGAGAGAGGGCGTTCACGGAATTCCGTCGGCTCGGCTTTGTACAGTTCACCCGGTTCAAGTTCGATGGACTTCGTGATAGGCCCTTTCAACCGCTTCTCGGAAGTCGTCTTGCTCTTGATCTCTCCGGTGTGGTCGTAATACGCTTCGAACAAATACTGGTCTTCAAGATGAAGAGTGTAGTTCTGGCTCCCCGTAAGGATAATTCTGTCTTTCGTTTTTACCCAATTTTTCTGTTCGCGCAGATCGATATAGGTGTATCCAAGCTTTTCAATCCCGTCCACGAGCTGTTTCAGCAAATCGAGGTCTAAGAACGGATGGAAAAAGACCGAGGCAAAACCGTCGCGAACATAAAGGTTTGTCTTTGCATTCTTGATGATGTTTTGAACATACGCTTCACTTTCGGCCTTGTTCGGATTGAGCGGAACATAGCCGAGGTTTTCCGGGTAAATTTTTTGCCCGAAAAGATCCTTATTGATGATGTAAGGAAAATATTGGCTGTAATCAGCGTCTTCGATCGCTAGGCGCTGCTCCATCGCCGAGCTGAAATATTTGGAGATCGTATTATAGAGCGTAAAGGAAGCGGTGTAGTGCGGAGTTTCCCAGATGAGCGGCGACAAACCGTTTTTCATGAATTCCTGAATGCCCATTTCAATTTTTTTTGCGTCCCCCTCCGCCGTCTCGTCTTTGATCGGCTTGTCAGTGCTTCCGTCCCAAAACTCGAAATCGACCGCGGTTGTCCCCTTGTATTGATGCGTGACACCATGCATAACGATGGTTCCCCCGTTTTTCACCATGTATTTGATCGCATCGACGAAGTCCGGCTTATCCGACAAGCTCACGCGGATCCCTTCTTCGGGGTCGACGTAAAACGGAATGACGCCGACGAGAAACGGAATACCCCGCGCCGACAGAATATCAGCAATATCGCGCAGCTGATCGGGGCTTTGCAGCGGATCGACATCTTCGATGCGGATGAGCGCCGAGTGGGACTCTTCATGCTGTTCATGGAGGATGTCGTGAAGCATGTCGGCGAAAAGGAGATAGCGGTCGTTTTCAGTCGCCGACGCGAACGGCGAATCTGCAATATACATCAGATTTTTCGATTTGATGATATACGGGATTTCTTTCCGCTTCTTCGTTGAATAGGCAACCGCAACCACGGCGACGAGCCGCCGGTTCGAGATGTCAATAATGTTCGCGTTCGGCTCTCCTTTCGTGAAGACTTTGTCGTTTGATTTCACCATGTCAAAATCGTCGAGTGAAGTCGAGGATAGAGACGCTGAAGCCGTACTTCTTCCGGAGGTTATATTTTTCCGAGAACTCGATCATCCCAGTGTTCATCCAGATGACCGGTTTGCCGGTTGCAAGCACATCTTCTAGGAATTTTGCCGGCACGGCGTCTTTCGGGTTGAAGCCGATATAGAATGTGTAGTCGAAATTATTTATCTCGCCCGGGTTGTACTTGTTCACCCCTTTAATCGTCACCGCGGTATTGAAATGTCCAAGCAAATCTGCAAGCTGTCGTCCATCGCCGATGGCATAATTTTTCAGATCGGTATTGCCTTCGACGGCGATCAAGATTTTTTTTTGGGGATATTCCTGACCGAGGCCGGATTGCGATAGTGCAAGAATTGCCGCAAGAATGAGTAATAGCCGAATGATTTTTTTCATTTACCGGGAAACCTGCCGTGGTTTGAATTCGTGAATGACATTTCCTGATATGCCGAAGTATTTTTTGATGACCCTGTACTGTTCGTTCGGCTGCGCGTCCGTCGCCGTACGGGTTTGTTGCAGTCGCCATCTTCTCGTACGCCCTCTTGTTTTCGATGAGCCTTTTTGCGGCGGCGATAATTTTTTCCCCATCCAGGCCGACAAGCTTGACCGTTCCATAATGGAGGGCTTCGGGGCGCTCCGTCACTTCTCTGAGGACAAGAATCGGTTTGCCGAGCGACGGCCCCTCTTCCTGCACGCCCCCTGAATCGGTGATGATCAAATACGACCTCGCCATCAAATTGACGAAATCCAGATAATCGAGCGGCTCAATAAGGAAAACATTGTCGAGCGAACCTAATGTTCCGTACACCACTTCTCTCACGACGGGGTTGAGATGAACGGGAAAGATGAAATTTATGGCGGGGTATGTTTCGGCAAGGGATCTGACGGCGTTGCAGGCGTCGCGCATAGGTTCGCCCCAGTTTTCCCGGCGGTGCATTGTGAGAAGGACGATGCGCTTATTCTCGGAGACGAGTTGATTGAGCGTTTGGATGCCGAAAGCATAATGTTTCTTCACTGAAATTCTCAAAGCGTCAATCACCGAGTTGCCGGTGACAAAAATATTTTTCCGGTCGACGTGCTCGTGAAGCAGAGCTTTCTTCGCCGTTTCTGTCGGCGCGAAATGAAGGTCGGTAATACAGCTCGTCAGCCTCCTGTTGATTTCTTCGGGAAATGGATTGTTTTTGTCATTCGTATGCAAGCCGGCTTCAACATGCCCTACTGGAATTCGTCGATAGAAAGCCGCAAGACTTCCGACGAAGGTCGATGTTGTATCACCCTGGACGAGCACCATATCAGGCACTTCTTTTTCGAGAACGGTATCGACCGCGGCAATAGTGTTTTGCGTAAGCGTTGCGAGCGATTGTTTCGGCAGCATGAGGTTGAGGTCATAGTCCGGAACGATTTTGAAAACGTCGAGCACCTGGTTGAGCATCTGCCGGTGTTGTGCGGTGGCAATGGTTACCGTGTCGAGAGACAATACCAACCTACGAAGGCGTACCGGCAAAAAC